>CANPXZ010000129.1 GCA_947587485.1 uncultured Oscillospiraceae bacterium | reverse complement strand
GGAATAGCTCAGTTGGCAGAGCGACGGTCTCCAAAACCGTAGGCCGAGGGTTCGAAACCTTCTTCCCCTGCCAGAAAAAAGCCTTGAAACATTCGTGTTTCAAGGCTTTTTGGTATTCATGGAAGTGCTTTTCCCTAAATAGATTTTTTTGAGGTACGGTAGACCGTCTCTGCTCTCGGGTTCCTGCCAAATGGGCTGATAAAGACGAAGGCCCGCTTCCGTACTTTTTCATCCTGCCATCCTACTCTTAACTATATGCAAGTTACCTTATGCTGTCCAATAATACCTTTACATCTGCCTTGTCATCAACGATATGCATTTTAGTATGACAGTTCGGACAAAGGGCAACTGTGTTACTAGTGCTGTCCTCGCCTCCGCGGGACAGCCAGACGATATGATGCGTTTCAAGATAGGGGGTACCGTGCTTATCCATGAACGGAGCTGGCTTGCCGCAAAGTTGGCATATGCCGTTAGCTCGTTTTTTCGTTTCCCTTACTACTTCTGTGCTACGGGCAAAATAGCTTGTGATCCGTTTTTCCCTTTCAGCGACCTCGGCAGCTTTGGCAGTCAGGTAGTTTTCCGCGCTTATCTCGATCTCCGCTTCTTCAACATTTGCCTCCCATTGGCGAAATGATTCTTCGTTGATGACCCACAGGAATGAATGTGCGTCGATCAGGCGTATGTCTACGCCCGGTAAGTTTTCCTGCATGATCGACTGAATGTCTTTTGTTATTATAAGTCAACCAAAACCAATTCTGAGCGGTTATTTTTTCCTCTAGTACGACGACACAGGGCTGGACTGAATAATACCAGATGTTAGGAAAGCCTTGAAACATGTGTGTTTCAAGGCTTTTTGGTGCTTGATGTTTGTTGTATCTACCTGACTGTTACCCGGCGACGACCGACATGGCGGCGGCGTACCAGGCGTCGCCGGAGCGGACGAAGGCCAGCTCGTAGGCGTTCTGCATATCGTAGCTATAGTGCTGGTACCAGGACTGGGCCTCGAAATCGGCCTTGTAGCGGATGGTGCAGGTGAAGCAGTTCTCCCCAACGGGGGCAAAGTCCGCAAAGGTCAGCTCGTCGTAGTTCACCTCCGTGGCGGAGGCCCAGATCATGGCGGCGCGGCTGTCCTGCACGTAGTCGTAGAGCTGGGTGCCGCGCAGGATGCGGTTGAGAAGGGTGGACTGCCGGTCGTAGCTGAAAGCGTGGGAGGAATAGTTGATGTACCGGTCGAAAAACTCCTGGGCCCAGCCCGCCGCGTCCGCCGCCAGGGCGTCGTCCTGGGGCGGGAAGAAGATGAACCGCCCGTTCTGATCGATCAGCGGGGTGAGCTCCTGGCCCTCCGGGCCCCGGGCGGTGATCTCCGGGGGCTGTCTGAGCCCTTCCACGTCATAGGTCAGCGTCCTGTAGCCGGCGCCGCCGGTATATTCCTCCAGTCCGGCCAGGATGCCGTCCTCGGACTTGGACGCTTCATCGGCGGACAGATCGGCGCCGTTGATGGAGACCGTGACCGTGGAGGGCGCCCGGACGGTGACGGCGTAGTTCTTCGTCTCGTGCAGCACGTAGCGGACGAGCCCGTCCTCCTCCGCCTCCGGGTCCAGCACCCGGCCCTGGCCGTCGGTGACGGTGATCTCCCCGTACATGGCGTCCACCCGGTAGCGCACATAGGTGGGCGGCTGGGTGAAGCGGCTCTCCAGATCAGACAGATCTGCGGCGGGGATCTCCTCCGCGATGTAAGCGTCGCCCACGGCCTTGCCGTTCAGGTATACCTCCGCCTCGCGGGGCGCGTCGATCTCCACGGTCACGCTTTCCAGCCCCCTCACGGAAAGGAGGGACTGCACGTGGTCCAGCTGCCAGAGCTGGCGGCCGAAGCCCGCCGCGTCCTGCCCGATGGGGCTCAGGTACACCAGGCACAGGTCCAGCCCGCCGCCCCGGACCTTGTATACCGGGGCCTGGTCGCTGTAGTGCTCCAGGTCCTTCCAATAAGACAGCTTTTTCCCGGCGATCGCGGCGTCATAATAGGACAGGTAGAGCGCCTCGCCGTCCTCGAACTCGGACACGGTGAAATCCGCCCCGTCGTGTACATAGTCGTACCACTGCTCCCCCGTGGTGGAGGCCATGAAGTCGTCCATCACGTGCTCCGGCAGAGACGCCTCATAGGCCATCGTATAGCGGTAGAGCACATAGCAGCCCGCCGCCCCTGCGGCCAGGAACAGCAGCGTATAGACCAGGATGAACACCCGCCAGCGGCGGCGGCCCCGGCGGAGCTTCCGTTCATGCTGCCAGGACTGGTCCTCTTCAGACTCATCCTCCGGGAACTGATCCTCCTGGGGTTCATCCTCCGGGGGCTGATCCTCCTGAGACTCGTCCTCCGGGGATTGATCCTCCCGAGGCTCATCCTCCGGGGGGTGCTCCATCCGGGGCGCGAACTCAAGGTCCTGCTCCTCCTGGGGTTCAGGCCCCGGGGCCCGCTCCCTCCGGGGCGCAAAGTCGAAGTCCCGGCTGTCCGGGCGGGTCTGTTCCTTCGGAGAGGGCGCGTCCTCGCCGGAGACGGGGGCGCTCCTTTGAGGGGGCGCGGCTTGCGGGGTGCTCTTTTGAGGGGCCGCAGTCCTGTTTTTGTATGTCTCCCAGGGATCGTAATCGTCACAGAAATCGTTGTTGTGTCGATCAGCCATTGGCGTCCTCCTGTAAAACCACAAAGCCTGTGGGGATCCTCCGGGGTCCTGTGACCGAGGCGCAGTTGTTGATGATCTCCCCGTCGTACACCATGACGCTGGAGGAGCCGCCGTCCAGGTTCCCGGCGTTCACCGCGCCATAGCTGAGCATCACGTCGCAGATGTTCTCCATAGTGGCGCCCAGGGTGTTGATGGAGCGGCCGTCCAGCACCAGCAGCAGCACGGCGCCGTCGTCCCGCTGGCCGATGGCGGTCCGGGGATTGACGCCGCTGGCCAGGTTCTGGGACTGCACATCGCCGTTGATGATCAGGGCGGAGCCCAGGCCGTCGTGGGTGATGAAGCTCACCGCGTCCCGGATACCCAGGGACAGGGCCTCGCCGCCGGTCATCCGGCCCACATGGAGGATATTGTCGCTGTCGAAGCCGATCACCTGGTAGTTGGTCCCGGCGCTGCCCCAGACAAGCTCGCCGCCGGTGATCACCAGGCCCTGGGGGATGCCTCCGTTGCCCAGTCCGTTCTCGTCGTTGAAGCCGCCGGCGTTGATGCCCGCGACCCCGTCATACTTGGCCACCAGGTCTGTAAGCTGCATGCCCGCCTGGTGTCCCAGATTGTCGGACGTGCCCAGGATCACCCGGGAGGGGTCCCGGACGATGAGCAGCTTCCCCTTGATGGTGCCGTCGGCGATGTCGATGACCTCCAGGTCGGGGGTCTCTTCCTCGCCCTCCGCCTCCTGAACGGGTCCGTCTCCCTGGGCGATGTGGATCAGGGAGGTGTTCACCGCCTGGGTCTCCACATCCTGGGTGTCCGTGCTCTTCAGCGCGTCGATCTCCTCGTCGGAGAGGAAGATGTTGGGGATCCAGCGGATGGCGCTGGTCTCCCGCATGGAGCGGCAGAAGGTGGCCGTAAGAGTGGGCGAGGGCCCCTTTTCCATCACCCAGATCACGCCAAGCAGGAGCGCCACCGTCAGCAGCAGGGTCCAGAACAGGAAAAACAAGGTCCGTCCCAGCCAGCGGATGGGGGCTCTGGCGGAGGACTTTTTTGCATTTCGGCTCATAAATTTTCCCTCTTGTGCTAAAATTCAACGCACCTATTCTACATGATACCGCTATTAAATGCAAGTGACGCGCTCGTTTTTTGTCAATTCCAGCGGCAGGCGCGGGTTTTGCGAATGGCATTTTTCCGGGACCGGGGATAACTTTGCGAAAACGGTTGTATTTTCCGCCGCGATTTGATATGATCGCGGCAAGACGGGAGGGGTTAGGACAAGATGAAGACTTCTGCGGTTTGGCGGGTTTTGTGTGTGCTGCTGGCGGCGCTGACGGTCGCCGGGACCGGCGGCCCGACGGCGGCTGCCGCCGGGGAGGCGGCGTCGGGATCTGCAAAGGAGATGGCGGAGCAGATGAAGATCGGATGGAATCTGGGCAACACCTTTGACGCTCCCCATGAGACGGCCTGGGGAAATCCGGTCACCACGGCGGAGCTTTTTGAGACGGTGAAGGACCTGGGCTTCAACACGGTGCGCATCCCGGTGTCCTGGAGCGGGCACACCGCCGGCCCGCCGGAGTATACCATCGACGGGGCCTGGATGGACCGGGTAGAGACGGTGGTGGACCAGGCCCTGGAGGCGGGGCTCTTCGTCATCGTCAACGCCCACCACGACAACGGGGTCTATTACCCCGCGCCGGAGAATGCCGAAGCGGCCGGGGAGTATCTGACGGCGGTCTGGAGCCAGATCGCAGCCCGGTTCGCGGACACGGACCGGCGGCTCATCTTCCAGACCATGAACGAGCCCCGGATCGAGGGGGCCTCCTACGAGTGGAGCGTGGACGCCAAAAATGAGGAATGCATGGCGGCGCTAGACGTGGTCAACGAGCTGAATCAGGCCGCCCTGGACGCCATCCGGGCGGCGGGGGGCTGCAACGAGGACCGGTTCGTGATCGTCTGCCCCTACGCGGGCTCTCCCTCCGGGGCCCTGTTGAGCCGGTTTCATATGCCGGAGGACAGCGCGGAGGACCGGCTGCTGCTCTCCATCCACGCCTACACGCCCTACGACCTGTGCCTGGACACCAGGTCCAAGGCGGACACGTTCAATGGGAGCGGCCGGAGCCAGATCGGCAAGATGCTGAAGAGCCTGGACTATATGTATGTCCAAAAGGGCGTGCCGGTGGTCATCGACGAGATGGGCTGTATCGACAAGGACAACGCCCAGGCCCGGTACGAGTGGGCAAAGTATTACGTGTCCGAGGCGGCGGCCTATGGCATCCCATGCGTCTGGTGGGACAACGGGGCTCTGCACACCACGGGGGAGAACTTCGGCCTCATCGACCGGCGGGCGCTGACGGTGTATGAGGAATCCGAGAGCGCTTTGCAGGGCATGATGGACGGACTGAAAGACGGAACGGAGTGAGGATATGAGCATCATTTACGACGAGAAAAACAGGATCTTCAAGCTGGACACGCCAAACACCAGCTACATCATGGGCGTGGCGGACGATTTCGGGTACCTGCTGCACTATTATTACGGCCCCCGGCTCCACGGGACGGACGTGTCCTGGCTGGCCAGGATGGGGGAGCCGCCCTATACCCCGGACCGGAACGCCCGGGACAAGCTGAGCTTCCTGGACTCGGCCCCCTTCGAGTACCCCACCGGCGGGGTGGGGGATTTTCGCACCCACTGTCTGGAGGTGCGCACGGCCGGGGGCCACAACGCCGTGGAGGCGGGCTACCGCCGCCACAGCATCCGCAAGGGGAAAAGCCCCCTGCCGGGCCTGCCCGCCACCTTCGGCGGGGAGGAGGACTGCACGGCCCTGACGGTGACCCTGGCGGACGACGTGCTGGGGCTGGAGATCGACCTGGAGTACACGGTCTTTGAAAAGCTGGACGCCATCGCCAGGAGCGTGTGCGTGCGCAACACCGGCGCGAAGGAGCCTGTCCTCTGGCTGACCAAGGTCCTGTCCGCGTGCCTGGATATGGACGACCGGGACTTTGAGCTGCTCACCTTGCACGGCTCCTGGGCCCGGGAGCGGGTCATCCAGCGGCTGCCCCTGGGCAAGGGGCGGCAGGGGGTGTTCTCCGAGCGGGGCGAGACCAGTCACCAGGCCCAGCCCTTCCTGGCCCTTCTGACCCCCGACGCCACCCAGACCGGGGGAGAGGTCTATGCCATGCACCTGGTCTGGTCCGGCAATTTCGAGGCCCAGGCGGAGGCGGACCAGTTCGATCAGGTCCGGGCGGTGCTGGGCGTGAGCCCCTATAACTTCTGCTGGAGGCTGGCCGCCGGGGAGAGCTTCCAGGCCCCGGAGGCGGTGATGGTCTACTCCCGCCAGGGGCTGGGGGCCATGACCCGAACGCTCCATGACCTGTACCGGGGCCACCTGATCCGGGGTGAGTGGAAGGATAAAAAGCGTCCCATCCTGCTCAACAGCTGGGAGGGGGCCTACTTCGACTTCGACACGGAAAAGCTCCTGGCCATGGCCCGGGCCGGGGCGGAGGTCGGCATCGAGATGCTGGTGCTGGACGACGGCTGGTTCGGCGACCGCTTTGACGACAACCGGGCCCTGGGGGACTGGT
>CANPXZ010000128.1 GCA_947587485.1 uncultured Oscillospiraceae bacterium | reverse complement strand
AGCAGGCCAGCGCCATCATCGACGCCCGGAAGATGATCGTGGACGGGGCCGTGGGCATGGTGGAGATGGCCCTGGACAGGCTGAACAAGGGCGGCATGGTGGACCTGGACGAGGAGCGCAAGGCGGCCATGGTGTCGAACCTTCTGGTGGTCCTGTGCGGCAACAAGGACGCCCAGCCCATCGTCAACTCCGGCAGTTTGTATTGAGCCGTGGCCGGGAACAGCGAGAAAAAACAGCTCCTGCTGCGCATATCCGGCAAGCTCTACGACGACCTGGCCGCCTGGGCCGAGGACGATTTCCGCTCCGTCAACGGCCAGATCGAGTACCTGCTGACCCAGTGCGTCCGGGAGCGGCAAAAATCCGGGCGCTATACGCCGAAGGAAGAGAAATGACAGAAAAGCCAGCGTCTGAAATGACGCTGGCTTTTGCTATGCAGTCTCTGATACTATTAGAACCACCGGCCGAAAAGCGGCGACAGAGGTATCATAAAAACCGAGAAGATCATGGATGAGACGGAGATCAGCGTGGCCCGCTGGGCGGATGGGAACCTGTCATTCAGCCTCTTGTCGCTGATAAGCTGGAGACTGTCGTCCAGAAGCCCGGCCAGCAGACCGGATGCCACCAGCACCGGCAGACACGTCCCCCGCGCCGCCAGGGCGCAAAGCAGAACGCCCCCTCCTGTGAGGGCCGCCGCCTTCGGATAGGACAGGCGGTCCAGCCTGCCCGTCAGCAGTCCTGCCAGACCGCCGCCCAATCCCAGCGCGAACAGCGCCGGTCCCAGCAGCGCCGGGGCCGTCACCGCCGCCTCTACCTTCTCTTGCAGGTAAAACCCCGTCAACGTCGCGCATGCCCCCACCAGGGAGTTGAGCGCCATGATCCGGACAGCCGCGCCGTCCGACCGGAGAAGCATCCAGGCGCCCCGGACCGTCTCCGCCAGGGCGGCGGGCAGCGTCCGCAGCGTGATCGCGGGAGCGTCCCGCGCAGGTTCCGTGATGGTCAGCGCGGCCACGAACCCGATGAAGGCGATCCCCGTGTCCAACAGGTACGCCCTGCGCCAGCCCAGGAGCACCGCGGCCCCCGCCAGCAGCATAGCGCCGCCGCTGCTGAAGCGGTATACCCCGTTTTGCAGGGAGGAAAATTTCAGATAGTCCGCCCCCTGTCCCGCTTGCAGCATGGACTCATAGGTAACGGCCTCCCGCGTGCCGGACTCCAGGTTATACCCCAGGGCGGAAACGGCCAGAGACAGACATACCCCGGCCATCCCCCGGGAGGCCGCCATCAGAAGGGCGGAGAGCACAAACATCACATGGCTGGCCGTCAGGGTCCGCTTCCGCCCCAGCACGTCCGCCAGAAGCCCGGAAGGCAGCTCGCAGCACAGGCTCACCACATGGAATACCGCCTCCGCCAGGCCGATCTCCACCAGGGAGAACCCACGCAGAGCCAGCAGCAGGACCCACACGCTTCCCGCCGGACGGAAGCCTACCGACCATTCCAGCACCAGAAGGGCCCGTTTTTGTCTGGAAATAGAAAAGTGTTTATGATTTTTGGGCATAAAAATAGCGCCATCCTTTCTTTTCAGCATAAGAAAAGGATCGGCGCGACCGTTTACCGTGACCTGTTGTCACCGAAAAAAGGGCGCACTGATCCTGTGGATGGCCATATCGCAGCCGAGACAACGTAAAACGGAGCCGTTGATCCACCGCATCGCCGCGCCCTCCTTTCATTGGATGGGACAAGTATACCATGAGCGGACATGGGATTTCAAGAGCATTTTTCTCCGAATCCTGAGCGCCCCTTCCCTTGCAGACAGCGGCAGACCCCGTCCGAGGACAGGGTCTGTTTGCGCTTAGGGTTCCTTGAATTGGATCATGACGTCGCAATAACAATCCGGCGAGGGCATTTCGACCGCCCCGGTCCTCTGGGCATAACGGACGATGACCGAATAAAACCCGAAAAACATATATCGGCACATCCGGTCCGCGTCCTCCTGAAGGTGTCTGGGGAACAGCCTCTTATACCCGGATACGAACGCGCCGATGACCTCGGAATAGGCCGGCATGAGAGGGGCGAGGTACTTTTCCGCGATGGCGTCAAAGGCCGCCTTTTGGGCTTTTGTAAAGAACGGGACTGTCACGAAAAGACTGCCGTCTTGTTTTTTGACGATATACCCCTTTTGGATCGCCTCTGCGGCGGAGACGATATCCTCCGTCCCGCCGCCGCGCAGGATATCCTCGCAGACATTGATAAGATGATCGCTCATCATGTCCCGGTATGCGATGCCGTCTATGGAATAGTACACGGTGTGGCTGCACCCGCCCCGGCTGCCGAGATTGGCGCTGTGCAGCCTTCCGACCGTGATCCTCAGGTGCTTTCCGGTCTCCACGGTCCCCACGTAGCACCACTCGCCGCCGTCGTATTTTTCCCGGAGCGGCGGACTCGGTAAGGTACAGTGATGTTCGCTGGCGTAGGAAAACGCCATCGCACCGTAGAGGTAAAAAAGATCCGTCTCGCTTTTTCCGGCCTTGTAAAAGCCGATGTCCGCCGCCTCCTTCGCGATGCCCTTCAGGGCGCCCACCAGCTCGTCCATCATCGGCAGCAACATTTTTTCGGCGTTTTCCTCGCAGTAGATCCCATATTTGTCCGACCAGATGATAAAGTCCGTGCGGTATTTGCCCTTGGTCGCTTCGACGACCGCCTCCCGTTTCAGCAGATTTTCGACCCGCTCCTCGATATAATACGCCGGGACGCCGCAGAGCTTTGCCAGTTCCTCAACGCCGCGCGGCTGCTCATAGCAGTTGTACAGGATATTCTGCGACAGCGCGTCATCGATATATGCCGTGGGGAACGGGATCGTATTGCCGTTATAATTGCCTCTTCCGTAGATGTCCAGGCCCATTTTTACGGGCCTTAACGCGGTCTCCTGCATATCGGCACACTCCTTTTTCAGTTTCCTCCGAGCCTCCGTGAGCCGCCAGCGGACGGTGCCCTCCGGGATATCCAGCCTCTCGGAGATCGTTTTTGTGGAAAGGCCGTCGTAATAGTAAAGAACGATGATGTCACGGTACCGGGCGGAGAGCATGGCGATCTGCCGGCGCAAAAGCTCGTATACTTCCTCCTGATCGTCGAAACGCTCCTCCTCATAGGGCAGCTTTTCCAGCGTGTCATAGGAATACATCGCGCGCTGTTTCCCAAGAGACCGCCGGAAGCTTTTGGTGACGTTTTTCGCGAGCCCCCAGAGCCACGGTTCAAATCTGTCCTCCCGTTGGAGCTTTGGCAGCTCCCTGACTGCGGTAAAAAGGATCTCCTGGGCCAGTTCGTCCGCTTCCTCCCGGGAGGACGTCCGCCTGGCCGCGTAGCCGTACACCTTTTCCACGTAGTCTTCCAAAATATCGTACTTCACCGTTCTCACCTGCCTTCCACATATAAAGTGTCCGAAAAAGGACTTTCGCTGGGTATCTGTAGATATTTTTATAAAAACCGGAGGGAGACGGCTTCCTTACGAAGCGCCTCCCTCGTCTGTCGCTTTTTATTCCTTCATAATGTCCAGGTCTGGCGGGGCGGCGTTCTCCCGCTCCCGGCGGGCCACATCCTCCCGGACGATCTGATAGACCGCCGCCACCAGCGGCACCCCCAGCAGCATGCCCAGCACGCCGAACATGGCGCCGCCCACCGTCACCGCCGCCAGCACGAAGATGCCCGGCAGACCGATGGAGGAGCCCACCACACGGGGATAGATCAGGTTCCCCTCCAGCTGCTGGAGCACCACGATGAACACCAGAAACCAGATAGCCTTCTCCGGGGACACGGACAAGATCATGAACGCGCCCACGCCCGCGCCGATGTAGGCCCCGGCCACGGGGATCAGGGCCGTGACGCCCACCAGGGTGCCGATCATGGTGGCGTAGGGGAACCGGAACAGCAGCATCCCCCCGATGCAAAGGCAGCCCAAAATCACCGCCTCGGTGCACTGACCCACCACGTAGCTGCGGAAGCTGCCGTTCAGGACGCGCAGGATATAGCCGACGCCCTTCTGCCACCTCTCGGGCAGATAGCAGTCCATCACCCGCCGGCATTGCCGGCTCAGGGTGTCCTTGCCCAGCAGCAGGTATATGGCGAAGATCAGGGCGAACAGGGCCGTCACCGCCCCGGAGAAGATGGAGCTGACCGCGTTGGCCGCGCCGGTGAAGCCGCTGGTGAGCACCTTGCGCACCTGGGCGACGATGCCGCCCCAGTCCAGGGACGCCAGCTTTTCCTCGATGTCCGGCGGGATCAGCCGCTGGACCGTGGGATTTTGCAGGAGCGCGTTCACCGCCCGGGGCGCCTGCCGGATCAGTGCGTTGACGCAGGAGAGAAACTCCGGCACCACCAGTTGTACCACCAGAAACAGCACCAGCACCACCGTCAGCACCGCCCCCAGCATGCACACCGGCCGCCGGCTTTTCACAGCCGGGCCGGCGGTCTTTCCGGGGAAATAGTGCCTCTCATACAGGTCCATCAGCACGTTGATCACATAGGCGATGGCCGCCCCCAGCACCAGCGGCACGCAGGCCCCCAGCAGCAGGCCCAAAAGCCCCGCCACGGACTTCCAGTAGTGGATGGCCAGGAACAGCAGAAACGCCGTCACCCCCAGCCGCAGACATGTCTTTTTCTTGATCTCCATCCTCCGCTTCCTCCTTTACAACACCCGGCCGAACACCCGAAGCTGCGCCGGGTCCGGGATGCGGATATCCTCATAGGCCGGATTCAGGCTGTGCAGCCGCACCCCGTCCGGCCGGTCGTGGAGCCGCTTGATGTAGCCGCTGCCCTGCCAGGAGAACAGGCCGATCTCCCCGTCCTCCACCGTGGGCGACGCCTTCACATACACCACCTGGCCGTCGTGGTACCTAGGCTCCATGCTGTCCCCCGCCACCCGGACGGCAAAGTCCGCCTGCCGGGGGGCGTCCTGGGCGTCCATCCAGGTAAAGTCCCCGTCGTCCAGAAACTGGCCGGGGCCCGCGCTGGCCGCCAGGGTGTAAAGCCGGATGGCCCGGCCCCGCTCCGGCCGGAGATCGTATAGCCCGCTGCGGCGGAGAAGGTCCGCGTACTCATAAAGCTTCCGCCGCCCGGCGGCGTCCAGACCGTGGGCCGGGCCCGCGCCCATGAACTCCCCGGACACGTCCGACACCTCCAGCGCCCGGCACGTCAGCAGAAACTGCCGGGCCGAGGGCAGCGTGGCCCCCTTCTCCCATTTGGAGAGCGCCTTGTCCGAGAGGGGCTCCCCCAGCTCCGTCAGGCGCTGGGCCAGCTCCTTTTGGGAAAGGCCCGCCTGCCGCCGCAAAGCGGCGATCTTCGCGCCGATATCGTCATACATGGCCCATCGCCCTCCTTTGGTTTTCAGTATAGAGCATGGAGAGAACAATTGCAAGAGTTTTCTCCTTATGAGAGAAATTTCCTCTTTACTTCTCCAATCAAGCGATTTATAATAGGGTCATGGAGAGAGTGATCCTACATTCGGATATCAACGCCTGCTATGTGAGCATCGAACTGCTGGAAAAGCCGGAACTGCGGGGCCGGCCGGTGGCGGTGGGAGGGGACGTGGAGGCCCGCCACGGCATCATTCTCGCCAAGAGCGAGGAGGCCAAGCGCTGCGGCGTCAAGACCGGCATGGTGCTCTGGCAGGCAAAGCAGCTTTGCCCAGAGCTCATCATCCTGCGGCCCCACTACGAGAAATACGAGCGCTATTCCCACGCCTGCCGGGCCATATACAGCAGCTACACGGACCTGCAGGAGCCCTTCGGCCTGGACGAGAGCTGGCTGGACATCACCGGCTGTCACGCCCACAAGGACGGGTACCTGGCGGCGGAGGACATCCGCCGGCGCATCCGGCGGGAGCTGGGGCTGACGGTCAGCGTGGGGGTCAGCTGGAACAAGCCCTTCGCCAAGCTGGGCTCCGACTACCGCAAGCCCGACGCGGTGACGGTCTTTGACCGGGACAACTTCCGGCAGGTGGTCTGGCCCCTGCCGGTGAACGCGCTGCTGTTCGTGGGTCCCGCCTCCACCCGGACTCTGGGGGCCATGGGCATCCGCACCATCGGGGAGCTGGCCGGGGCGGACCCGGAGGCTCTGCGGCTGCGGATGGGCAAGGCGGGCCTGACCCTGTACCGATACGCCAACGGCTGGGACGACAGCCCGGTCCGCCGCTTCGACTGTCTGCCCCCCGCCAAGAGCATCGGCAACTCCACCACCCCGCCCCGGGACATGGTCTGCGAGGGCGACG
>CANPXZ010000127.1 GCA_947587485.1 uncultured Oscillospiraceae bacterium | reverse complement strand
ACGTCGCAAGAGTGGAGCGCCTGCTCAACTCCCGCCCCAGAAAATGCCTCAAATGGCGCACCCCTGCTGAAGTCCTTCGTGTTGCACTTGCTTGACTTTCTACCGGCTTTCAAAGCGGTGTGCGCCGGCGGCGCAAAAACAGCGGGACCGTTTTCAGGCCCCGCTGTTTTACTTTTTTCTTCCCGGCACATAGACCGCCGCCAGCAGTCCCGCCAGGGACCCCATGGGCAGGTATGCCGCCACAAGTCCCGGCCCGAACAGTCCTTTCGCCAGCGCGCACACCGCCCCGCTCAGGGCCATGGTCAGCAAGGACCACAGCCGAAGGCCCGTCAGGATATGGGGCCAGGTGCGGTTATTGAAGCGCACCCCGGGCATGTTGATGCGCATGGGGCCGTCCTGGTAAAAGCCGATGTCGTCCGCGTCGTAGTACCAGGGCAGGCGGGTCCGGGCGAACAGGCAGAAGTAGAGCCCGAACACGGCGGCCAGGGCCGTCATCAGCGCCGCGGGCTGGTACGTGAGCCAGTGGTCCGGGTCCCGGATCATCCCGGTCATGAGCCGCCACATCGATACCGCCGCCGGGATCAGGCACAGGGCGTACCGTATCCCCCACTTTTTCCGGTCCGGCCCGCCCCGGGCCGGCTCCTTACCGGACATGGCCAGCACCCGGCGCACCAGCGCCTCCGCCTCGTCGGCGCTCACGGCGGTCTGCGCCGGCTCACGGCAGCCCCGCAAAAGCTCCGTCACCGTCACGTCCAGGGCCTCCGCCAGGGGGATGAGCAACGTGATATCCGGCAGGCCCGCAGCCCGCTCCCACTTGCTCACCGCCTTGTCGGACACATGGATGCGCTGGGCCAGCGCCTTTTGGGTCAGCCCCTTTTCCTTCCGCAGCCGGGCCACGAATGGCCCGAACCGCTCCCGGTCGATCCCGTCCATATCCATCACCTCACGCCGCCATTGTACCGCCGGAGGTGCCGCTTGGCAACCGACGGAGCGTAGAGCGGCGTTTTCCCGCCGTTTACCGCCGGTTCAGCTCTTCCACATGGGCGAGGTCCCGGGCCGTCAGCTCCACCCAGGCGGGCCGGAAGCCGCACTTGAGGGCGTTGCGGACGCTCTTCAGATTACACCATGCCGCGCAATAGAACGGGACCTTGCCCCTCCCGAACACCTCCAGGGCCAGGCGGCTCGTAAGCGCCGAGGCCACGCCCCGCCGCCGGTAGTCCGGCAGCACGTCCACGCCGATCTGCCACATTCCCTCGCAGTCGGCAGACACGCCCGCGAGACCCACCAGCGTCCCGCCGTCGTATGCCCCCAGGGCCAGCACGTCCCGCTCCCGCCGGTGCGCGCACAGGGCGTTGCTCCACTGGGGCAGGTATAGCCCCGCAAAGTCCGCCGGCTCCAGCAGCCGCAGGGTATAGGGGCAGTCCAGCGGCCGCAGCGCGGTCACGTCCGGCAGGAAATACTCCGCGATATAGCAGGCCGCCAGCCCGAAGGGTCTCAGGGCCTCGTTGAGCACATAGATATGGGGCGTCTCAAAGGCGAAGCTGGCCGGGTAGGCGTTCACGTACCCCGTCACCGCCTCCCGGACGCGGCCGCTCACCTGGGCCACCACGTTGCTGCCGTAGCTCACCAGCTCGCACTCCACCGGCCGGGGCAGATAGACCCTTGCCCGGGGGTCGTCGTTGGCGGCGGCGATCACGTTTTCCGTGCGCAAAAGATCCTCGGGCGCACAGTTGCAGTCGACGGCCGACTGCTCCAGCGCTATGCGCCAAATTTCCTCGTTCGTCATCGTTTCACCTCACCCCAGAAGGGGTTTCTTCTTGATCTGCGCCCACCGGCGGGGGTACTGGGGCGGGGTGGGCTTGATCTTCTCGATCACCACCACCGCGTGGGTCACGTCCGCGCCGGGGATATCGTAGCGCCGTATCTCCCGGACCCGGCCCCCCATGGTCCGGACGGCGAAGTCCCCCCGGGCGGCCTCCTGGTCGCAGTCCGGGTTTTTCATGGCGAGAAACAGCCCGCCCACCTTCGCCAGGGGCAGGCACAGCTCCGCCAGCAGGTGCAGCTCCGCTACCGCCCGGCTGGTCACGACGTCAAAGCTCTCCCGCAGCTGGGGAAGCTCCTCCGCCCGGCCCCAGAGGCACCGCACGTCCTCCATGCCCAGCACGGCGCAGCTTTCCCGGACGAAATCCATCTTCTTGCCCACGCTGTCCAGGCAGGTGAGCCGGATACCGGGCCGCAGAACGCGCAGCGGCACGCCTGGAAACCCCGCGCCGGACCCCACGTCCGCCACGGCCTTGCCGGCGGAAAAGTCCGCCAGCGCCACCAGCGCGGCGCTGTCCAGAAAATGCAGCCGGGCCGCGGCGTCCGGCTCCCGGATGGCCGTCAGGTTCGTGGTCTCGTTGGCCCGCAGCAGCAGCTCGCCGTATTCCGCCATGGTCCGGACCTGGTCCGGCGTGGCCGGGATGCCCATGGCCGCCAGGCCCTCGCGAATGATCTGTTCCATGCGATACCTCAACAGAAAAAGAGACGCGCCCGGCGCGTCTCTGCTCGGATTGAAACTGCGAGGGGAAAGTGAATTTCCCCTCGCAGGAAGTCAAAATCCTGTCGCACAGCGGATTTTGACTTCACGCGCGGGTCCTGGGGTCCCCACGCGAATGTATTCGCGTGGGGAGAGGAGGAGCCGCAGGCTATTCGGGGTTTGCCGCTTGCGGCAAATCACGACCTAGCCATGCGAGCTCCGACGACGCGGCTCGGCCTGACCGGCCTTCGCTCCGTTCATTGTTCTTAGACAGTCAAGTTCAATAGCGCCTCACCGGCAGTATATCACAGCCCTCCGGGCCTATCAAGCCTCTCTGTAGAACCTCAGGCTCCCGAACGCGGCGACCATCTCGTAGTCCGCACCCATGTCGCTCTGGGCCACATAGTCGGCCCCGCCGGACAGGTCGCAGCCCTCCAGGGCCAGCTTGGCCGCCAGGACGGAGGATGCGTCCGGCTGCACGTAGATCATGCCGTTGGTCACCACGCTGAACTGGTTCTTGGCGAAGATGACCTCATAGATGTTGTTCTGCCCGGCGAACCGGTCGCTGCGGACCCGGTTGACGCACACGTCGCCCACCGCTATCTGGGCCTCCAGGGGCTGCTCCGCCGCCAGGGCGAAGATCAGCCGGCTGAGCCAGAACACGTCCGTCTCGTCATAATAAAGGCTCCCGGACTTCAGGGGCTTCACCTCCGTGTCCGCCACGGAAAGCTCCCACCGCACCCGGTCCCAGCAGGCCGTCAGGCCCATGCACTTGACCAGATCCTCCACCGGCAGCGCCACGACCCCGTTCAGGACCTGGGCCCCGTTGCGCAGATAGATGTACCGCTCGTTGCAGACCAGATAGGCCTGTCCCACCTGGGCGGTCAGCACCAGCCCGTTCATGGCCATGGAGACCGCGCTCCCGTTGTCGATCACCTGGGCGTCCAGCCCCAGATCCTCGCAGAATTCCGCCACGCCCATGTAGGGCTCGCCGCCGATCACGGCGCACTGGCCCACCTGGTCCTCGCCGTCATACAGAGGCAGAGCCGTGCGGTTGTCCGTCACCTCCGGGGCCGGGGTGGCCGCGTCGGTCTCGCCGTTCAGCACCACGAAGGTGGCCTCCGGCTCCTCGGGCACATAGACCTGCTGCACCTGCCCGTCGTCCTTGGCGAACACAGTCTGGCTCATCACGCCCATGGCAAGGCAGAGCGCGCAGACGATCGCCGCGATCCTGACAAGCCAGCAACTTCTCATTCGGACTGCCTCCCTTCCCGTGAATATACCAAAACTGCAAGGAGCGAACGCCCCAAAATTCATTTTCGGTATACTTATTATATCGAAAGGGAACCGGCCAAAACAATTGGCATTGTGTCAAAAAGACGGCAGCTCAAATTGGAACTTGTAACAACTGTACAATAGATTGTGGTAAATTTCTGTCGACTTGCCGAAATTTCAGCAACATATTGTGTTTTTGGATTGGAAGAAATTGGAAAGCGTCCAAAAATTCGACAGAATCTTCCAAAAAAACGGACGTCTGCCGGCTGGGAAAAGGTAAGTTATGTCGACAAAAATGAAATTTTTCTTTCAGATTATGTCAACTGTTTCAGGGCCTGCGCCAGCTGATCCGGGCAGGATGTATCCTTCATGCCGCAGCGGATGCCGTCCAGGCGGGATATGGCGTCTTCCACGCGCATTCCCTCCACCAGGCGAGTGATTCCCTGGAGATTTCCGTTGCAGCCCCCCACTACCTCCACACTTTTGATGACGCCGTCTTCGGCCTCCACGTGCATCAGGCGGGAGCACACGCCCTTGGGCTGATAGGTCACTTCCATTTTTATGTATTCTCCTTTCGCAAAATATTTTTTCAATTTCAGGCATATCCTTCCGGCGGGAAGCATATACTTCATTGATACATAATATGTGTCACGGCATTTCCCATACGCCAGAAAGGGGGGCTTCGCTTGAAGTTCAAGCTGTTTTCCGCCGTGCTGCTGTTGGTCTGTTTTCTCTTTCTCGGGGTCCTGTCCGGAGTTATCCCGGTGACGGGGCTGCCGGATGCGGTGACCGCCGGCCTCTTCCCGGCCCGCGCCCCGTCCCCGCAGCCGTCCGCGCAGGTCACCCGGGCGCCGGAGCCCTCGCCCTCCGCGCCGGCCCAGGACATCTCGCCGGTGCTGCCGGAGCCGAAGGCCGCGTCCACAAGATCGCCCTATACGCCCGTCCCGGCGGTCACGTTCCCGACCCCGTCCGCCGTACCCACCGAGGCGGCGGTCACGCCCGCCCCCACGGAAGCCCCCACGGCCAGCCCTGAGCCGGAGCCCACTGTGACCCCGGAGCCCACCGCTTCCCCGGAGCCTACGGCGGCCCCAACGGCCGCGCCGGAGGCGGCCTCCGCGTCCCGGCAGCTCTGGGAGCCGGACGCGGCGGTGATCTCCACCACCATCACCTGGAACGATCCCCTCCGGAACGACACCGGCTACGATGTGGACGCCGCGCCGCTCCTGGACCGGGAGCCGGACCTGGACCTGTCCCCGGAGGGGTACCAGGTCCTCATCATCCACACCCACGGCACGGAGGCCTTCACCCCCGACGGGGAGGACCAGTACGAGGCCGCCGGCGAGTATCGCACCACGGACCCGGACCACAGCATCCTCAAGGTGGGACAGGCCCTGGGCCAGGCCCTGGAGGACTGCGGACTGAAGGTGCTGGTGGACACGGGGCTATACGACTGGCCCAGCTATGACGGGGCCTACGCCCGCAGCGGGGACGCCATCCAGGCCTATCTGGAGGAATACCCCACCATCCAGGTGGTCATCGACCTGCACCGGGACGCCATCGGCGACGGGGACACCATCTACAAGACCGTCTCGGACCAGCTCCAGCCGGACGCGGCCCAGATGATGTTCGTGGTGGGCACGGACGCCACCCTGTCCCATCCGGACTGGCGGGAGAATCTGGCCTTCGCCATGAGTCTGCAGGGCCTGCTGGAGGAGGAATACCCCCACCTCATGCGCCCCGCGCTTTTGAGCCCCAACCGCTACAACCAGCAGCTGACGCCCGCCAGCGTGCTTTTGGAGATCGGCGCCGCCGGCAACACGCTCCGGGAGGCCCTGACCTCGGCGGAGCTGTTCGCCCGGGCGGTAGGTCCCGCCCTGGCGGCCCGGGTGGGCGCATAAAAGGGCCCCGGACCGGGCATACTGTCTCTGGCCCCGCGTACATAATACCATAAGGGGGCAGAAAATGAAAGTAGCAGATATCATGTCCGGGCACGTGGTGACCGTGAACCAAAAGGACCCCATCGCGGCGGCGGCCCGGCTGATGAAGCGGCACAACCTGGGGGCCCTGCCGGTGTGCGACGACAGCGGAAGGCTCCGGGGCCTGGTGACGGACCGGGACATCGTGACCCGGTGCGTGGCCATGGACTACGACCCGGCGGACACGCCCTTGCGGGAGATCATGACCCGGGGCGTGCTGACCTGCCAGGCCGGCGACGACGTGAAGAAGGCCGCTGCGGCCATGGGCCGGGAGCAGGTGCGCCGCATCCCGGTGACGGAGGACGGCCGGCCCGTGGGGATGCTCTCCCTGGCGGACCTGGCCCGGCGGGAGCACTACGCCATGGAGGCCGCCTCCGCCCTGGGCAGCATATCCTCCAACCTCCGGCGCGGGTAATGCCGCGCCGCACACCATGTTCTCGGCCCCCTCTGACGAGGGGGCTGGGGCAGGTTATCATACGAAGTGCAACACCGTGGGAGGGTGAAAGAAAAAAGAGACAACATAGCCCAAATCGTGTAA
>CANPXZ010000126.1 GCA_947587485.1 uncultured Oscillospiraceae bacterium | reverse complement strand
AGGACCACGACGAGATGATCGCCTTCACCTCCCAGATGTGCCACGTGGTGTCCAACGGCTACATCAAGAGCCCCACCGCCGCCCGGCACAAGGGCTTTTCCGCCGGCAGCTACAAGGACCTGACCCGGGTGGCCTGGCTGAACCCCGGCATGTGGAGCGAGCTCATTTTGGACAACCGGGAGAATATGCTGGCGGAGATGGACGCCTTCATCGCCAGCATGCAAGCCTACCGGGACGCCATCGCCGCCAATGATCACGATACGCTCTGCGCCCTTCTGGAGGAGGGCAAACGTCGAAAGGAGGAGATCGACGGATGAAGACCATCTATGTACCAGTTTCCGATCCCTATGAGGTGCGGATCGGGCCGGGCCTGCTGCCCACGCTGGGCAGGACCGTGCGCAGTCTGTGTCCCAAGGCCTCCCGGTACGTGCTGGTGACCGACACCGGCGCGGGCCCCCATTGGGCGGGCAAGGCAGCGGACAGCCTGATCTCCGCCGGTCTTGCCGGGGACACCTACACCCTCCCCGAGGGAGAGGCCAGCAAGACCGCCGCCAACCTGGTGGAGGTGCTGAACTTCGCAGCCTCGCGCCATCTGACCCGCAGCGACGTGTTCATCGCCCTGGGGGGCGGCATGGTGGGTGACCTGACGGGTCTGGCCGCCGCCACCTACATGCGGGGCGTGGACTACATCCAGATCCCCACTACCCTTCTGGCCGCAGTGGATTCCTCCGTGGGCGGCAAGACCGCCGTGGACCTGCCTGCGGGCAAGAATCTCATGGGAGCCTTCTGGCAGCCGAAGCATGTGCTCTGCGACACGGACACCCTGTCCACCCTGACGGATGAGGAATTCACCTCCGGGTGCGCGGAGGTGATCAAGACCATGGTGCTGTTCAACGCGGACCTGTTCGACCGGCTCTACCGGGAGGGCAAAGCCTTCGACCTGGAGGCCGTCATCGCCCGCTGCGTGGATTACAAGCAGGACGTGGTGTCGGAGGACGAGCATGACACGGGCCGCCGGGCCTTCCTCAACCTGGGCCACACCATGGGCCACGCGCTGGAGGCGGAGAGCGGCTTTGCCCTGTCCCACGGCCAGGCCGTGGCCATCGGCATGGCCACCGTCTGCCGGGCCGCCGCGAAGGCCGGCCTGTGCCCCGACGACGTGCCCCGGAGGGTCGAGGCCATCCTGGAAAAGTTCGGCCTGCCCACCCGCACCGACATCCCCTTCTCCGCCATCGTGGAGCGCATCCGTTCGGACAAGAAGCGCTCTGGCGACACCATCAACATCATCGTGCCCGTGCGCATCGGCGCGTGCGTCATCCGGCCCATGGGCATAGACGAGGCGAGGGAATTCATAAAGGCGGGCTTTTGAGATGACAGCGGTCATAGAGCCCTCCCGTCTTGCCGGGACCATCCCGGCCATCGCCTCCAAGAGCCAGGCCCACCGGCTTCTCATCTGCGCGGCCCTGGCGGACAAGCCCACCTCCGTGGCCTGCCCCACCCTCTCGGCGGACATCGCCGCCACGGCGGACTGTCTGCGGGCCCTGGGGGCGGATATCGCCTACGAAAACGGCGTGTTTTCCGTCTCGCCCATCGCCGCCATGCCGGCCCATCCCGCCCTGGACTGCGGAGAGAGCGGGTCCACCCTGCGCTTCCTGCTGCCGGTGGCGTGCGCCCTGGGGGCCAAGGCATCCATAAAAATGCGCG
Organism: uncultured Oscillospiraceae bacterium; assembly: GCA_947587485.1. Classification (GTDB taxonomy): domain Bacteria; phylum Bacillota; class Clostridia; order Oscillospirales; family Oscillospiraceae; genus CAJOIG01. The sequence continues at coordinate 4,604 of CANPXZ010000126.1, read as the reverse complement.
GGCGGCTGCCGGAGCGGCCCCTGTCCCCCCTGTGGGAGGAGCTGGAGCGCCACGGGGCCAGACTTTCCCGGCCCGCGCCGGACGTCATCGCCGTGGAAGGCCGTCTGACGCCGGGGGACTATACCCTGGCCGCCAACGTCTCCTCCCAGTTCATCAGCGGGCTGCTGTTCGCTCTGCTCCTGCTGGAGGAGCCCAGCACGATCACCCTGACCGGGCGGCTGGAATCGGCCGCCTATGTGACCATGACCATCCGGGCCCTGGGCCTGTTCGGGGTGGACTGTCCCCTTGAAAGCGGCATGTTCACCGTACCCGGCGGGCGGCGCTATGCCTCTCCCGGCACGGCGGCGGTAGAGGGCGACTGGTCCAACGCCGCTTTCTGGGTCGCGGCAAACCATATCTGCGGCGGCACGCTCCATATCACGGGCCTGGCCCCGGACTCCCCCCAGGGGGACCGGGCGGCGCTGGACCTGGCGGCGCGGATCGGGGCGGGGAACGCCGTGATCGACTGCCAGGACGTGCCGGACCTGGTGCCGGTATTGAGCGTGCTGGCCGCCGTGACCCCGGGGGTGACCCGGTTCGTGAACGCCGGGCGGCTGCGGATCAAGGAGAGCGACCGCCTCGCCACCACGGCGGGCCTTCTCCTGGCCCTGGGCGGTCAGGCGGAGGAGCTGCCCGACGGGCTCGTGGTCACGGGCAGAGAGCGCCTTTCCGGCGGCCAGGTGGACAGCGCCAACGACCACCGCATCGCCATGAGCGCCGCCGTGGCGGCCCTGGCCTGCGACGGTCCCGTCGTTTTGCACGGGGCCCAGGCCGTGAACAAATCCTATCCCGCCTTCTGGGCCGACTATGCTCGTCTGGGAGGCCGGGTCACACTGGAGGACGAACCATGAGCAACAGCTTTGGCAGCCGCTTCCGCTTCACCATCTTCGGCCAGTCCCACGCCCCCGCCATCGGGGTGACCATCGAGGGACTGCCCTCCGGCTTCGCCCCGGACATGGAGGCCCTGGGGGCCTTTCTGGCCCGCCGGGCCCCGGGGAACGGGAAATATACCACCACCCGGAAGGAGGCCGACGTGCCGGAATTCATCGCCGGGCTGGCGGACGGGCACACCTGCGGCGCAACCGTGACCGCCGTCATCCGCAACACCAACGCCCGCTCCGGAGACTACGACGAGCTGCGCCGGGTGCCCCGGCCGGGCCACGCGGACTATACCGCCTTCGTCAAATACGGCCCGGACCGGGACGTGGCCGGAGGCGGCCAGTTCTCCGGCCGGCTCACCGCGCCCCTGTGCGTGGCCGGGGGCCTGGCCTTGCAGCTGCTGGCCCGGGAGGGCGTCGGCATCCGGGCCCGGATCGTGTCCATCGGCGGCGAGAGCGAGCCCGCCGCCATCGAGAGCCTGCTGGCGGAGGTGAAGGCCGCCGGGGATTCGGTGGGCGGCGTCATCGAGTGCGTATGCGAGGGCCTGCCCGCCGGGCTGGGAGAGCCCATGTTCGGCGGCATGGAGAACCGCATCGCCCAAGCGGTGTTCGCCATCCCCGCCGTGAAGGGCGTGGAGTTCGGCGCGGGCTTCCAGGCGGGGCGCATGCGGGGCAGCGAGAACAACGACCCCTTCTATTTTGACGAGACCGGCCCGGTCCGGACCCGGACCAACCACCACGGCGGCATCCTGGGGGGCATCACCAGCGGCATGCCCCTGGTCTTCCGGGCGGCCTTCAAGCCCACCCCCTCCATCGGCCTGGAGCAGGACAGCGTGGACCTTTATTCCCACGAGAACGTGAAGCTCACGGTCAAGGGCCGCCACGACCCCTGCATCGTGCTGCGGGCCGTGCCTTGCGTGGAGGCGGCCGCCGCCGTAGCCGTCTACGACGCCCTATTGGAGAGCAGGTGCTGACGATGGATTTGAACGAACTGCGCAAAAAGATCGACGCCGTGGACCGGGAGCTGGTGGCCCTTCTGGAAAAGCGGCTGGACGTGGCCGCCGCCATCGCCGCGTATAAAAGAGCCCACGGTCTGCCGGTCCTGGACCGGAGCCGTGAGGCGGAGAAGGTAGAAGCCGTCCGGGCCCAGTGCCGGCGGTCTACGGCGGACCTGATCGGGGACCTTTACGGCCCCATCATGGCCGCCAGCCGGGCGTATGAGGACAGGCTCATGGAGGAAGAAGATGGAAAACAATAAATTTGGTCTGCTGGGCCGCAAGCTGGGCCACAGCTGGTCTCCCCAGATCCACGCCGCCCTGGCCGGCTATGAGTACAAGCTCTACGAGGCGGAGCCGGAGGACCTGGACCGGTTTTTGCGGACCACGGACCTGGCCGGCATGAACGTGACCATCCCCTACAAAAAGGACGTTCTCCCCTACTGCTCGGCCCTGTCCGACGCCGCCCGGCGCATCGGCAGCGTGAACACCCTGGTCTGCCTGCGGGAAAACGGCTGGTACGGGGACAACACGGACTACACCGGCTTCCGCTACATCGTGGAGCGCTCCGGCGTGGACGTGCGGGGCAAAAAGACCCTTGTGTTCGGCACCGGCGGGGCCTCCCTGTCGGTGAAGGCAGCTCTTGCGGACCTGGGCGCGGACCCCGTCGTGTCCGTGTCCCGGACCGGAGAAAATAATTATGGTAACCTGGACCGGCACCGTGACGCGGCCATTCTGGTCAACGCTACCCCCCTGGGCATGTACCCCAACACCGGCGAGGCCCCCGTGTCCATCGCCGATTTCCCCGCCTGCGAAGGGGTGTTCGACGTGGTGTACAACCCCCAGCGTACGGCGTTTTTGCTGGAGGCGGAGCGGCTGGGCATCCCCCGCGCGGGGGGCCTGGGCATGCTGGTGGCCCAGGCATGGCGCAGCGCGGAGCAGTTCGCGGGCCGCGATATCCCCAAAAGCAGGATAGAAGAAATTATGTCAACCTTATCCCGTCAGATGTCCAACATCGTCCTCATCGGCATGCCCGGCTGCGGCAAGTCCGCCGTGGGCCAGGCGCTGGCGAAGGCCCTGGACCGGCCCTTCATCGACGCGGACGCCCAGATCGAAAAGGCGGCGGGCTGTTCCATCCCGGACATCTTTGCCTCTGAGGGCGAGGAAGGCTTCCGGGCGCGGGAGACGGCGGCGCTGGCAGAGCTGGGCAAGGGCTCCGGGGCAGTGCTCGCCACCGGCGGCGGGTGCGTGACCCGGCAGGAAAACTATCCCCTGCTGCACCAAAACGGGACCATCGTGTGGCTGAAGCGGGACCTTGCCAAGCTTCCCACGGACGGGCGGCCCCTGTCCCAGCAAAATTCCGCCGAGACCCTGTATGCCCAGCGGAAGGACAAATACGCCGCCTTCGCGGACGTCACGGCGGACAACAACGGACCTTTGGAGGTCACGGTATCGACCATTATGGAGGCGCTGCAATGAAGATCCTCGTTATCAACGGACCCAACCTGAACATGCTTGGCATCCGGGAGCCGGGCATCTACGGCCGGCAGAGCTACACCGCCCTGGTCCAGTTCGTGCGGGACGTGTGCGCAAGCCACGGCGCGGAGGCGGAGTGCTTTCAGTCCAACCACGAGGGAGACATCGTGGACAAGATCCAGGCCGCCTACGGCAATGCGGACGGCATCGTCATCAACCCCGCCGCCTACACCCATACCAGCGTGGCCATCCTGGACGCGCTGAAGGCGGTGAGCATCCCGGCGGTGGAGGTGCACCTGTCCGACGTGAACCAGCGGGAGGAATTCCGCCGCATCTCCTACGCCGGCATGGCCTGCGAAAAGACCTACGCCGGCTACGGCTTCGACGGCTACCGCATGGCCATCGAGTACCTGGTCGAGCACTACGGCTGAAGCGCAAAATGAGGCGGCTCCGTGTTGGAGCCGCCTCTTTCTATGTTGTTTTGCCTTACGCCAGGTCCTCGCCCCGGAAGTACTTGCCCAGGGGCTTGTAGATGAGCATGGCGACGATCTCCGTCAACACCAGCTCCCCGGCCATATACCAGCCGTTGTAGACCAGGGAATAGACATAGCTGGTCATGCCGTAATCGTTGGGCCACATAGCGTCCCATATCCACACGCCGGTGATAAAGTGGCACACGAAGCGCAAGGCAAACGTCACGGCGATGCCCACCGCCACGGCGGCCTGGGGATTTTTCACCTTGCCGTCAAAGATGCCGGACAGGCCGATGACCGTATAGGCCACCACGTAGTCCAGCATAACGATGGCCACGGCCATGCCGAAGCCGGTGGCGTAGCGCACGTTGTCCAGCCCCAGCACCAGCTGCAAAAGGCTGTACACCAGCGCGCTGACCGTGCCCCACTTCCAGCCGTACCGGTGGCTGAGGACGATCAGGGGCAGCATGCTGCACAGCGTCATGCCGCCGCCCATGGGCATGTCGAACTTGACCAGGCTCAGCACCGTTCCCACGGCGATGAGCATGGCGCTCTCCACGAGCTTTCGGGTTTGGATCTTCTGCATTTTCTTCTCCTTTCTTTGCGGAAAGCGAACGCCGTCAAGTCATAGTGACCCGACGGCGAGCGCGCAGCATGAGCTGCCAGTTTTCCTACGCCGGTATTATCCGGATCAGGTTCCAGGGCCCGGCGCGTCTACGCGCCATCTCAGCCGGGTCACACCC
>CANPXZ010000125.1 GCA_947587485.1 uncultured Oscillospiraceae bacterium | reverse complement strand
CCGGTGGGATGGATGAAGCTGTCGTGCTTCTCGGCGGTGACGCCGGTCATGGGCTGGAACCAGTGGGTGAAGTGGGTGGCCCCCTTCTCCACGGCCCAGTTCTTCATGGCCGTGGCCACCACGGTGGCGATCTCCGGGGTCAGCCGCTTGTCGTGGTGGATGGCGTGCACGACCTCCTTGTAGGTCGCGTGGGGCAGGCGGGCCTGCATGACCGCCTCGGAAAATACCATGGAGCCGAAGATCTCAGGTACGTTGCTCATTGCTGTGTTCTCCTTTACTTTCAAGGTTGGTGCCTGCAAAAACAAAAACGGCACAGGCATACGGAAACCTCCGCGACGCCTTTGCCGCTCATTGGTTTGATTCTACACGTCTCCCGCCCCGTTGTCAAGTCCGGACACGTTGACAAAACACACAAAATCCCGCAGCCCGCCCGGAGGGAAGTTTGACAGTTGCCCCATTCTTTCCCGGAAAATTGACAAACGGGTCCTGAATGAGTAAAATCAACATACATTATAAGGTTTTTGCCCGGCAGAGTATGCTATGAAAGGAGGCCATAAACGGTGCAGACCCGCCCTTACGCCTCCCTTCTTCTCGTCACCGGCTCCAAGGACACGGCGGCCCATTTCGCCGCGTTCCTGCCCGCGGACCGGTTCGCCCCGGAGCTGAACGTATGTTCGCCCCTGGAGGCGCCCTACGTGCTGGACGAGGCGGTCTACGACGTGGTGGTGCTGGACGGCTCCGTCCCCTTCGACACCGCCTCCTCCCTGGCCCTCCGGGCGGAGCAGACCGGCGCCGCCGGGGTGCTGCTGCTGGCGGAGGCGGACCGGTTCGGGGATGTCTCCGCCTTCTCCCAGAACCACGGGTTCATGACCCTGCTAAGCCCCGTGGACCCGGCGCTGCTCAAGCAGAGCCTGGGCATGATGGCGGCGGTGTCCCAGAGGCTGCGGGCGTTGGAGTCCCGGGCGGAGAAGCTCCAGGCCAAGATGGAGGAGCTTCGCATCGTGGACCGGGCCAAGCTGCTTTTGATCCAGCGGTTCAAGATGACCGAAAAACAGGCCCACCGCTTCATCGAGAAAAACGCCATGGACCGCTGCGTCACCCGCCGGGCTGTGGCCGAGAAGATCATCCGCACCTATGAAATCTGACCTGACAGAGGTGTCCATATGAAACGCGAAGCAGTGTTAATTATCGATTTTGGCGGCCAGTACAACCAGCTCATCGCCCGGCGGGTCCGGGAGCACCACGTCTACTGCGAGCTGAAGCCGTACACCGTCTCCCTGGAGGACATCCGCGCCTTCGACCCCATCGGCATCATCTTCACCGGCGGGCCCAACAGCGTCTACGCCCCCGGCGCGCCCCAGGTCGACCCGGCCATTTTTGATCTGGGTGTGCCCATCCTGGGCATCTGCTACGGCTGCCAGCTCATGGCACACCACTTAGGCGGCCAGGTCACCCCCGCCCAGTCCGACACCGCCCGGGAATACGGCAAGACCCACACCTATTTCGACACCAACTGCAAGCTCTTCAAGGACCTGCCGGCCGAGAGCGTCACCTGGATGAGCCACGGGGACCACATGGCCAAAGTGCCCGAGGGCTTCGCCCTGGCCGCCCACAGCGACAGCTGCCCCAACGTGGCCATCTGCGACGAGGCCCGGGGCTTTTACGGCGTGCAGTATCACCCGGAGGTGAACCACACCGAGTACGGGGCCCAGATGCTCCGGAATTTCCTCTACGAGGTCTGCGGCGCCCACGGCGCCTGGACCATGGGGGATTACAAGAACACCGCCATCGCCGCAATCCGGGAGAAGGTGGGCGGCGGCAAGGTGCTGCTGGCCCTGTCCGGCGGCGTGGACTCCTCCGTGGCGGCGGCGCTGCTGGCGGAGGCGGTGGGCAGCCAGCTCACCTGCGTGTTCGTGGACCACGGCCTCATGCGCAAAAACGAGGGGGACGAGGTCCAGGCCGCCTTTGACCCCTGGCCCATCCACTTCATCCGGGTCAACGCGGAAAAGCGGTTTTTGGACAAGCTGGCCGGGGTCACCGAGCCGGAGCGCAAGCGCAAGATCATCGGCGAGGAATTCATCCGGGTCTTTGAGGACGAGGCCAAGAAGATCGGCGCGGTGGACTTTCTGGTCCAGGGCACCATCTACCCGGACGTGGTGGAATCCGGCGCCGGCGACGCCGCCGTGATAAAGAGCCACCACAACGTGGGAGGTCTGCCGGACACGGTGGATTTCAAGGAGATCATCGAGCCGTTGCGGCTGCTGTTCAAGGACGAGGTCCGGCAGCTGGGCCGGGAGCTGGGTCTGCCGGAATACCTGGTCACGCGCCAGCCCTTCCCCGGGCCGGGCCTGGCCATCCGGGTCATCGGGGACATCACCCGGGAGAAGCTGGATACCCTCCGGGAGGCGGACTTCATCTTCCGGGACGAGGTGGCCAAGGCCCATCTGGAGGGGACCATGGACCAGTATTTCGCGGTGCTGACCAACATGCGCTCCGTGGGCGTCATGGGCGACGGCCGGACCTATGATTACACCCTGGCCCTTCGCAGCGTGACCACCTCGGACTTCATGACCGCCGACTGGACCCGCATCCCCTACGAGGTGCTGGACGCAGTCTCCACCCGCATCGTCAACTCCGTCCCCGGCATCAACCGCGTCGTCTACGATATCACCGCCAAACCACCAGCTACGGTGGAGTGGGAATGATCGTAAGATATTCACAAGCATTGTATAGGCCAGAATAAACGCGCAAAATCATGAAAAAATCCCGGTTTGTACGAATTTTTATTCGCGCAAACCGGGAAATTTTCACTTTAGCGTAACAAAAGCGTAACACCCCGTCAAAAATCCGGGTCAGGGTCCGGTATTTCGTCCACCGGCCGGACGTGCTGCTCCCACAGTTCGTCGAGGTCGGCGGCCACCGCCTGGCCGCGGTCCGGGTACAGGTGAGAGTATGTTTCTAGCGTGGTCGACACGTGTTTGTGCCCGACCCGACGGGCAATCAGCAGCGCGTCGGCCCCGCGGTTCACCAGGAGCGAAACGTGCGAGTGCCGGATGTCATGCACGCGGATCACCTTGACTCCGGTCCGGGCACAGCAACGCCGGAGTTGTTCGCCCAGCCAATACTTCGAAAATGGGAAAAGCCGGTCGGCCGGATCGTAATCATAAAGCCGGCCGGCGTAGTCGCGGATCATGTCCATCAAAAAAGCCGGAGCCGGGACGAAGCGGTTGCCGCGTTCCGTTTTGGGGTCCTGCACGTAGTCGGTGCCGTCGACTCGCACGTAATCATGCCGGACGAAAATGCCTCCACGGTCGAAGTCAACATCATTCAGGCACAAGGCCAGGAGCTCGCCCTCCCGCATCCCGGTCCAAAACAGGATGTTAAACGCCATGCATGCGGTCGGCTCCCCCTCCATGCCGGCAATGAATCGGTTAAATTCGTCCAGGGTCCAATAATCCATCTCCTTCGTGTTTTTGGAGCCCATAGCGCCCGCGACCGTTGCCGGGTTTTGACCCAGCTTATAATACCGGACCGCATAATTCAGCACGGCGGTCATTTGGTTATTGATCGCACGCAGGTATGTCGGAGCATACCCGACTTCGATCAAGGTGTTTTGCCATTGCCGGATCATCCCCGGCGTGATTTCAGAAACGTCTTGGTCCCGGAAATACGGAAGGATTTTTGTGTCGAAAATGTGTTGTTTAGTGGAGCACGTGGACGGCCGCAGCCGCGTTTTTGCGTCATTCATGTAGATGTCGACCAGCGCCCCGAAAGACATGTCGAGGTTACGGGACTCCCGCATGACATAGTCGCGTTCATATGCCAGGGCATCAGATCGGCGGGAGAATCCCTCCCGTTTTATTTGTTTTCGTTTTCCGGTCCAGTCAGTCACCCGAAAGGTACAGTACCATTTACCGGTTTTGGGGTGTTTGTAGACGGACATGCAGCGCCACCTCCCCACCATGCGGATCACGTGAGCATCGCGTGAAATGACCACGTAGATCACGAGATAATCCCGCCATGCAGCCAAAAACGGCGTTTTTGGCAATATGGCGTCCGAAAACCGGGCCATATGCGCAATTTAGGCCCAGATTTGCAGGTATAACGATACCGTAACACGTTAGTAACACGTTACGTTTGCGTTACGTAACGCAGCGTAACGCATGGCAATGATAAAATGCCAGCGTTGGAGTGGTTTTCCAGTGCCGTAGGCCATGCCAGGAACGGCCGGCAGCGGTGCCGCGGCAAGGGGCCGGAGGCAAAGAAACCCTTGTACCATGCGGGTTTTGCGGTTTTTTCAACATTGGCATTGTAGCGCGTTACGTAACTGTTACATAACCGTTACGTAACGGGGCTACCGTACCTAACCATTTATATTGTTGTAGTACTACTCCGCGTGCGCGTGCGCGTGCGCGAGGCCGCATAATGGGACACCATTGGCGCGGCAGTCCCCCACCAGGAACGGGCCAAAAATGCGCATGAAGTGCCACACCGGATCAGATCAGCGGCCCCACCGCCACCATATGCCGCGGCGTCGACATTCCAGCTTTAGGCGTGCTTCTCAAATAGGACGGCGTTGCCGCCGGCCCCGTTCGCGTCATCCAGCGCCTTGATCGCATGGAGGCATTGCAAAGCCGTGGCGAGGGCGTCGCCGGACATCCCCTCCAGGCAGTCGATTGCCTCCAGGAAAGCAGGATCTGGCGGTGCCGCAGTTTGACCGGGCTGGTCATGCTTCGGCGTCAAGTCGTTTGTGAGGCCCAGCAAGAAGTCGACCGACACGCCGAAAAATTGGGCGAATTTTCGTTGCATGTCGGGCCCCGGCGTCCGGTCCCCGATCTCATATTGCGAGAGCGTTGATTTTCCAATGTGGAGCTTTTCGGTGAGTTCCCGTTGCGTAAGGCCCGCGTGTTCGCGGAGATATTTTATCCGGGCCCCGATGATGTTTTCCATTTTCACACCCCCGTATTTCTCATTTTGAGAAATTATAGCATGAATATCGCAGTTTGAAAATATTCAAAATGCGAAATGAGAAATTTCTCCTTGACATTCTCATAATGAGAATTTATAATAGGGTCGTCCTCAAGATGAGAGCAGACGGAGGTGATACCATTGGGAACAATAGAGGATATTAGACGGGCGAAGGGATACACGCAGGAACAGGTGGCAAAGACCGCGGGCATCGCTGTATCGTCGTACAATCAGTATGAGACCGGAGCCCGGAGTGTCCCCGCAGATGTCGCCCAGCGCGTCGCCGACGTGTTAGGGGTTGAAGTGAGCGATATTTTTTTACCGAAAAAGTTCTCATTTCGTGACCGTATAACCGGATAATCTCATATCGCAAACAAAATAATGCCAGAACGGCCAAAGGAGACGAAGCACATGGAAAAGAGCAGCAAGTCCACACGGCCCGCGCCGGCGCAAACCGGCGGTATGGCGACCGTCGATGAGGTCATGGAGATTTTGAGAGTCAGCAGGTCGACTGCATACCACACCATGTAGACGTTGAATAAAGAGTTGCGGGCAAAGGGGTACATCACACACGCCGGGCGCGTGTCGCGGTCGTATTTGATGCAGCGGTGCGGCCTGTAGAACAGAAAGGAGAAACGGACACATGAATTTCAAATGGTCAGCAGCAGCGGCAATACATTGACGAACAGGCCGGCATCATCTACACGCTCTAGGAGGGTTATTACGTTCCGGACAGAACACTACCAGCCGAAGAAGAAAAGCCTATTGGAGTGTGGGGCCAGCGCCGCCTGCGGTTCTTGGAGCAGCACCGTCGCGGCACCTACTCCTATCTTCTCACCACTTGCCAGCTGAACGGTCACTTGGCGATAGCGGACGAGCAAGCCAACTCTCTCCTCTTTCAGTTGGTAAAACAAATAGTAGAGCAGGAACAGGTAACGGAAGCGCTAAAAGCCGCAGACCAAATGCAGTGGGTACAGCGCATGAACAGCATCCGCCACCGTACCGAGGAGATCGTGTACGAACAGGTGATATACGTCTAATGAATTAGGGTCTTTAAGAGCAAGATTTTTTCACTTTTTAGGAAAACTGTAGATTTTTCAAGTCACACATGCTATAATTATGTAAAACAGTGAATAAATCAATCACCATTGTAAAGAATTGTAGTCATTTTTGAATGGGGTGCTACTATGCAAAATACGAGGATTGAGAAATACACAGAAAAGTTAACCGAGCAAGAGATGAAGATTGTTGAGTATGGCGAAAATTCTTTCGGTGTTGTTTACGTTCAAGGAGAAACCACTCCTAATTCTGACATTAACGAGGGATTAAAATCTGCCGGCGGAAAGCC
>CANPXZ010000124.1 GCA_947587485.1 uncultured Oscillospiraceae bacterium | reverse complement strand
GTGAATGCGTGCCCAAATCTGCGGACATTTCTGTTATCCCGGATGATGTGATCCAGCGGTTCGTTGATTCGCTCAACTGTAGACCACGCAAATGCCTCGGTTGGCTTTCTCCCTATGAAATCTTTTTCCATTCCCTGTTGCACTTAACTTGACAATTCACAATCCCATTTTATTCGCGCCCCCGGGCGCGAACTCTGCGAGGCTTTTATCATGTTCAGACAGATGCGACGCACAAAGCAACAGTTATCCAAACAGGAGACCGAAGCGATATTGATGAGGGGCAGCACCGGCGTCCTGGCCGTGAACGGGGACGGGGGCTATCCCTACACGGTGCCCCTGAACTATGTCTATAAGGACGGCAGGATCTACTTCCACTGCGCCAAGGCCGGCCACAAGTTCGACGCGCTGCTGCGGGACGATAAGGTGAGCTTTTGCGTCGTCGACCGGGACCGGGTGGTCCCCGACGAGTTCGCCACCTATTATAAAAGCGCCGTGGCCTTCGGCCGCGCCCGGCTGCTGGAGGGCGACGCCGCAGTCCGGGCGGTCTATGACCTGGGCCTCAAATACAACCCCGACCCCGCCAAGGTACAGGCGGAGGTGGCCAAGGACGCCGCCCACGCGGCCTGCTTCGAGATCGAGATCGACCACCTGACCGGCAAACAGGCCAAGGGCCTGCTGGCAAAGGACTCCCGGAACAACTGAAATATAACGGATAAGACCTCTGGCAAATGCCGGAGGTCTTGCCATATCTTCCCTTATTCACCAGGTCGGCTCGTACCAATACCAGTAGATGTCGAAATTCTTCTGCCGGTAAAGGTCCAGGTCCTCATGCCGCTCGGGCCGGGTGTCCTCCATCTCCACGTCGTAGATGAAGTCCATGCCGCCCTCGGGGATGACCACGAAGGCGTGGGGCTCATAATCCTGGTTGATCTCCCCGGCCACGATATGTGCCTCATACCCCAGGCACCGGGCCAGCAGACCAAAGGAGGCGGCGTAGCCGTAGCATGTGCCGCCGTCGATCATCAGAAACCGCAATGCCCGCTCATTGACCCAGTCCACGGAGCCGTTCTCCTCGGTGTGGGCGTCCTCCGGCTTCACCTTGTAATGGTACTCGTTCTTGATGTACAGATAGGCCGCCCGCAGGGCCTCGTCCCCCTCCAGGGCGTCCGCGCCGCACGCGTGCAGCGCGTCGGCCAGGCACGCGTCCAGCTGCCCGTCGCCGGTGGTATACCGGCCGTCGGCGTCGAAGGTCAAAACGGTGCCCTCCCCAGCCCGGAAGCTCTCCCCCTCCGGCCCCAGGGCGTAGAGCCACCCGTCGAGCCGGTACAGGCCCGGCCGTCCCGCGCTCACGGCGTCGGGCGGGACCGTGGCATCCGCCGGCGCGGCGGCCGCCGTCGGCTCCGGGGTGATCTCTGACCGGTCAGCGCCGCCGTCGTCCCGGTCCGGCATCAGGAAATAGACGGCCAGCATGAGGCCCGCGCACAGCAGCAGGCACAGCAGCCATTTTCCCGCGCCTCGCCTCACAGCCCGTCCCCCCTTTTGCCCCCGGCGATCTCTCTGCGCAGTATTCTACCCCCGGCGGCGGAGCGTGTCAAGCGGCGGTCCCCGTGAGAACTGTCAAAGAACGATGAATGGGAGCGAAGCCCGGTCAGGGCGAGCCGCGCGGCATTCCCGCGCGTGAAGTCAAAATCCGCTGTGTGACAGGATTTTGACTTCCTGCGAGGGGGAATTCACTTTCCCCTCGCAGTTTATATCAGAGCTGTCAAAGACTCGTTTTTTGACAGCACGGCGGAGCGTGTGAGAGCACGCGCCGCCGTTGTCTCTTTACTTCGCGCTGTTGGGAATGGTGAAGGGCACGAGCTGCTCCTCCGCCTGCTCAGACAGGGCATAGGCCCGGCCGTCCAGGGTCATGTAGTAATACACTGGCCCGCCCTTGACCTTCAGCTGGACGTGCAGTTCGTCCAGCCCTTGCAGCTCGGCCGGCAGATCGGCGGTGAGCCGTCCCTCCTCCCCGGTCTTTGCCTGAGCCTCCACAAAGGTGCCCGCCGCCACATCGGTCTGTATGGCGGCGATGTCCACGCCCTCCGCCAGCATGTGGTCACCGATGTGCACGTCCTCCAGCACCACGCATGCCGCGCCGTCCCGCTCCAGGACATCCCAGAACGCGCCGTATTCCTCCCCGGTCAGCTTCCGCTCCAAAAACCCGTCCAGCCAAATGGCGCTGGCGTAGTGCAGCCCAGCCGCCGCGCCCCGGGCCGTGCGCCGGGACATGGTGTCGTCGTATTCCTCCCGGGTGATATTGCCCGCCTCCAGACAGATGTCCAGGTCGTCCGGGTCTCCGGCCTCCAGCAGAGCTTCCTGGGCGTCCAGCCGGGTCAGCTGCGCGTCCAGCTCCGCCGGGTCGGCGGTGTTTTCTTTGATGAACTCCCGGAGCCGTTCGATGTCCTCCTGAGTGGAGTAATAGAACTGATAGGTGAGGTTCGGCTGAGTGATCCGCTCCAACAGCGCCCCGTCCAGTTGGAAGCCCACCACCGGGTCCGGCCGGACCGCGTCCAGGTCCACCCCCAGCAGGAGCCCCTGGCCGTCATAATAACTTTCCTTCAATGTCAGCCTGCTACCATCAAAGCCGGGCAGGTCCTGTACCTCCGGATCCTGGGGCGATCCGGACACCGCTGCGGCGGCGGCCTCCAGCCGGTCCTCGGCCTGGTCGTTGGTGTTGATCTTCTGTACCGCCTGGCCGAAGATGGAATCCAGCCACCCGGCCGCGTAGGCGGTGACGCCCATGGCAAGCAGCAGCGCGGCGGCCGCAGCCAGCACGGCGATGCGGCGAAGTCGGATATGTTTTCTCATGTCAAATTCTCCTTCCCGGAGGGCCGCTTCGATATGCCGGTCGGCGACGCCGCCCAGGGCCTCGGACAAAACTTCACGATCCATTACAGCAACCCCTCCTTGATCAAGTACTGTTTCAGTTTTTCCCGGATGCGGAAAAGGCGGACGGAGGCCCGGCGGGGGCTCATGCCGGCCCGGGCGGCCACGGAGGCCAGGTCGTCCCCGAACCAATACCGGCGCAGGAACAGGACCCGGTCCGTCTCGGATACGCCGTCCAGAAACCGGTCGATGGCGGCGGTCAGCTCCTTGGCGTCCAGGGTCGATTCCGGCCCGCCCGGGGCGGCCAGGCACTCCGCCAGCTCGTCCAGGGCCGCGTCGTAAAAGCTGTTGCGCTTTTGGGCGGCGTTGGCCCGGTACCGCTTGGCCGCGATGTTCCGGGCGATCCGGCAGAAGTACCCGCCCAGGGACGTGGGCAGCTGGGGCGGGATGGTGCTCCACACGGCCAGATACGCGTCGTTGACGCATTCCTCCGCGTCGCTCCGGTCTCCCAGGATGTTCATGGCCAGCCGCCTTGCCAACCGGCCGTACTTCCGGTCCAGCTCGCCAATAATGATCATCGCAAGACGAAAACGAATGTTTTCGTTGCCAAACGACATGTTTGGCGGCAAATGATCCAAGGATCATTTGCGCGATGCTCATTGCAATGAATATCTGGCAAAACAGCTACGCTGTTTTGCTGAGCCGCAAAGCGGCTCGGCGCAACGCCTTGCGGCGTTTCGCCATCGGATAATCATTATCGCCTGTTCCGAGCGCTCAAAAAACAGGGCGACGATCCCGCTGTCCTCCATTTGCCTCCGCCTCCTTCCGCATCCACCCTAACAGTACCGTTTCGGGCGGAGATATTTCACATGAAGCGCAAAAAAGAGCCGCAGTTTTTCGACTGCGGCTCCGCGTATATTTCCTGTTCAGGAGAGGGTCTCGGGCTCGTGCTCGATCTCGAGCCAGCTGACGGCGCCGTCCTCCTTGTCCACGGCGATCTTGATACCCTGATACTCGTCGTCGATATCCACAATGGTGTAATAGGTCGCCAGATCGCTGTCGTCGTCCACTTCATACTTGGGCAGGATGTCCTTGGGGATGCTGTCCAGCGCCGCCACCAGCTCGTCGCCGGTCATCTCAAAGGATATCTCATAGGGCAGCTTCAGGCCGAACGGACTGCTGCTGTAGAAGGTGATATCCGTCACGAAGCAGTTTTCGATCACCTGGGCGTTGGGATCGTAGTTGTTGATGGAGACGGCCAGGTCGTCGCCGTCCTTCGTCAGCGTGGCGTAGCCGTAATCATAGCCCGCGACGATGCCCGCGTCGCCGCCCTCCTTCTTCAGCGTCCAGCCGTTTGCAATGAACGCGGACACCGGGGCGGGCATCTTATACAGGTCCCCCGCCAGCTCAAAGACGTAGTCCATAGGGTCGTCGCTCATCTCCGTGGGCGCCACATAGGCCAGCACGGCCTCCGTGGGCTCGCCGGACACATTGGCCGCCGCTTCGGCGTTGGCATCGTCGTCCGCGACGAAGTTCTCGACCTCGAACTCCGTGACCAGGCCGGACTCGCCGTCGACCTCAAAGTCCCAGGTCTGGTAGCTGTCGTACCGATAGGTCAGATCCACATAGTCGCTGCCCTCATAGACATCGTACGGCGTGCCGTAGGCAGCCTCCAGGTCCTCACGGGTGATCTCGCCGTATTTCAGACCGCCGGGGAGCAGGATCTCCGCGTAGGGCGCGTCCTCATACTAATCGTCGTCAAAGGAGAGACCGCCCACCATGCACTCGGAAAGGAGCGTCGTATTGATCCCCAGGTTGACGACCTCGATGTCCACGGCCAGGTAGCCCTGCTTGGCCTCGACGCCATAAATATAGCTGTTGGGCTCGACCTCTTCGGCCTCATCCGCGTCGGTCTTCCACCCGGCGGCGACGAAGTCCTGATAGCTCATGGGCAGTTCAAAGAGCCGGCCCTCGATCTGAACCTGGAAGCTGTACAGATCGTCGGAGAGCGTCGGCTCCTCCCCTTCCGTATCTTCCGCAGCAGGCTCTTCCGCAGCGGGCTCTTCCTCGGCCGCGTATCCCCCTGTGATACCAAGGGACAGGACCACGACGCATGCCAGCAGCAGCGCTAAAAGCTTTTTCTTCATGTCGTTCTCCTTCTCACAGTACTTTTGCAGCATTTGATATGTCGCCAAAACGCATGGCCCACAAATAGTAGCATATCTTTTCAATGTTTTCAACCGTTTCGTCGCATACGGGAAAACCGGGGGACCGATGAAAAAACTGTTGACAACCGGCCCGTCTGGTGCTAATATATCTTAGCCGCTTTGAAAGGGTCCATCAAGCCGGATTCGTCCGCACCCGGGACAGCGAGCCCGAAAGGAAGGAAATTTTCAACATGAAGTACGCAATCATCGAGACCGGCGGCAAGCAGTACCGCGTGACCGAGGGCGACGTGATCTTCGTGGAGAAGCTGGAGGCCGAGGCCGGCGCCGCCGTGACCTTTGACAAGGTCCTGGCCGTCACCGGCGAGGGTGAGAACACCTTCGGCGCCCCCTACATTGACGGCAAGACCGTGACCGGCACCGTCGTGAAGCAGGGCAAATCCAAAAAGATCCGCGTCTACCACATGAAGCCCAAGAAGGGCTACCGGAAGACTCAGGGCCATCGTCAGCCTTACACCAAGGTCCAGATCGGCCCCATCGCGTGAACAAGGAGGAAGACAGAAATGGCACACAAAAAGGGCGGCGGCTCCACCAAAAACGGACGCGACAGTAATTCCAAGCGCCTGGGCGCCAAGCGGGCTGACGGTCAGTTCGTCCTGGCCGGCAACATCCTTGTTCGCCAGCGCGGCACCAAGATCCACCCCGGCACCAACGTTGGTATCGGCGGCGACGACACGCTGTACGCGAAGGCTGACGGCATCGTGAAGTTCGAGCGCTACGGCTCCGACCGGAAAAAGGTCTCCGTTTACGAGGTCCAGCAGTAAAGAGCAAGCAGGGGCGGTTCAATGACCGCCCCGCTTTTATTTTATCGGGCATACTTCTATAAGGTGAGTATATGAATTTTGTCGACAAGGTGACCATCAAGGTCAAAGCGGGCGACGGCGGCCAGGGTGCCATCGCCTTCCACCGGGAAAAATACGTGGCCTCCGGCGGCCCCGACGGGGGCGACGGCGGCCGGGGCGGGGACATCATCGTCCAAGCCGACCCCAACATGTCCACGCTGCTGGACTTTCGCTACAAGCGCAAGTTCACCGCCACGGATGGGCTCCCCGGCCAGGGCAAGCGCTGCTCCGGCAAGGACGGCCAAGACGTGATCCTGCGTGTGCCCAAGGGTACTCTTATCCGGGACAAGGAGACGGGGGCCGTCATCCAGGACATGTCCGCCGTTGACCGGTTCGTGCTGGCCAAAGGCGGCCGGGGCGGCTGGGGCAACAAGCACTTCGCCACCCCCACCCGGCAGACCCCCCGCTTTGCCAAGCCCGGCCTGCCCGGGGAGGCCCGGGAGGTGGTGCTGGAGCTGAAGCTGCTGGCGGA
>CANPXZ010000123.1 GCA_947587485.1 uncultured Oscillospiraceae bacterium | reverse complement strand
GTGACCGAGGAGGAGATCGCCGGCATCGTGGCCCGCTGGACGGGCATCCCCGTGGCCCGGCTCATGGAGGGCGAGCGGGAAAAGCTCCTGCACCTGGAGGACATCCTCCATGAGCGTGTGGTGGGCCAGGACGAGGCGGTGCGCCTCGTGACGGAGGCCATACTGCGCTCCCGGGCGGGCATCGCGGACCCGGACCGGCCCATCGGGTCGTTCCTGTTTTTGGGTCCCACCGGCGTGGGCAAGACGGAGCTGGCGAAAAGCCTGGCCCAGGCGCTGTTCGACGACGAGCGGAGCATGGTGCGCATCGACATGACCGAGTACATGGAGAAGTTCTCCGTGTCCCGGCTGATCGGGGCCCCTCCGGGGTACGTGGGCTACGACGAGGGGGGCCAGCTCACCGAGGCGGTCCGCCGCCGGCCCTATTCGGTGGTGCTCTTCGACGAGATCGAAAAGGCCCACCCGGACGTGTTCAACATCCTTTTGCAGGTGCTGGACGACGGCCGGATCACGGACAGCCAGGGCCGGACGGTGGACTTCAAGAACACCGTCATCATCCTGACCTCCAACCTGGGCAGCCCCTATCTGCTGGACGGCATCGGTCCCAATGGGGACATCACCCCGGAGGCCAAGGCCGCCGTGATGGGGGAGCTGCAGCGGGCCTTCCGGCCGGAGTTTTTGAACCGGCTGGACGAGACGGTGTTCTTCAAGCCCCTGACGAGGGAGAACCTGACCGGCATCATCCACATCCTGACGGCGGAGCTGCGAGAGCGCCTGGCAGACAAGCAGCTGGGCCTGGAGTTCACCCCCGGGGCCTGCGGCCTCATCATCGACCGGGGCTACGACCCGGTGTACGGGGCGAGACCCCTGAAGCGGTATCTGCAAAGCGCAGCGGAGACGCTGATCGCCAAGAAGATCCTCTCCGGGGACATCCCCGCCGGAGCCACCCTGACGGTGGACGAGCGGGATGGGGAGCTTGTGTGCGACGTGAAGGACGTCGCCCCCCAGGCGTAAAAGCATAAGAAAAGTGAGTCCGCTGCAAACGGACGTTTGCAGCGGACTTACGAATTTTTATCCTTTATCCGATCACGTAGGACTTGCTGCCCTGTTCGGGGACGATGCCGATGACGGGGACGAACCGGGCGTCCGCGTCGCCGCCGTTCATCGTCTCCGTGGCCATCTCCTTGTCCGAGGCGAGAAGCTCCGGGTACGTGGCGCAGTAGAGCCTTGCGAACATCCGCCAGAAGATGGGGATATCCTGCCCGGTCAGGGAGCCCTGGCCATTGCGCAGGCTGTCCGGATTGATCCGGACGGAGACGACGGTGTCGGCCTCCGTATCCTCCAGCGCCTCCACGATCCGCCGGCCCATCTGGCACACGGCCACCACCGGGTCCGTGCCGGTCACGGGCGTCTCCGTATAGATAAAGCCGTCCTCCGACAGGGGGTGGTACAGGTCGGCCAGGATGATCTCGTCAAAGCCCATGTCCGCCAGCTCCAGAGCCAGGTCCGTCAGGTAGGTCCGGACGGTCTGGTTGTAGGGGTCCAGCCAGTAGCTGCCGTCCTCGTTCTGGCAGACGCTGCCGTCGGTATAGCGCAGGGCGAAGGACCAGTTGTGCTGCAAGAGCAGGGAGTCGGCAAAGCAGCTGAGCTGGGCGGCCACGGTCAGGCCGGACTTGTGCAGCTGCTCGATGGTCCCGGTCAGGTCCATGGTGCCGTCGGTGTGGTAGGCCAGGGCGGTCTCCGCGGCGGAGGGCCAGACCAGCTGGCCGTTCCGGCCCTTCACCTCCAGCACCGCCGCATTGTATCCGCCGCCCTGGACAGCGGCCGTGGCGGAGGACAGCGATTCGAGGCTTTGCAGGGTGCTCTGGGAGATGAACAGGCCCCGGACGGGCTTGAGTGTATCCCAGGAGCCCATGTCCACGTCCTCAAAATCCGGGTTCTCCCAGACCACCTGTACCTCGACGGGCTCAAAGGTGGGCTTCGGCGTGGGCACGCCCTCCAGGGCTTCCTCGGGGGCCTGGTCCGCGCCGCCGCCGAAGGGCAGCTGCAGCGTGGCCCCGTCGGCGTCGTAGACCATGTATTGCTGTAGGAAGAAGAACATGCCGATGCCGCCCACCAGCAGGAACGTGAGCGTGAACAGCAATATGCTCAGGGGCACCCGGAACTTCCGGCGGCCCCTGTAGATGTCCTTGGGGCGGTAGGGCATTTATTTCTCCAGTTCCTTCAAAAGGCCGATGCGGCGGATGTGGCTCTCTCCGTTGGAAAAGCCGGTGGAGAGATAGGTGTCCACGATCATCTTGGCCAGCTCCAGGCCCACCACGCGCCCGCCCAGGCACAGCACGTTCGCGTCGTTGTGCTGGCGGCTCATGGCGGCGGAGAAGCAGTCCCCGCACAAGGCGGCCCGGATGCCGGGGATCTTGTTGGCGGCGATGGACATGCCGATGCCCGTGCCGCAGACCAGGATGCCCCGCTCATACTGCCCGGCGGCCACCGCCCGGCACAGCTTTTCGGCGTAGACGGGGTAGTCCACCGGCTCCCCGCCGCAGCCCAGGTCGTCGACCTGGACGCCCTGGGCGGTCAGATGCTCGATGAGGGCCTGCTTCATGGCGTAGCCCGCGTGGTCGGATGCGATGGCGATCATATCAGATACGCTCCTTTTCAGATCGGAATGAAGGATGGCTTGTGCTTGGTGAACGCGGCGATATACCGGAACCCGCAGGCTTTCAATACCTCCTGGCCCCGGGCCAGGCACTTGGCCGCGTCCTGGGGCCGGTGGGCGTCGGAGCCGATGGTGACGATCTCGCCGCCCAGGGACTTGTATAGCCGCAGTATCTCCTCCGAGGGGAAGGGGCCGCAGCCGTCCCGGAGCCCGGAGCAGTTGATCTCGATGCCCCGGCCGTTTTGGATGATGGTCCGCAAAAGATGCTCGATCCGCTCCCCGTGCCGGGCCAGGGTCAGGCCCATGTCCACCCCGGCCCGCATGGCGTACCGGCGGATGTAGCCGATGTGGGCCATGGCGTCGAAATAGTTCAGGTCCGCCGCCCTTTGCAGGTCCCGCAGATAGATGTCGTATATCCGCTCCCGCTGGGAGGGGTCCGCGTAGTCCGCCAGGGAGTAGTCCCCGAATTCCATGGTCACGTGGGCCGAGCCCAGGATATAGTCCAGCCAGGGAGGACTGGTGAGCTCCTCCGTCAGCTCAGGATAGTGGAACAGCTCCGCCAGCTCCATGCCCATGCGCAGCTCCAGGTCCGGCGGCAGCCGGTCCCGGACGGCCTGGTATGCCTCCAGCTCCCGCCGGGCCAGGGTCCGGCACTCCGGCAGGAATTCCCGGGTCTGCCAGTGGATCACGTCGCAGTGGTCCGTGGTGCAAAGCCGCCGCACGCCGGCATTGTACTCCGCCATCACCATATCGTAATAGGGCGCGACGCTGTCATGGGAAAGCTCCGTATGAAAATGATAATCTGTCAGAACGGCCATGTGTCAGCGAACCATTTCAAAAAGACGCGGCTGTACTGGGCGGTGCGGGGGATGCCCGCCAGCACCGGATAGAAGACGGCGAAAAGTCCCACGGCGACGGCGGAAAAGCTGCCAATGGAAGCCTTCCAGGCGCTGTCATACCGGCGCAGGTCGGCGAAGACATAGCCGATGGCCAGCACCAAAAACACCGTACAGGGGAAGTAGTGGTAGGCGAAGGTCAGGCGGCTGACCAGCACCCAGGGCAGGAGATTCGCCATATAGCCGATGAAGATGAACGCGGCCCGCTCGTCCTTCCGCCGGACGGCAAGCCACCCCATGGCGCCCATGGCGATCAGCCCGGCCCAGGACACCAGGGGGTTGTTGAAGGCGGCGAAGGAGACGGTCTCTCCGCCGGGGGCGGAGTCCAGGTAGTACAGGATGGGCCGCGCGTCGAACAGCCACTGATACCACTTGGAGGAGTAGGGGTGGGTGGACACCAGGTCGGAGTGGTAGTTCCACATATAGGTCTGGTTGTCGATCACCACCTGGAGGTATTTTTTGCTGAACAGCCGGAAGGGTCCGTCCGCCCCCTGGCTGGGGCCGTAGGACCAGTAGCTGACGTAGTAGATCAGACAGGGGACCAGGATGAAGAAGACGAGGCACCAGCCCACGTTCAGCCAGAACTCGTTCAGCGCGGCCTTCTTCTCCCGGACGAACCGGACGGCCCAGTACACCAGCCAGATGATGCCAAGGCCCGCCCCCGCGTAGATGCACACCCACTTGCTGGCCGCGCCCATGCCGAAGCTGACGCCGGTCAGACCCAGCCACAAAAGCCTGCGCCGGGATCTTTCCGGCGGCTCTGTCAGCCACAGGTACATGAAAAGGTGCATCAAAATGATGAAGAACACCGCGTAGGTGTCGATGGTGGCGATGCGGGTCTGGACGAAGTGCATGAAGTCGAAGGCGAACACCGTACTGCCCGCCGCCGCCACCCAGGCGCAGCCGAACATGCGCTTCAGGAGCAGATACAGTGCCGGCAGCATCAGCACCCCGAACAGGGTACCCATGAACCGCCAGCCGAAGGGCGTCATGCCGAACAGCCGGATGCCCAAAGAGAGGATGGCCTTGCCCAGGGGCGGGTGGGTGATCTCGTAGGGCCAGATCTCCTCGATCATCTCCAGGGCTGTGCGGGCGTGGTAGATCTCGTCGAAGTAGGTGCCGTTTTTGAAGCTGTATTCTGCGGGGATGATGTCCTGCTCGTCGGTCAGGGCCTCGCAGCCGGAGGCCACGGTCATGTCCTCGGGGCCCAGCAAGGTCCCGTCCTGGCCGTAGACGGCCACCTCCCCCAGATACTCGTCCCCCCCGGAGATGATGCGGATGTAGCGGACCGGGCCCCGGTCCGCGTTCAGCACCGCGTCGTTCCAGCGGAACAGCTGAGTGTACAACTGGGTCATGCCGGAGGCGCCGTCGGATTGGACCTGGTCGGTCCAGTTCTCCCCGTCCAGGGAGAATTGCAGCCGGTAGTCGGCGGTGTTCAGGCCGCAGTAATACCGCAGGGCCGTGACGGACTGGGGCTCGTCCAGCTCGATGAGGGCGTAGGTGTTCCCCTGGGCGAAGTGGAGGAAGGTCTGGGGGGCCTTGACGCTGCCCAGGCCGATGAAGGCGATCAGGGCGTAGACAGCCGTGAGACCGCCCAGCAGCATCCAGTCCGGCTTGGTCATGCGCCGGTCCGCCGGGGCCTGGTCCGGGTGATCGGCCAGAAGGGCGATGCCCGCCCGCCGGACGGATAGCCAGCGGCAGCACCACAGCAGCGCGAACAGCGCCACCGCCAGGGGAAATATGATGGTCAGATTAGAAAGCATATATCAAGCCTCGAACGTTAAAAGGAAACAGCGGCGCAGCCGCTACATTATTGACGGCTCCCTTGTGCAAAGGGAGCTGTCGCCGCCGTCAGGCGGTGACTGAGGGATTGTTACCAGTCTGGAGATTATCTCACACTGGTAACAACCCCTCCGCCTCGCTTCGCTCGGCACCTCCCCTTGCACAGGGGAGGCTTTCGATAAGGGATGCGCCTGTGGCGCATTTACACAGTTGGACGACCGGCAATATATTATATACCAAAACCGGGAGCACCGCAATGCTCCCGGTTTTAAAATTACAGTTTTCTCTTTTTCTTTACCTTCTCGCCGGAGAGGTCCGCCAGCTCCTGCAAAAGCTCCTTCTGCTTCCGGTTCAGGTTCTTGGGCGTCACCAGATTGACCGTGACGAACTCATCGCCCTTGATGCCGGTGCGCACGTTGGGCACGCCCTTGCCCCTGAGCCGGAACACGGAGCCCGTTTGGGTCCCCTCGGGTATGTTCAGGCTCACGGGCCCCTCCAGGGTGGGGACCTGGATCTCGGTGCCCAGGGCCGCCCGGACGAAGCTCAGGTCCGTGGCGATGTAGAGGTTGGTACCATCCCGCTGGAAGGTGGGGCTGGGCCGGACCTGGACCTGCACCAGCAGGTCCCCGGCGGGACCGCCGTTGGCCCCGGCGTTGCCCTGGCCCCGGAGGGAGACGGTCTCCCCGTCGTCGATGCCCGCAGGGATGGACACGTTCAGCTTCTTCTGGGCCCGGATGGAGCCGTTGCCCCGGCACTTGGGGCAGGGGGAGTGGATGGTCTTGCCGGAGCCGCCGCACTTTTGGCAGGGCCCGGAGGACTGGAACACGCCGAAGGGGGTCCGCTGCTGGGTCCGGACGGTGCCGGTGCCCCGGCAGTCCGGGCAGATCTCCGGCGTGGTACCGGGGGCGCAGCCGGTGCCCTTGCAGTCCGGGCACTGGTCCACCTTGGTGATGTTGATGTCCTTCTTGCAGCTGAAGGCCGCCTCCTCGAAGGAGATGGAAAGGCGCACCCGCAGACTCTCGCCCCGGCGGGGACCGGTGCGGGCCTGCTGCCGGGCCTGACCGCCGAAGCCGCCCCCAAAACCGCCGAAGCCGCCGAAGATGTCCCCGAAGATGTCTCCCAGGTCGCCGAAGCCATCGAACCCGCCGGCGCCCGCGCCGGCCGCGAAGCTGGGGTCCACGCCGGCGAAGCCGAACTGGTCGTATTTCGCTCTCTTGTCCGGGTCGGAAAGGACCGC
>CANPXZ010000122.1 GCA_947587485.1 uncultured Oscillospiraceae bacterium | reverse complement strand
TACCCAAGTAGAGAGCGACGACCGGCGGACCATCCAGCACATCAAGGACGTGCGGGACAAGCTGGAGGGGGCCATGGAGGGGCTGTTGTACGCGCTGGACAAGTGGGCGGACCTCTACGATCTCGCGCCGGTGGGGGCCTGGGACGTGACCTTCGACTTCGGGGACCTGACGTACAACCGGGAAGAGGACCGGGCCCGGTGGATGAGCTACGTGACCCAGGGGTGGGCCCCGGCGTGGTACCTGCTCCAGCGGTTCGAGGGCTTCTCCGAGGAGGAGGCCCGGGCCCTGACCGAGTCGGCGGGACAGGCCCAGCGCCCGGCGGGCGTGAACCTGTTCACTGAGTGATGCTGGACGCGGACTACATACGGGACCGGGCGGAGGGCGCGGGGCTCATCGCGGAGGAACTGCACAAGGAGATCATCCGGGCCATGGTGGACCGGTATATGGCCCGGATGGGCCGGGGCGAGAGCTTCCTGACGGCCACGGACAAGTGGCAGCTGCAGGTGCTGGCCGACGCCGGGTATCTCATGAAGGACATCCAGGCGGAGATCGCGAAAGAGACCGGCCGGGAGCTGACGGAGATCGCGAAAGCCTTTGAGGACGCGGCCATCGTCAACATGCGCTGGGACGACGATGTGTACAGAAAAGCGGGTCTTGAGCCGATGCCCCTGCGGCAGTCGCCCATGCTGATGCGGCTGGTCCAGCGGGGGTACGACAAGACCGCCGGGGAGTGGAAAAACTTCACCGGGACCCTGGCGGACAAGGCACAGCAGACGTTTATCAAGCAGTGCGACACGGCCTACCACCTGGTCACCTCCGGGGCCATGAGCTACAGTCAGGCGGTGGTCCAGGCGGTGGAGCGCACGGCCCGGGACGGCGTGACGGTGGAGTACACCCGGGAGCGGGCCGACGGCAGCAAATACGTCTATCACACCGACACCATCGAGACGGCCACCCTCCGGGCGGTGCGGACCGGGGCGGGGCAGGCATGCGGGGACATCACCCTGGCCAGGATGGAAGAGCTGGGCTGGGACATCGTACTCACCTCGGCCCATATCGGGGCCCGGACCGGGAAAGGCGACGCCGACTGGCGCAACCATGCCTGGTGGCAGGGGAAGTTTTATTCCCTGAGCGGGGAGGATGACCGATTCCCCCGGTTTGCGCTGTGCGGTTGGGGGTATGTGGACGGGATATACGGGGCCAACTGCCGGCACAGCATCGGCCCGGGCGACGGGGAGCACAATCCCTTCGAGCACATCGACAGCGAGGCCAACCGGCTCCGGGAGGAGCGGGACGCCCGGATGCGGCTTTTGGAGCGGCGGATACGGGCCAGCCGGCGGGAGGTGCTGGCCTTGCAGGAGGCGGTGGAGAAGGCCCCGGACGCCGCCGTGAAGGCGGAGGCGGAGGCGGCATACCGGCGCAAGGCGAAGGTGCTGATGCGGCAGGAGAAGGAGTACGACGACTTCTGCAAGGAGAACAAGACCCGCAAGCTCTATGACCGCCTCCAGGTGGCCCAATACGGGGCCAAACAGGCCCGCGCCGCAGAAAAGGCGGGGGAGGGGAAATCGCTTGCAAATGCCGGGAAATCTGATATAATGGAAGTATCAGAGGAGATAGATATGGGTGTTGATGTAGGGATAGACAAGTTTACGCCTTGCCTGGAAAATACTCGCAATGGGGAGATTGTTGAAACTACCTATAGTTTGGCGTCGCGGGATGAATTGAAGGGGTTAAAGAAAAAGGGTTGGGCCTTCAATTGGTCTGCGACGGACCTGAAAAACGCAGAGATATACAAGCTGAACGTCAAGGGAACATCTGAAATTCAGGGCCTGATCGCTATCACGCCTCAAGAACGCGATAAGGCTATGTATGTGAACATCGTTGAGTCCGCGCCCCACAACAAAGGTACAGGTAAACAGTATTACGGAGTAGGCGGACATCTCTTTGCCATTGCCGCACAGAAGTCAGTGGAAAAAGGGTATGGCGGTTTTCTGTTTCTTGATGCAAAGAATATGGAGCTTGTGAAATACTACAGAGAGAAATTGGGAGCACAATGGATAGGCGGACCTCATCAGTACAGAATGTTTATTGACGAGCGGGCCGCGCTGGAGCTTTTGAACAAGTACACTTTGGAGGGGAACTGAAATGACTGAAAAAGAGCGACAGGATATGCGGGAGCTTGACGAGATAGCGGACCGCGCCGGCGGGTATGTCTCTTTTCTTCCGGATGTCAAGCAGCATGTTGATATGCGGGGCATCCTGGCCTATTGTAAAGAGAAGGGCATTGAGCCGATCGATATGACCTTGCGGGAATACAACAGGTTTGTGATCAGTGACGCCGGTTGATATGGACAACTGAAAGGGGATCGTGGAAACGCGGTCCCCTTTCCTGTAGAATTAAATACCAGTTGATAAGAGCACGCACCGTATGGTGCCGTGCTTTTTTCATACACATTTCGCCGGTGCCGGGCGTGAACAGGCATGACCCGCCCGGGGGCCGCGTCCCCGTAAAACATCCGCGTGGCGGGAGGAAGGATAGGACACATGGAGCGGGAATTTCTCAAGAATCTGGACCTGGGCGGCGGCGCCAGGCTGTCGAAGGACGTCATCGACGCCATCATGGCCGAGCATGGAAAGACCGTCAATCCCCTGCGGAAGCAGGTCGATGACCTGACGAAGGAGCGGGACGGTCTGAAGGACCGGGCCGAGGCGGCGGAGTCCATCGTCCAGAAGATCCCGAAGGACCAGGACCCGGCGAAGCTGCTGGAGGCCCTGGAGCAGGCCCAGAATGACCTGGCGGCCGCAGAGAAGGACTACAACGCCAAAGTGGCGGCGCGGGACTTCGACGACGCCCTCAAAACCGCGCTGGAGGGGATCAAGTTTACCTCCGAGGCGGCGAAGCGGGACGTGGCCGGGCAGGTCAGGGCGGCGGGCCTGAAGCTGGTGGACGGGAAGATCATGGGCCTGAACGACCTGATCGCCTCCATCCGGGAGAAGGACGCCAGCGCCTTCGTGGATGAGAAGCAGGAGGGACTGGAAGCGGGCCGGGCCCAGTTCACCAAGCCCACAGGAGACGGCGGGAAGGGCGGCGAGCCCATGACCCGCGAGCAGATCATGGCCATCACCGACCGGGCCGCTCGGCGGAGGGCCATCGCGGAAAACATCCATCTTTTCAAAAAACAGGAGGAATCTTAAATCATGGCAGACGAGAAGCTTATCAAAGTCGCCGATCTCGCCCGCGTGCGCGAGATCGAGTTCGTGGAGATGTTCAAGGGCGGCATCTCCAAGCTGATGGAGGCCCTGGGCGTGGCCCGGGCGATCCCCAAGCAGGCGGGCACCGCACTCAAGACCTACAAGGCGTCCGGCGCCCTGGACGAGGGCGGCGGCGCCGTGGGCGAGGGCGAGACCATCCCTCTCAGCAAGTATGAGGTGAAGGAGCAGACCTACAAGGAGATCACCCTCAAGAAGTTCCGCAAGGCCACCAGCGCCGAGGCCATCATCCAGCGGGGCTACGATCAGGCGGTGGACATGACCACCGAGCTGATGCTCCGGGACATCCAGAAGGGCATCCGGAAGGACTTCTTCACCTTCATGGCCACCGGCACCGGCACCGCTAAGGGCGATACCTTCCAGGCGGCCCTGGCCAACGCCTGGGGCCAGCTGCAGGTGCTGTTCGAGGATGACGCCGTGGCCACCGTGTACTTCATGAACCCGCTGGACGTGGCCGAGTACCTGGCTAGCGCGCCCATCACCATGCAGACCGCCTTCGGCATGACCTACGTGGAGAACTTCCTGGGCCTGGGCACGGTGTTTTTCAACAGCTCCGTCCCCAAGGGGAAGATCTACGCCACGGCGAAGGACAACATCGTGCTCTACTACATCCCCATCAACGGCGCGGACATGGGCGAGGCATTCAGCTTCACCACGGACGACACCGGCTACATCGGCCTGCACGAGGAGCCGGACTACACCAACATGACCGCCGGGGACACGGTGGTCTACGGCATGGAGCTGTTCGCCGAGAAGCTGGACGGCATCGTGGTGGCCAGCATCGGGGACCCTTGACGGGGGCTGACCGCGTCAAAGTAACACCCCAGGGTCAGCCCCTCTCCGGATACGGGGTGGGAGACGACAAGACCGTCCAGGATCTGATGGGCGCTGACGTGGCCATCGCCTGGACGGGTACCGCCGGCAAGGTGACCGGCAATTTCCCGAAGGTCACGGGCTTTACGGGATTCAGCGACACGCCCGCCGAGCAGGAGGGCCACTATTTCTGCTTCGAGCTGGACGAGCAGTATGAAGGCCAGAAGGTGACGGTCATCGGGGCGCACCAGAAGACGGCTCAGGACCGCCGCTGGGTGATCCGTGTGGACGAGCTCTATGCCGGCTCCAAGAAGCTGACCGTCAAGGTCGGCGGCGCGGTGATCTTCACGCTGGACTTCACCGGCGCGACGCTGGCGGCGTGAAGGAGGCGGTCTGATGGCCTACGCGACCTATGAGGACTATAAGGCCCTGTACAAGAGCAATGCGCTGGATGAGGCGGGTTTTGACCGCCTCATCTGGGACGCCGAGCGGGTCATGGACGACGCCACCACCGGCATTGATGGGTTCCACAAGCTCCGGATGGCCATGCCGGCGGACGAGTACGGCGCGGAGGCCGTGAAGCGCTGCGCCTGCGCTCTGGCGGACGAGTTCCGGCAGATAGACGAGGCGGAGAAGGCGGCGGCCAGCGCCCGGGCCATGACGGAGAATGCCGACGGCACCGTGCGCAGCCGGGTCATCTCCTCCGTATCCTCCGGCAGCGAGTCCGTCAGCTACGCCACCGGCAGCGCCGCCAGGAGCGGGACCACCGCCATCGACGCCGCCGTGAGCGATCCCGGAGCCCGTGCGCGGCTTTTGGACGACATCGTGCGCCGGTACCTGTCCGGGGTGAAAGACGCCAACGGGGTCAATCTGCTGTACATGGGGAGGTATCCGTATGTATCGTGACACCGTGACGCTGTTCAACCGGCGGCGGGGGAAGGACGGGGACGTCTGGTACCCCACCGTGCTGGAGGGCGTGGACCTGAACGTGGACCAGGCGGCCATAGCGGCCAAGTACGGCAGTCAGGGAGCGTATAAGGCGAAGCTGCATGTCCGCTACGGCTGGGACGCGGGACCCGTGGCCGGCGGCAAGCGGTATCTGACGCCGCTGCTGTGGCAGGCGGCGGAGGACCCGGCGGCGGCCTTCACCTTCACGATGGGGGAGTTTTTCGACTTCTTCATCGAGGGCGCCTGGCCGGACACGGAGCCGGTGCAGGACAGCGCCTTCCCGGGCGGGTTCTACGATCACCTGAACAAGACCCGGGACGGGGTCTATGCCGTCAGCTCCGCACAGCAGTACAGCGTCATTCCGCATTTTGAGGTGTTTGGCAAATGAAGACATTCCACATCAAGGGGCTGGCGGAGCTGGCCCACGGGTACACCCTGGTCACCGACAGCATCGAGGCCCATATCGTCATGGAGCCCACGGCGCGGCGGATCAGCAGGGCCTACATGCACCTGCAAACCAACATCATGAGCTCCATGCTGCCGCTGATGCCCAACGTGATGGGCAGTTTCCAGCAGCGGACCATAGGCATGAACATGGCCATGCTGGGATCGGAGTATGTCTACGCCGGCGTGGGCCCCATGGGACAGTACCTGTACCACGGCAAGGTCATGGTGAACGCCAAGACCGACAAGGGCCCGGGCGTGATCCCCGGGGTGGGCCCCCGGTACCGGAAGGGCACCGAGCTGAAGGTGACCAGCCGGGACCTGGACACCAGCAACGGCAGCAATGGCCACTGGGTACCGTTCTGGTACGAAGAGGCCAAGAAGCGGGACCTGCAAGCCTGGGTCAAGGGCGTGCAGAAGGACCTGGAGGGACGCTGATGGACGAAGAGAAAAAGAAAGAGGTCCGCTATGACCTGTCCGGGCGGTACGCCCTGACGGAGGCCGTCCGGGGGATCGTGAACGGATACCCCCATCTGACGGAGGGCGAGAGCGTGGCCTTCGCCACCCTGAGCGAGACCGGCGGCCTGGCGCTCTACCCCGGCGGCGACGGGATCATCGAGAAGGAGACCCGCAGCGTGACCGGGAAGGTGCGGCAGGTGTGCCGGTATCCCTTTTACGTGCTCTTCCGGGCCGGCGGCCTGACGGAGAACAGAAAGGCCGGGGCGAAGGAGTGGCTGGACGGACTGGCCCGGTGGCTGGAGCAGCTGACGGAATTCCCGGAGCTGGAGGGCCGGCGGAAGCTGCTGGGATTCGCCGTCCTGGGCCCGGCGTACCTGTACGGCGTGGATGACAGCCACGTGGAGACCTGGGCGGTGGCATTGGCTGCCCGGTATGAGAACATCTATCAAAAATAATTTACAGGAGGACAATTTCAATGGCAAAACTGGAACGCGAGGCGCTGCGCCACTATCTGGACAGCAAGTTCAACACCAAGGTGGCCGACGCGGAGAAGGCCGAGTTCGAGGGCATCGGCGACGACATCGAGGAGATGAGCGTGGAGCTCAACTCCGACACGGAGCAGATCAAGAACATCCTTGGCCAGACCAAGACCCGCGACAACGGCTACACCCCCAGCATGGAGGCGGACCCGTTCTACGCGGACCCGGACAAGAA
>CANPXZ010000121.1 GCA_947587485.1 uncultured Oscillospiraceae bacterium | reverse complement strand
CCGCTGGGTGGAGTTGACCACCGGGTTCTTGTTGGAGTTCTCCTGCTTGGCCTCCTCGTTGTTGCACTCGATGAGGGCCAGGATGCGGTCGTCGGTGGTGTTGGACTGACGGACCAGGCTCCGGGTATAGCGGTAGGTGATGTACCGCTTGGCGACCTCGTAGGCGCCGTGGGCCATGATCTGCTCCTCCACCATGTCCTGGATCTCCTCCACGGAGGGGGACCGGCCCAGCTCGATGCATGCCTTCTCCACCGAATCCGCGATGCGGCGGATCTGGGTGGCCGTCATGCGGAACTCCTCGTCCACCACGTCGTTGGCCTTGCTGACGGCCGCAATGATCTTCGTAATGTCAAAGGTCACCTCGGACCCGTTCCTCTTGATGATCTTCATTGGTACTACCTCTTCTCTCTGCTCTTTCTCCCCATGTGCTTGCCACGGTTACATAATGCCAGCGAACGTAATATTAGCACAATATCTTGTGCCTGTCAACACCTCTTGCGCCAATATTTTGTAAATCCGCAAAAACTCCCCAAAGCCTTGAAAACAGCGGGTTTCCGTAACTTTTTGTAATTATTTATATGTATTTTTCGGCTGTTCCGAAAAAATTTCTTGAGAAATTTTTCCTGCGGGCCGCAAAATCGCCTTTGAAAGACTGCCCCATCCTGTGCCGGAGCGCCCGGCGGGACACAATATATCGTGTTTGGGGGCACCCGTTCAAAAATCGCAAATCGCAATCAACCCTGCCTCTGTTCCTTGAAATCATGCAAAAGATGCGATATGATATCGAGAGAGGAAAACGAGGTGCGTCGCATGAACAGCAGCTACAGCCGGGAGGGCTATCTCACCGAAAACTACCACCTGTTCCACCTGCGGGACACCGCCGGGCAGGAGCGGGACTTCCACTTCCATGAATTCGACAAGATCGTCATCCTGCTGGCCGGGAACGTGAACTATCTGGTGGAGAGCAAGACCTACGCCCTGCGCCCCTGGGACATCCTGCTCATCCAGCACCACGTGATCCACAAGGCCCTGATCGACCAGTCCCAGCCCTACGAACGGGTGATCCTCTACCTGGACCGGAAATTCGTGGAGCGGGCCATGCCGGAGGCGGGGCTGATGGGCTGCTTTGAGCGGGCCGACAAGCAGGGCCGGTATCTGCTGGCCCCGGGCAAGGAGGACGCGGAGAGCCTGGCGGGGCTGATCGGCTCCCTGGACAAGGCTGCGGCGGACAGCCAGTTCGGCGCCCAGGCTTTGCGGGACACGCTGGTGATGCAGCTGCTCATTCTGGTGAACCGGGTCTCCCTCAGCGACGCGGCCGCCCAGCAGGACCCCACCCCCCAGTACGACCCCAAGATCGCCCAGACTCTGTCCTATATCCACGAGAATCTGCGCCGGCCCCTGACGGTGGACGAGCTGGCGGAGCGGGTCTATCTGAGCAAATACCACTTCATGCGGCTTTTCAAGGCCCAGACCGGCGTCACGGTCCACGCCTACGTGCGCCAGCGGCGGCTGCTGCACGCCGCCCAGCTCATCCGCACCGGGGTGAACGTGAACAAGGCCGCCGCAGACAGCGGCTTCGAGGAATACTCCACCTTCTTCCGGGCTTTCCGGGAGTGCTTCGGCGTCAGTCCCGGCCAGCTGAAGTAATAATATAATGTATATATCTCAAAACCGGAATGGTCGCAAGCGGAGATTATGCATTGATTATTCGTTCAAAAACAGCGAAAACGGGTAAATATCCGGAATTTTCTGAATGAACTCCATTTTCTCGCCGGTCTCCGGATGAATAAAATGGACCGTATGCGACCACAATGCAACGCCGCAGCCGTCCTCCGCCGCGCCGTATTTCCGGTCCCCGGCCAGGGGCATCGACCGGCTGGCGAACTGGCAGCGGATCTGATGGGTCCGGCCGGTGAGCAGCTTTACGCGCACCAGGCTCAGTCCCTCCCGGCCGGCCAGCGTCTCATACTCCAACGCCGCCGGGCGCACGTCCTTCCCCGGCCTGTCGGCCACGCAGGTCCTGCGCTCCACGGTGTCCCGCCGTAGCAGGTCCTCCATCCTGCCCTGTGTCGGAGACGGCACGCCGTGGACCACGGCCATGTATTCCTTTTCAAACTGCCCCTCCCGGACCTGCCGGCTCAGCTCCCGCGCCGCGTAGGCGGACCTGGCGAACACCATGACGCCGCCCACCACCCGGTCCAGCCGGTGGACCGTCCGGACGCATGCCTGCTCGTCCCCCAATGCCTGACGCACCAGGGACGGCATGCCCCCCGGCTCGTCGGTGGAGAGCACCCCCACAGGCTTGACGCATACGGCGATCCGCTTGTCCAGATAGAGAAAGTCCATGCGCTTCCCTCCCGCATTTATTATAAGACATGGGGGTCTTTTCCGCAACGGCGGAAAATTGGAAAAAAGGTGAAAAAGGGCTTGATTTCACGGGCAGGATATGCTATATTAATTTAGCTAATTTTGAAAAAGGGTGAAACTGTTATGACGATTGCCATCTCTATATTGCATCTGATCGCTTGCGTTTTCCTGACCGTGGTCATCCTGTTCCAGAGCGGCAAGCGCTCCGGCCTGTCCGGCGCCATCGCCGGCGGCGCGGACACCTTCCTGACCAAGTCCAAGGCCAAGACCTGGGACGCGAAGCTGGCCAAAATGACCAAGTGGGTCGCGCTGGTGTTCGTTCTGCTGACCCTGGTGCTGAACTTCATCTGAAAACCGCACGAAAACCGCCTCCCCTGCCAGGGAGGCGGTTTTTTGTTGGTTTGCGGCGGCGGCCGTCAGGCCCTCTCCCGCCGGGACCACTTCATAATGGCAAAGGGGATGCAGACAATGCCGATGATGAACGGTACGGTGATCAGCATCCAGGGCGACCACACGCTCAGGCCGAAGATGTGGAACACGTTGTAATTCAAATAGTCGTAGCTGTTGCCAACCAGCGGGAGATACTGGCTCAGCGCCATCAGCCACTTTGGTAGGTAGCGCCCAAGTATGTCCGGCACATAGACGAACGCCAAGCTGAACACCAGCGACAGCACATTGTTCTTCACCAGAGCAGACATGAGCATGACCAGTCCCGCATAGCCGAACATACCGATCAAGCCAAAGGCCAGTTGATACAGTTCCGCCTGGAGCATATTCCAAGGTGCCACGGCCAGCAGGCTCATGTATTGTATTGGCAGGTCCCATCCGCTTGTACCCAGATAGATCAGCTGTACCAGCA
This sequence comes from uncultured Oscillospiraceae bacterium, assembly GCA_947587485.1. Taxonomy (GTDB): domain Bacteria; phylum Bacillota; class Clostridia; order Oscillospirales; family Oscillospiraceae; genus CAJOIG01. The sequence continues at coordinate 3,490 of CANPXZ010000121.1, read as the reverse complement.
CCTTACCGCCCGCGATCAGCAAATAAAACTCCAATGCGAACGTGATACCGTTGAGGACCTTGACCCGTGCCAGCTTCTTCCAGCCGAATTTGGTGGTATGCAGGAGCGGCGCGGTGTTGCTGTACCACTCCCCGGAGAAGATGAACGCCAACGCGATTGCAAGATAGGGCGCCATCTTTGACCAGCCAAATTCCAAGGCACCATTTGCCCAACCCTGGGTCCACTCATAGGGCCAGGGTTCCTCAATCTGGCTGTTCATGTCCAGGAACATTTGCTTGTCGGCCTCGCTCATCCCCTCGTTCTGGCGGGTGGTCTCCAAGGTGTATTCCAAAAGGTCCGCCCGCCGCTGATAAAAGTCTGTCATCTTCGTCGTGTCCGCGTAGAGGATCAGGGGTTGATATTGCTGGTTCTCCGGGTCCTTCAGTTCCGGGTAGAGATCGCGGAGTATATCCGATGCTAAACTCCAGTCTCCCTTGGATTGAAGTCCCGGCAATTCCATAAGGTCATAGCTCTGATACTTCGCCACGATCTTTTGGAGCGTCTCGTCCGTCCATTCGTCGCCGAACTGGGAAAACTCCTCTTGATAGCCCCGAATCGCGGAATAACCGTCAAAACTGTTGTCGTACATATCGGTGCTATCATTTTTGGTGCCAAAACCAGGCCACTGATACCATACCACGCTCCCCCAGACAACACTGTACGCAAAGCACAGCAGTACGCATATCCATACCCTGGGTGTCCGCCAAAGTCTTTTATGTTCCAATGCAAACAGTTCCATCTCACGCCTCCATGATGCCGAAATAGTAAAGATATGCGTCGTCCAGAACGGGTGCGCAGGGCACGGCCTGCGGGGAGGGCCGCTCGTCCGCGATGATGCGAAGGACCACCCGCTCCCCCTCGTGCCGGTAGTTGGCCACCGTGAAATCCTCCTTCCAGAGCCTTGCCTCGGCCGCCGGGACAGTCAGCTCCCAGACCTTGCCCTCCACATGGGACGCCAGGTCCGGCACCGACCCGTGGATGATGAACCGGCCGGCGTTCATGATCAGCACCTGGTCCGCGATGGCCTCCACGTCGGACACGATATGGGTGGACAATATCACGATCTTGTCCCCGGCGTACTCGGACAGCAGGTTGCGCAGCCGCACCCGCTCCTTGGGGTCCAGGCCCGCCGTAGGCTCGTCCAGGATGAGGATCTGGGGATTGTTCAGCATGGCCTGGGCGATGCCCACCCGCTGCTTCATGCCGCCGGAGAAGGTCTTGATCTTCTTGTCCGCCACGGCGGCCAGGTCCAGCATGTTCAGCAGCTCTTTTACCCGCTTCCCCGCCGCCGCCCTGGGGATGCCCTTGAGGGCGGCGATGTAGGCGAGAAACTCGGCGGCGGTGTAGCTGGGGTAATAGCCGAAGTCCTGGGGTAGATACCCCAGCACGTCCCGGTACTCCGAGCCCATGCCGGCCACGTCCCTCCCGTCCAGGCGCACCTCCCCGGAGGTGGGCTCCAATATGGCGCACAGCATCCGCATGAGGGTGGTCTTGCCCGCGCCGTTGGCTCCCAGCAGACCGTAGACACCGGGCGTCAGCGTGGCGCTGACACGGTCCACGGCGATCTTTTTGCCGTAGTGCTTTGTCAGGCGGTCAATCGACAATTCCATACATGTTTACCTCCTTGTTTGCGTGGATGATATAGGTTATCTCTTTTGCCAAAAGCCAGGAATAGAACAGCACCGCCGCGATCCATATCCCCAGGGCGGACGCCTCGTACAGCCAGGGAAACAGCCGCGCGGACCACCGCCAGAAGAAGATGGAGCAAAGGGCGGTGGTCATACACAGGGGCGCGCCGTCTCTTCTCCTTCTGCGTATCAGGGCCAGCATGGCGGTCATGCATGTCAGATATGGCACCAGGCAGTAGAGGATCACCCGGCCCAGATTTTCAAAGGACCTTTGCAGCCAGACCTCCAGCGCCAGCAAAAAAGTCAGGCACACCAGCGCGCCGCCGCCCGCCAGGATCAGCCGGGCCAGGGCAAGCTGGGCCCCGGAGGTGTGGGTGGCCGCCTCCACCTCGCTGACATGGCAGTACTGCCCCCGGAAAAATGTCGGCATGACGACCAGAATGAACAGAGGCATATAGGAGGGCAGCGCATAGGCGCTCATGGAGTACGTGCACGCCACGTGGCAGGTCACAAGCAATACGGCCAGCTGCGGCAGCAGAAGAGATATCCCCTCGAAGTGGAACACGTCCGCCAAAAAGCCCCAGAAACTCTGCCGGGGCTGGGGGACGCCGGCGTCCAGGATGGCCTGGATGCTGCGCTCCCGGACCGCTTCCTCCGGATAGGGTACGGCGTCATACATCGTCGGTCAGCTCCTTTCTCAATCGTGTCATGAGCCGGTAATACCTGCTCTTGATCTTGGCCTCCGCCTGGCCGGTGACGGCGGCGACCTGGGAAAAGCCGCACTGGCCGTAGATGCGCAGGCGGAATATCTCCTGGTCCAGTTCGTCCTCCCGGCGTACCAGCTCCTCCGCCCTGGCCAGCATCGCCCGGTCGTGGACCACGGCGGTAAAATCCTCCGGAGACGGGATGTCCTCCGCCAGCGGCACCGCCGCCGTTCGGCACCTTCGCCGGTGGTCGATGACCTTGTGGGAGGCGATGTGGTAAAGCCAGGTGCGAAAGGCGCTCCTGCGCCGGTCATAGGACGCAAGGCTCCGCAGTGCCGCGATGAAGCACTCCTGGGTCAGATCGAGGGCGTCCTCGCTCTGGCCCACCTGGCGCCAGATATAGGCGTAGACGTCGTTGTAATACGCCCGCACCAGCGCGTCCGCCGCCGCCCGGTCACCCCGGCGCACAATGGCCCGTATCCACTTTTGCTCCTGATCCTGCGCCAGCGGGTCCACTTCCCTTCTGTTTCTATATTCGCTGCGGAAGGTCAAATCGTTTCAAAAAAAACTAAACATTTTCCAAACAATAAGCGGTACGCCGCCGGCGTACCGCTTCCCGTTCAATATAAACTATACTTTGTCCCAGTTGTAGTCAAATTCGCTCCGCCGATCCCGATTCATCAGCCGGTGCAGCGTGTCCTCCGGGTCCTGGTCCTCATAGAGCAGGCCGTATACGCTCCGGCAGATGGGCAGCTCCACGTCCAGCTTCTCCCCCAGCTCCTTCACGCTGGCGGCGGCGTAGTAGCCCTCCACCACGGCGCCTACCTCCCGCAAAGCCAGCGCCACCGGCGCGCCACGGCCGATGAGAAGCCCCGCCTGCCGGTTCCGGGAGTGGGCGGACAGGCATGTGACGATCAGATCCCCCATGCCGGCCAGACCCGAGCAGGTGCTCCGCTGGCCCCCGGCCCTCTGGCACAGCCCCGCGATCTCCGCCATGGCCCGGGTCATGAACAGGGCCTTGGCGTTGTCCCCCAGGCTCAGGCCGTCGATGACGCCGCAGCCCAGGGCGATCACGTTCTTCACCGCGCCGCACAGCTCCACGCCTACCACGTCCTGGTT
>CANPXZ010000120.1 GCA_947587485.1 uncultured Oscillospiraceae bacterium | reverse complement strand
ATCGCCGCGGGCATCGTGGACCCGACCAAGGTCTGCCGCAGCGCGCTGGAGAACGCCGCCTCCGTGGCCAGCATGGTCCTGACCACCGAGAGCCTGGTCACCGACATCAAGGAGCCCCCCGCCCCCGTAGCTGCCCCCAACCCCGACATGGGCGGCATGTATTGATAACGCACAATCCCCAGACAACAAAAGACCGACGCCGTATGGCGTCGGTCTTTTGTTGTGACAGACAGCTTTATACCGCGTGCCTCAGCGGACGAAGCTGTATAAGATGTCGGCGGCGAAGAGCGCGCCGGGGATCAGGCTGAGCAGGGCGAAGGGCCGGGCCTTTATCCGGCCGGCCAGGTGGGTGGCCATGGGGACCATGAGATAGACCAGGATCAGGCCGGACAGGCCGAAAAACAGCACCGACCGGGCGCAGATGTAGCCGCCGATGTTGCCCCAGTTCCAGATCTCCGTGTTGTAGTCCCACAGGCGGATATGCCTGACGTTCCAGAACCAGCAGCCCACGACGAATTCCAGAGCGCCGGAGGACGCCGTCCCCAGCAGGAACACCGCCCAGGGGCGTTTGCGGAACCGGTAGGCCAGCAGCAGGATGAAGAAGGCCCCGTAGGCGTAGATGGGTATCCAGGGACCCAGGGTGGTGCCCCGCTTCACGAAATGGCCCAGGTCGATCCGGTAAAAGATCGTCTCGTACACGAAGCCGAAAACGCCGCTCAGGACGAACAGCAGCATGAATATCTGGAACTTTTTCCGGCGGGAGAAGCTGTGCGCCTCCCGGGACCAGGTCTTCAGCGTGGCGATGGGATGCATGACGCGCCCTCCCCGTCGTTTTTTGACATATTGTAGCACGCCGGGGAGGATGCGTCAACGCAAGGTCACGCGGTGAAGGTGTTCAGACCCGGGGAGAGGGTGAAGGTGTCGCTGGTCTCCGCCGTGGTCCCGGTCCGGAGCTGCCGGCCGGGGCCCATGCCCTCAGGCGGTTCGGGGGCGTCGCCGGGGTCCATGCCCTCGGGGGGTTCGGGAGCGTCGCCGGGGTCCATGCCCTCGGGGGGTTCGGGGGCGTCGCCGGGGTCTACACCCTCGGGGGGTTCGGGGGCGTCGTCGAGGTCCATGCCCTCGGGCAGCTCGGGAGGCTGGCCCTGCTCCTGGCCGCCGGGCATGGCCGGTCCGGGACCCATGCCGCCGCCAAAGCCGCCGCCGGCCGCCACGGGGATGACGTCCCCGTCCCCGGTGAGGGAGTATTCCGTGTCCGTCTCCAGGGCGGGACTGCTCACCAGCAGGATGGAAAAGTCGTTCTCCGGGGTGAAGGCCAGGACCTCGTTGCCCTCGCCGTCGGTCAGGGCGTACCGGGTCCCGGCGGCCTGAGCCTGGGGGAAGCTGAACACGGCGCAGCACTGGTCAGAGGCCTGGACGGGGTCCAGCATGCTGCCGGCGGCGGTCACTGTGCCGCCGTTGATGTACACGCCCGTGGCCGCGTCCAGGCCGGCGTCGGCGCTGCGGGAGCATGCCTGGACCGTGACGTCGCCCCCGTTGACGATCAGGGCCCCGTTGGAGTCGATGCCGTCCCCCTCGCCGGTCTGGCCGGTGACGGTGACGGAGAGGGTCCCGCCGTTGACCGTCGCCACGGACACGTCGTCCTCGTTGACGTTGACGCCGTCGTTGCCGGAGCGGATGTTGATGTTCCCGCCGTCGATGGTCAGGTGCATCTCCGTGTCCAGGCCCTCGTTCTCGGCGGTGATGTTCAGCACGCCGGTACCCTCCGGGCCGCCGGAGATGAGCATGCTCATCTTGGAGTAGAAGGCCCCGTCGTACTTGTGCAGCTTTTTGCTGTCGACGACGGAAGAGCCGTCCTCGCTGAGGGTATAGGACTTGTAGATGCGGGCCACGTAGGAGCCGCTTATGTTGTTCTCGCTGCCGTCGGCGATCACGACCCGGGCCCCGGCCCCGGACAGATCCGGTGCCGCGCCGGCGTCGGGCTCTCCGCCGCACTCATATACGTTATAAAATATCACCGCCGGGGCCACGGCGCACGTCACGTCCGCCCCGTCCAGCACCAGGGTGACCACCGCCTCCGGGTCGCTTTCCGCGTCCTCGCCCAGGTCCACGGCGATCTGGCCCTTCTCCAGGACCCCTTGCAGCACATAGGTGCCGGCCCGGGCGATGTGGACCACGGTGTGCTCCGCCGCCTCCTCCGGGGTGTGTTCGTCCTCTTCCGCGCCCTCGCCGTAGGTAAAATCATGGCCGGCCTCGTAATACACGATGTCGTGGGCAGTGTATACGGCGGCGGAGAGGTCGTCCTCCGGGACGGGAGCGCCGTCCGCCAGAACGCCGCCGTCCGCCAGGGTCAGAACTATGGCGCCGTCGTCATTTTCCGCCGCCAGGGCCGGGGATCCCGGCAGAAGCAGCAGCGCGCACAGCCCGGCGCACAGGGATCGGATCAAAGTCATGGAAATGTCCTCCTTCGCTTTTATGGGGCAAAGGATAACACAGTTTCGTGAACAGTTCATGCCGGGCCTGTAAAGGAATCGTGAACACCGGGGAAAAATCGCTTCCTTTTGGCGGGGAAATATGATACACTGGCAAAAATGCACGCGAACTCTACCGGAGCCGGGTCTTTGACACCGGGGAAATGAGGATATATCGCATGAGAAAAAAACGACTGCTGAGCTTCCTTCTGGCCGCGCTGCTGCTGGCGGCGCTGTGGCCCGCTGCGGCGGCGGCCGGGCCGGAGGAGGATGTGCTGCGGGTGGGCTTTTTCGCCTTTTCCGGCTACCACATGATCGATGAGGACGGCCGGCGCAGCGGCTACGGCTATGAGTTTTTGCAGCGGCTCGCCATCCACGCCGGGTGGACCTATGAATATGTGGGCTACGACGGGTCCTACGCCCAGGCGCTGGACATGCTCCGGGACGGCCGGGTGGACATCGTCACGTCCGTGTCCAAGACAGCCGAGAGGGAGAAGGAATTCCTCTTCTCCGACGAGGATATCGGCGTCAATTCCACCATCCTCACCGTAAAGGCGGGCAATACGGCCATCGTGGAGGGGGACTACGGCACCTATGACGGCATGACCGTGGGCATGCTGGAGGCCAATTCCAAAAACGCCAACTTCGAGCGCTTTGCCGAGACCCACGGCTTCACCTTCGAGCCGGTCTACTTCGCCGGGCAGGACGAGCTGTCCGCCGCCCTGGAGAGCGGGGAGGTGGACGCCGCCGTCACCGGAAGCCTTCGGCTGCTGGAGGGCGAGTGGCTGCTGGAGTCCTTTGACGCCAGCCCCTTCTACATCTGCTGCCGGAAGGACCGGCCGGACCTGATGGAGCGCATCAACGAGGCCATCAATGAGATGGACCTGCATGACCCCAACTGGCGGGACACCCTCCATGAGACCTATTACGCCACCGATATGAGCGGCTCCGTCATCATGAACGCGGGGGAGCGGGCGTTTTTGGAGGAGCTGCAGGCCTCGGGAGAGCCCTTGCAGTTGCTGTTCGACCCGGGGCGCGCGCCATACAGCTATTTCCAGGACGGCCAGGTACGGGGCGTGCTGCCGGCGATCTTTGACGCGCTGGCCCGGCGGCTGGGACTGAAATATGAGTTCATCGAGCCGTCCGGCCGGGAGGAGTATTACCGGCTCCGGGCGGAGGGCGCCGCCGACGTGGTGCTGGACTACGCCGGGGACTACTACCAGGCGGAGGAGGAGGGGTACAAGATCACGGCCCCCTACTTCCAGACCAACTTTGCCCGCCTGACGAAAAACGACTTTTCCGGCTCTATGCAGCGTGTTGCGGTGGCGAGCCGCTCCGACGGCGTTCTGGCCTATGTGGCCGGCCGCTATCCGGACGTGGAGCAGGTCCGCTGCGCCTCCACGGACGAGTGCGTCCGGGCGGTGCTGGACGGCCAGGCCGACGCCGCCATCGTCTATTCCTACACCGCCGAGCGGTATGTCCGGGAGGACGTGCGCAACCGTCTGTCCTCCGAGGTGCTGGGCAGCACGGGCCTTTCCTACGCCGTGGGCAACAAGGTCCCCAACGGCCGGTACCTGCTGAGCCTGCTGGACAAGGGCATCGACAGCTTCACCGACACGGAACTGGACGCCATCGCCTCCCGGGAGATCGACGCGGGCCGGGGCACGGCCATGAGCCTGACCGCCTTCATCTACCAGAATCCGATCTACGGCATCCTGGCCACCGCGCTGGCATTCCTGCTGCTGTTCACGCTGGCCATGCTGGCGGTCCGGACAAAGAACCAGAAGCGGCTGACGAAGCGGGTGGCCGACGCCACAAGCGCCCTGGAGGCCAAGACGAAGGAGCTGTCCGACGCCCTGCAGGCGGCCGACGCCGCCAACCGGGCCAAGACCACCTTCCTCAACAACATGAGCCACGATATCCGCACGCCCATGAATGCCATCATCGGCTATACCGCCCTGACCACCACCCACCTGGACAACAAGGAGCGGGCCGAGGATTACCTGTCCAAGATCGCCCAGGCATCCAACCACCTGCTGAGCCTCATCAACGATGTTTTGGACATGAGCCGCATCGAGTCGGGCAAGGTCACCATCGAGGAGCGGCCGGAGAATCTGGCGGACATCCTGCAGGGTCTGCGGAACATCATCCAGTCCGACATCCACGCCAAGCGCCTGGAGCTGTTCATCGACACGGTGGACGTCACCGACGAGGAGGTGTTCTGCGACCGGCTGCGGCTGAACCAGATATTGCTGAATCTGACCTCCAACGCCATCAAATTCACCCCGGCCGGCGGCGAGGTGGCCGTCCGGGTCACCCAAAAGTCCGCCGGGAAGAGCGACCGGGGCGTCTATGAGTTCCGGGTCAGCGACACCGGCATCGGCATGAGTCCGGAGTTCGTCCAGACCGTGTTCGAGCCCTTCACCCGGGAGCGGACCAGTACGGTCAGCGGCATCCAGGGCACGGGCCTGGGCATGGCCATCACCAAGAACATCGTGGACATGATGGGCGGCACGATCCGGGTGGAGAGCGAGCCGGACAAGGGCTCCGTCTTCACCGTGGAGCTGGAGCTGCGCTTCGCGGCCCAGCACCGGGAGCTGGGCCCCATCGTGGAGCTGGGGGGCCTGCGGGGCCTGGTGGTGGACGACGACCTGGTCAGCTGCCAGAGCGTGTCCAAGATGCTCCGGCAGATCGGCATGCGGGCCGAGTGGACCCTGTCGGGCCGGGAGGCGGTGGTCCGCACCAGCGAGGCCATCGAGCTGGCCGATCCCTTCGAGGTGTACATCGTGGACTGGTCCATGCCGGAGATGAGCGGCGTGGAGACCGTCCGCCAGATCCGCCGGATCGTGGGGGACGACTCGCCCATCATCCTCATGTCCGCCTACGACTGGTCCGACATCGAGCAGGAGGCCCGGCAGGCCGGCGTCACCGGCTTCATCAGCAAGCCCCTGTTCGCCTCCGACCTGCACAACGCCCTGGAGAAGAGCCTGGGCCGGAAGCCGGCGGAGCCGGCGGCCCCGGAGCCGCCGCCTGCGGACGAGAGCTTCGCGGGCAAGCGCATCCTGCTGGCCGAGGACAACGAGCTCAACCGGGAGATCGCTGCGGAGCTGCTGAGCGAGGCCGGCTTCAACGTGGAGTGCGCCGAGAACGGCCAGATCGCCTGCGACATGGTGCGACAGTCGCCGCCGGGGCGCTTCGACCTGATCCTGATGGACATCCAGATGCCCATCATGGACGGCTACGAGGCCACCCGGAACATCCGGGCCATGGAGGACCGGAAGCTGGCGGACGTGCCCATCATCGCCATGACCGCCAACGCCTTCGAGGAGGACCGGGAGATGGCCCTGAGCGCGGGCATGAACGGATACCTGGCCAAGCCCGTGGACGTGGAAGAGATGATGAAGCTGCTGCGGGGCCTGTTCAAAACGGGAGATCAGGGCCAGGAGAAATAAAGAAAAACCCGGAAACCGTAGTGAGCAGGTTGTTCACCACGGTGATGGGATCTCCGTCTGCCAGCACGGTGACGGAGCAGCAGAACACCATGGCGAAAACGATGACCAGGACGCAGTAAAAGCGGTAGCCCCGCTTCAGCGTGCCAGCCAAGGTAGCTGGTCCAGCAGAAGTAGGTGTCGTTGTTCAAATCGTCGTCGTGATAGGTAAAGGCGATTCCACTACCCTGCGGGAACAGAGCTTGGAACACGATGGTCGGATCATGAAAGACGCGCTCCCCCTCCAGCAGCCGCAGAGCCAGACGGACGTATCGATCCGGGGGGATATAGTCCTCCCAGCCGTCCGTCCACACCGGCTCATACTGTATGGGTTCTGTCTGATAGAGGACCTCCCGGACAGTGTTTGGAAACTCCGGCGAGGCGACGCGGTTGAGGACCACTTCACCGATGGCCATAATGCCTTGGTCGTCCCAATTCGGGCCGCACTCTCTGGCGACGATCTTTGCAAGCAAATACAAATCGTTGTACTTGACGGCACCGCCCAGGGCATATTCCGCCTCCAGGTCGCCACGATCGTCAGCGTGGCACACGGCGTTGATCATGTTCTCTTTCCAGTCGATAGGCTCCGGCGTGGCGGTAGGCACAGGCGTGGGAGGAACGGCGGCAGGCCGGTCTGGTACGGCAAACGAGGAGGATATAAAAATAGCGGCCATGATGAACATGGCCGCCACTGTCGTAAAGAGTGACTTGTATTTCATTTTTAATTTCCTTCACATATATAAGTGTGAGCGGGGCCTGTTCTCCCATGGATCACCGCTCATGATCCCGTGACGGGACACCACTGGCTGTCCCTCATTTATAGTAAACAGCGTTCACTGGCAACTGCCCGTGAACGCTGTTTTTCTGGTATTAGTCCTCGCGCCTGTAATGTGGCTCTGGCTTG
>CANPXZ010000119.1 GCA_947587485.1 uncultured Oscillospiraceae bacterium | reverse complement strand
TCGGCAAACACCTCTTTAGCGGGCCGGGTGCGTCCAGTCTGCACATCATCCATGCCCTTTTGAAGCATAGCAGAGAATTCCTCGTCGGTCATCTCGTCCCGTGCCTTCGGCTCCCGGGGCAGCGTCAGCGGGAACGGGATGCTCTTGGTGAGGATGATCTGGTTGTAGAGCAGATTGATCACCGTGGACGCGGAGATGCCCAGCTTCTGCATGACTTCCTCAGCCTCACGCTTCGTCTCCGGCTCCACACGCGCCAACACGTTCGCGGTCTTGTTCGCCATGGTATGCACCACCTTTCGTCGGTATTATACCATATTGTATGTCGTTTCGCAATACATTATTGCCTCAACTGGCCCATGAGCTCCTGGAAACTCTCCAGAGCGCTTTGCAGATTCTCGATGATGTCGCCAGCCAGCTCATCCGGCGCGGGGAGGTTATCCAAATCGGCCAGGGCCTTGTCCTTGATCCAGAAGATGTCCAGGCTGGTTTTGTCCCGCGCCATGATCTCGTCGATACCGAATCTGCGCCAGCGTCCGTCGGGATCATTGGGCGACCAGGTCTCTTTCCGTTCGTGGCGATTCTCCGGGTGATAGCAAGCGATGAAATCCTCCAGGTCCCGTTCGGTCATGGGGTTCTGCTTCAGTGTGAAATGGACGTTGGTGCGGAAGTCGTATACCCACACCTCTTTGGTCTGCCGCTCCGGGCTGGCGGGCCGCTTGTCGAAGAAGATCACGTTTGCTTTGACGCCGGGCTTGTAAAATATGCCCGTGGGCAGGCGGAGAATGGTGTGCAGGTCGGTGGTCTCCAGCAACTTTTTGCGCACGACCTCGCCCGCGCCGCCCTCGAAAAGCACATTGTCCGGCACCACCACGGCGGCCTTACCGGTGGGCTTCAGGATGGTATTGATATGCTGGACGAAGTTGAGCTGCTTGTTGGAACTGGTGGTCCAGAAATCGGAGCGATTGTAGACCAGGTCCTCTTCCTCCTGCTCGCCCTCCTCGTTGGTGAAGGTGAGGGAGGACTTCTTGCCGAAAGGCGGGTTGGTCATAACGTAGTCCACCCGATAGCCGGGGTCGGTCAGCAAAGAGTCGCCTTGGGCCACGGGGACATTGCCATAGATGTCGCCGATGTTGTGCAGGTAGAGATTCATCAGGCACAGCTTGAACGTGACAGCTACCAGCTCGTTGCCATAGAAAGTCTCGTTTTTCAAAAACGCCTTCTGCTCCCGGTCCAGCTGATTGGTCTGCGCGATGAACTCTTGGGCCACCAGGAAAAAGCCGCCGCTGCCGCAGCAGGGGTCGGCAATAGTCTTCATGGGTTCCGGGCGCAGGCATCTGACCATGGCGCGGATCAGGGGCCGGGGCGTAAAGTACTGCCCGGCACCGCTTTTTACGTCCTCGGCGTTTTTCTGCAACAGCCCCTCGTATATCTCGCCCTTCACGTCGGTGGACATGGAGACCCACTTTTCCTTGTCGATCATCTGCACGATGCGGTAGAGGATGGCCACATTGCTGATCTTGTTGATGGCTCCCTTGAATATCTTGCCCAGGATGCCGCCCTGCTCGCCCAGGGTCTCCAGCGTGGTTTTGTACTGGCTCTCCAGCGCCGTGCCGGTCAGGGTGTTCATATCCGCCCAGGTATAGCCCGTCGGGATGCCGCTGTCCTTGTTGTAGGGCGGTTTGGAATACTCGTCCGCCATCTTGAGGAAGATGAGGTAAGTGAGCTGTTCCAGATAGTCGCCGTAGGATATGCCGTCGTCCCGCAGCGGGTTGCACATGCCCCACACGCGGGAGATGATGGTGGAAGTTTGTTCAGGCATGGGTGGTCTCCTTTGGCTCAAAGTCCGGTGATGACGTAGTTAATTCAGATAGTCTTAAGACACGCATATCCGAACTATTGAACTTGAGTTGAAATTGCTGTGTATATACGTTCTCAAGTATATCCTCATAACGTAGGATAAAACGCGCTACGGTATTCTTTCCATCGGGTAAATAAGCAAAATCAAAATTCAGTATTTGGCTTTCACCAGATGAAAGTGCCTGAATGGGAAAAGCCCCTCTATAACGACTTTTTGTGAGGTTGTCCCACTGATAGGTATAAGTAATGTTCTTTGCCGTACCATTCCCAGTGTTTTTCATTCGTATATTTTGGATGACCTTTCCTGTTAGCATACCCCCAGAATTAAGTGCAAAAGTAAGTTTAAGGTCACCTTCAATGCCTGATCTTTCAAATTGGATATATGGCATAATCTCCAGCCGTTTTGTCTCTGCATATTGCCGTTTTGATTCTTCCAACTGGAGCCGCATAGCCTCTAACTGTTGCTGATTTGCTCGTTTTGTTTCTTCAAATTGCCGCTTAGATTCCTCAAGTTGATCGTGCGTTGCCTGGGCAGATTTATAGTTAGCGATCCAAATGAGGACAGTTGCAACAACATAGACAAGAGTAATGATTACAGTCAATGCGCCACTATTAGTATTGAGCCACTCAATGATAGAGGCGAAAGAAACAGTCTGCTCAACCATAGCAATCCTCTTAGGCGTGCAGCTCTTTATGCTGAACCCAAAAAGCCCCACTAGGTTTAATTGCAAGTATGTCAATCGGACCACCGACGGTCTTGATGCAACTTTGAAAAGCCATAGTTTTAATTGTAACATCAATGGCATATTCAGCAAAATTGATTGCGTCTTGCATAGTAAAATAGTTAAAAGCAATTGGGTACGTTGACAACGCCTTATATGTTCCATCATTCTGTTTGAGGCCAACATCATTAACTAATCTCATAAGTATCTCGGCCTCGCCGTTCCAAGTGGCACCTGGGCTACTAGTGTTTGGGACTAATTCTATCCCGTTCATTGCCGTAATAACTCTATAAATATGTTGTGAAGCATCAATTTTGTTGTATCCCGCAATAATAAAGATAATATTAGGAACAGGAGTGAACTTAGTAAAATAGCTTAAAAAAGCCTTAGCGACATCTTCTACAGAACTATTCTCAGTAACACCGTCAGCAATACAGTGCTCAATATATCCGGCTAGTGGGGTTCCTCCAATGGATGCATCTCCGCAGGTAGAAACGCCAATCCTACTATTGCAAATAAAAGTCTTATATGTTGTATCTGTTACTTGAATACCAATGTTGTTCTGAACGCTACCATCAGGTAACTTGGCAGTAGAACTATATGTAGTGCGACTGTCACTGGCCATGACAATTCCTTCATTTGTGTAAACCGTAATAATGAAAGACATTATAATTCCCCCTCAAATGCTTTTCTCAAAATGCTCTGCCGCAGGGCCTCTGCCTGCTGCAAAGCGGCGTCTATGGTTTGCTCGATGCTGTCACAGACGGACATGCGAGATTCTATCTCATTAACAACCACTTTCTGTTCGCTAAAGGAACAGAACGGAAAACGAAGTGCGCGAACCCGTTCTTTGTTTAAGGCTTTCTGATTATTTCCAGATCCTACGCGCCGAGTGTTTTCGTAATTCATCATCAAGAAATAATATATATACTTTGGCGAACAGGGAGTTTTTGATACTAGGATTGCAGCCGTATTCTGATTATGGGCAGCAGGGATTTGAAGGATGGCAGCCTGACCGCGAGTTTTCCCTTCTCCAATCATAGCCAGCATAACTGTTCCTGCTGGATGTAAATTTGTTGAGGAATTACTTAGCCCTTCTTCTGAAATAGTTTCCTTCGTTTTGGATATGAGATTAAAATGTACTTCCCCGCTGCTCACCCAATTAATTAAGCCATTCCAATATTCTGGAATGTTTCTCCTAGGTGTAGCACCCACTTCCACATCAAAAATTTCACCAATGCGGATTCTTAGCCACGATTTAGGTATGTTCAAGGCTATTTCATTTTCATCACCAGCGGTATCTTTGAAATCTTGGTTTTTCTTCTGAATAATCAAATAGTCATTGATAGTTGTATCAGTATTATTCTTTCTCCATGTTGAGGTCAGTTTGCCTTCAAACGCATCTTTCAGTACCGCCTGCCGGTACACCGCTAGTTGCTGTTTTATCTTTTTTAGCGTATCCACGCCGCTGTCAAGTTGGGAAAACAGTTCTTCGATTCTGGCAACTATACGTTCTTGCTCGGGGACAGATGGAACAGGGACAGGAATTTGCCTCATCTGGGCCTGCGTAAGTTTTAATCGCGTTGTTCCAGATACATATCCATTATAATTGAAGTAGTTTAGATAATAGCAGAGAAAACGATTGTTTGTCCTTGATCTCAATAAGTGAGCGTGGTTGTTGACCCACGCCTTTCCAGATATAAGATACGCCTTTTTTGCAAATGGGTCGAGAAAGGGGGCTCCATCTTCGCCAAGTAAAACGTATTCTCCGTCGGTAATATATCCGTCAATTAAACCTACCTGCCCAGTAGCCCCATAATATGGATACAAATCTTGGGTGGACTTTCCGGCAATACGTTGCTGCCGTTCGGTTGAATTGATCGGCATCCTATCGGAATCGTGTATCTCTACCGCATCTGCAAGTGGGACAATGCTCCATGTAGATTTCTTCATCCTCACGCCACCAGTTCAATGTTCATTTCCCGCAGCAGCGCCTCATAGTCCGGGCCGAAGACCTCATAGAACCGGCCAAGGCCGCCCTTGCGGTCGAAGGGACTCAGATCCAGGTCGCCGGACTCGATGCTCAGCGACGCGGCGATATGATCTTTGATGAGTCGCAGCCAGTCCATCTGCTCCTCGGTGAAGTGTACCGCGCCAGTGTTCTTCTGGAACGTCCAGCGCATGAAGTTATAATTCACCTTGTCGGCAAAAGGAGCCAGCTCTTCGGCATAGCCCATCTCAAAACGGACGAGGCTGACTAAGTCGGCCAGCTTTGCCACCGTGCCGCGCCTGACCTTGTCCGGCCTTCTGATGGCGTAGCAGTCCCAGAGCCGCTCCACGGTGACGCCCTGGGCCTTCAGCTTCTCATACAGCGCTTTGAGCTTCTCGATTGCCATGGGGCGGTCCTTATAACGCTGGTCATAGATCACGCGCAGGGCGGTCAGCTCGTCCCGGTTTTCCTCAATGAACGCCCGGAAGGTCTGGATGGTGCGGTCGGCGTCAGACTGCTTGTCCGTGTCAAAGCCCGCGAACAGCACCGTGTCCAGATTCACGCTGTCGATGATCTGCTCATGGCTGCGGCGCACATCCTCGATATAATTGCGCACGTCCGGGTCATAGAAGGGCTTGACCGCTTCTTTGACCAACTCCTTTTGGGCGGCGTCCATCTTTTTCTGCTCTTCCTCGGTGGGCTCCCGGTCGCCGTCCAGCACGACCCCGGCGTGGGCCGCGATCACGTCCCCGTCAAAGGCATCCAGAAGCCCTTGGGCCAAGCCGCCCGCGGATATGCCCACCGTCGCCTCAAACGCCTTGCGTTCTTTAGGTGAGAGCTGGGAGCTCAGGCGTATCAGCCGATTGGCAAGAGAGGTGAGTGTGTCCTCATCCGGTGCATTCAAGGCAGCGGTATACATCAGATCGTGCAGGCTCACAGATGGCTTGCGCTCCAGAGGCCGGGTGTCCGTCTTTTTCGATCTCGTCACGCCCACCGCGTCCACGATGACGAAGTGGTCCTTGTTCCCCGTGGCAGAGGGGGATGCATTTTGCAGCTCGTCCCGGCTCAAGGTGCGGGTGCCGCGGCCCTTCATCTGTTCAAAATAGTTCTTGCTGCGCACATCCCGCATGAAGATCAGACACTCGATGGGTTTCACGTCTGTGCCAGTGGCAATCATATCTACCGTGACAGCAATGCGGGGATCATAGCTGTTTTGAAAGCTCCGAAGTATGTCCTCCGGCCTGTCCGCACAGCAGGTGATCTTCTGGCAAAAATCCTTGCTCTCGCCAAATTCCTCCCGCACAATATCGATGATGTCGTCCGCGTGGCTGTCGGTCTTGGCAAAGATCAGCGTTTTGGGAACTTCTTTCCGGTGAGGAAACAGCACGGTGAACAGATTCTCTTTGAACGTGCGGATGACCGTGCGTATCTGACTGGGATTGACGATGTCCCGGTCCAACTGGGTCTGGGTGTACTCCACATCGTCGTCCAGCTGCTTCCAGCGCTTGGCGCGGGTGAGCCGGTCCCGGGATTCGATGAGCTGCCGCATGATGTGGCCGCCGTGCTTGGTCACGTCCGTTTCAATGAGAAAGACATCTTCGCCCACGTTCACGCCGTCGATGATGGCCTGCTCCCGGGAATATTCGCTGACCATGTTCTGGTTGAAATAGGCGATGGTACGCTTGTCCGGCGTGGCGGTCAGGCCGATGATGAAAGCGTCGAAATACTCCAGCACCTGGCTCCAGACGTTGTAGATGGAGCGGTGGCACTCGTCAACGATGATGCAGTCGAAAAACTCCGGCGGGTACTTCTCGTTGTACACGACCTCTTTCACCGGCTGGCTGCTGGCTCCGGACTGTTCGAACAGGGATTCATCTTCAACAGACTCGTCAATCTCGTCGCCTTTGAGGATGGAATACATCCGCTGGATGGTGCTGATGCATATCTGCACATCGCCGGGGATATAGCCGCTTTTCAGCCGGCACACGCCGTACAGCTCCGGGAAAGAGCGGTTGTCGTAATTGGGGGCGTATGCGCGAAACTCCCGTTCCGCCTGCTCACCCAGGCTCCGGGTGTCCACGAGAAATAGGATGCGCTTCATGCCGCCGTATTTCAGCAGACGGTATGCCGCCGTGATGGCGGTGAACGTCTTTCCGGCGCCCGTGGCCATCTGCACCAGCGCCTTGGGGCGGTTGTCGGCAAAGGACTGGTTCAGGTTTTGGATAGCCGTGACCTGGCAGTCCCGGAAACCCCGTGTGTCCAGCGGCGGGAAATGCTTCAGATTGTTTCGGACAGTGTCTTT
>CANPXZ010000118.1 GCA_947587485.1 uncultured Oscillospiraceae bacterium | reverse complement strand
CGCCGGCACCTCGGGGATGCACAGCTTCTCGCAGGACCGGGCCATGCGGGCGATGTTCTGGTCCGGCCGGAACAGCTGCACGCTGCCGTCCGCCGTGCGGTACGCCTTCAGGCCCTCGAAGATCTCCTGGGCGTAGTGCAGCGTCATGCAGGAGGGCTCCAGGCTCAAAGGCCCGTAGGGCACGATGCGGGGATCGTGCCAGCCCTTCCCCGTCTCATAGTCCATCAGGAACATATGGTCGGAGAAGAACGTCCCGAAGGGGATGTTGTTCTCATCCGGCCTTGGTCTAGGTGTGGTCGTCTTTGTGATCTTGATCTCCATGAAAATTCCGCCTCCCGGTATGATGCTGTTTGCGCGGGACCATGCCCGCGGCAAGTTTTTTGCCCATTATAGTCTCCTTTTTTCCCGACTGCAAGAGTTTCTCCGTTCCGGCGGACAACTTCCGTCCTTCTGCCCAGAGTTTTTCGACGGGAACGGAAAAAGTTCTCAAAGGATTTGTAACTTTTCTCTAGGAATTCCGTAACTATTGTGATATAATGTGAAAGATAGGGAAAAAAGTTACAGGCGGGGTGATCGCATGAAAAGACATGGCCGGCGTTTTCTGACGCTGCTGCTGAGCGTTTTCACAGCCGCTGCCTGCGCCGGCTGCGCCACCAGCGTGGAGGAGCTTTATTCCCTGCCCCAGATGTCGGAGGAATACGTCCAGCTCCAGGAGCTGATCAGCCAGCGCATCGGAGAGGGCAGCGCCTACGCCGCCCCCACCGGCGGCCGGAACCGCCAGTCCATCCAGCTGCGGGACTTGGACGGGGACGGCGCTGCGGAGGCCCTGGCCTTTTTGGTGGACGAGACCCACACGCCCACCGTCTGCATCTACCGGCTGGACGAGGGCGGCGACTATTACCCCTACGTGATCATCACCGGCTACGGCTCGGCCGTGGCCAGCGTGGACTACGCGGACCTGAACGGCGACGGGGCGGCGGAGCTGATCATCGCCTGGCAGGGCGGCGGGGACATCCGGCTGCTGACCGTCCACTCCCTGGGCGGCAATGACCGGCAGGACCAACAGGAGCTTCTCAGCGTGGACTGCACCGATTTTCTGGTCTGCGACCTGGACGGCAACGGCGTGGACGACCTGCTGGACATCCGTCTGGCCGGGGAGTCGAGCTCCGTGGCCATGTACACGCTGACCGGGGAGGGCCCGGCGGCCTCCGTCACGGCCCCCCTGTCGGGCCGGATCACCGGCGTGCGCCGGGCGGCCTCCGGCCTTTTGTCCGACGGCACCCCCGCCCTGTTCGTGGAGAGCGAGCTGGGCCAGGAGGGGCTGGTCACGGACGTGTTCACCGCCCCGGGCGGCGAGCTTTTCAACATCACCATGACCCCTCTGGGCCGCAGCAACACCCTCCGGCCCGACGGCATCTTCTCCGCGGATATGGACGGCGACCAGTCGCCGGACGTGCCCGTGGGCGACGGAGGGGACAGGCTCACCTGGTACAGCCTGGACCCCTCCGGGGCCATGACCCCCACCCTGTCCACCTACTACAACGCGGAGGACGGCTGGTACCTGGTGCTGACCGGGCCCCTGACCGGGGACGTGCTCATGGAGCGGCACTACATCGACGGGGGGAGTTCCGTCATGTTCACCGTCATGAGCGACGGCACCACCCCCCAGGGCAACGTGCTCGTCATCTACACCCTCACCGGCAGCGATCGGCAGGAGCAGGCCGAGGCGGAGGGCCGGTTCGTCCTGCTGCAGGAGGAGCGGGCCGTGTACGCCGCCCAGCTTCTCACAGACTCGCTGACGCAGCAGGATATCATGGACAATTTCCATTTAATATACGCCGAATGGCAATCGGGAGACCTGTAACAAGGAGGCAACAAGCGTGAAAAAGGTATTGGTTTTGGAGGATGAATCCAGCATCCGCAGTTTTGTGGTGATCAACCTCAAGCGCTCGGGCTACGAGCCCATCGAGGCGGAGACCGGCGAGCAGGCGCTGGAGCAGCTCCGGCAGAACCCGGATATCAAGGTGGCGCTGCTGGACGTGATGCTCCCGGACATCGACGGCTTCGAGGTCTGCCGCCGCATCCGGGCGTCCGACTCGAAGATCGGCATCATCATGCTCACCGCCAAGGCCCAAGAGATGGACAAGGTGACGGGCCTGATGACCGGCGCGGACGACTATGTGACGAAGCCCTTCTCCCCGGCGGAGCTGACCGCCCGCATCGACGCGCTGTTTAGGCGCACCGGCGCCGAGGACGCCCAGTCCGACAGCGGCGAGCTGCACCACGGGCCCTTCCGCCTGAACACCCGCAACCGGACATTGGAGAAAAACGGCGAGCGCATCAAGCTCACCCAGATCGAGTACTCCATCATGAAGCTGTTCATGGACAATCCCGGCCGGGCCCTCTCCCGGGAGGATATCCTCAACGCCGTCTGGGGCCGGGACTACTTCGGCGAGCTGAAGATCGTGGACGTGAACATCCGCCGGCTTCGCATCAAGATCGAGGACAACAGCACCATCCCCACCTATATCACGACGGTTTGGGGTTATGGCTATAAATGGGGATTTTAAACCCCATACCATATCAAAAGCCTCCCCTGTGCAAGGGGAGGGGGACCGCGCGAAGCGCGGTGGAAGGGTTGTTACCAGTCTTGGAAGTCATCCCAGCTTGGTAACAATCCCTCAGTCTCCGGCTATCGCCGGAGCCAGCTCCCTTTGCACAAGGGAGCCTTCCAAGATGTATCGCCTGGCGGCGATCGAATACGAGAGGCGTTTATGGGCAAGATCCTGGGAAAAAAGCATCTGCGGGGGCTGAAGAGCCGCTGGCTCCGGTCCGGCATCCTGCTGACCGTGTCGGTGGTGGTGCTGTTCACCGTCGTGTTCGCCCTGGGCGTGCGCAGCTACTACTACAGCGCCGTGCGCACCGGCATGAGCTCCAAGGCCCAGTCCGCCGCCAACTTCTTCACCGGCTATATGTCCCGGACCTACAGCCAGTATTACCAGAGCGCCTACCGGTACACCCAGAGCTTTGAGGACAAGGACTTCCTGGAGCTGCAATTCATCAACGGCCAGGGCGTGGTGGAGGTATCCAGCTACGGCATCTCCGCCGGCACCCAGCCGGACACCCCGGACATCCGCACGGCCCTGTCGGAGAAACGGCTGGACGCCTGGAACGGCCGGCGCAACGGCACCGGCGAGCGCATCATGGCCGTCAGCGCGCCTCTGCTCAGCCAGGAGGGAGCCGTCATCGGCGCCATGCGGTACGTGACCAGCCTGCGGCTGGTGACCCGGCAGATCACCGTCATGACCGCCGTGGGGGCGGGGGTGGGCCTGCTGGTAATCTTGGCGGTGGTGCTGTCGAACCTGTACTTCATCCGCTCCGTCACGGAGCCGCTGGTGGAGCTCACGGCCCTGGCCCACCGGATCTCCGAGGGCAGCTACGGCATCCAGGCCCAGAAAAAATACGACGACGAGATCGGGGATCTGACCGACGCCATCAACGAGATGAGCGCCAAGATCGGCGAGTCGGAGCGGGTCCAGACCCAGTTCATCTCCACCGTCTCCCACGAGCTGCGCACCCCTCTGACCGCCATCACCGGCTGGGCGGAGACCCTGGCCTATGACGACACCATCTCCGGGGACTCCCAGCGGGGCATCTCCATCATCTCCAAGGAGTCCGGGCGGCTGACCAAGATGGTGGAGGAACTGCTGGAGTTCACTCGCATCCAGGACGGCCGGTTCAACCTGAACGTGGAGACCGTGGACGTGGCCGGGGAGCTGGAGGAGGCCATCTACACCTACGGCGAGCTTCTCAAGCAGGAGAACATGACCGTGGAATACACCCCGCCCATGGAGGACATCCCCTTCATCCTGGGGGACGCGGAGCGGCTCAAGCAGGTGTTTTTGAACATCATGGACAACGCCGCCAAGTACGGCCGGGCCGCCGGGCGCATCCAGGTGACCATCGGCTCCGCCGGCGGCTGGGTCATCATCCGGTTCCGGGACTTCGGCCCCGGCATCCCGCCGGAGGAGCTGCCCTTCGTGAAGAAGAAGTTCTATAAGGGCAGCGGCAAGGAGCGTGGCAGCGGCATCGGCCTTTCGGTGTGCGACGAGATCGTCACCCGCCACAAGGGCAAACTGGAGCTTCAAAACGCCGCCGACGGCCGCACGGGCCTGATCGTGACGGTGATGCTCCCGGTGATGAACGAGGAAGAATTGACGATTTGAGGGATAAAAGCCTCCCTCTGACGAGGGAGGTGGCACGGCGAAGCCGTGACGGAGGGAGAGATACACCGGCACTGGAGGTCATCTTCTCTCCCCCAGTCAGCGTCGTCGGAGCTCGCAAGCCAGGTCTCCCTTTGCCGCAAAGCGGCAAAGCTCGAGTGGCTCGCGGCTCCTCCTCTCCCCAAAAGGCAAGCGTGCCTTTTGGGGACCCCGAAGGGCGCTGACAGCCCCCTCGTCAGAGGGGGCCGTACAAGCTGTTGCGAGGCAGCGCCTCGCCGATTTAAAGAAAGGCAAAACCATGGCAAAGCAGAATCAGAGCAAACAAAGCTGCGCCTTCCGCACGTCCATCGGCGGGCAGGCGCTCATCGAGGGCATCCTCATGCGGGGCGTGGACAAACAGGCCATCGTCATCCGCAATCAGGACGGAGAGCTGGTCACCAAGGTGGAGCAGCTGCATCCTCTGCGGGAGAAGTGGCCCTTCTTCGGCTGGCCCCTGGTCCGGGGGATCGTGAGCTTTCTGGAGAGCATGGGCAAGGGTATGAAGGCCGTGACCTACTCCGCCCAGTTCCTCCCCGAGGAGGAGCAGGAGGAGCCCAGTCGGCTGGACAAGTGGATCGAGGACCATTTCAGCTCCGAGAAGGCGGAAAAGCTCATCATCGGCATCGCGGTGGTGCTGGGCATCGCCCTGGCGGTGGGACTTTTCATCCTGCTGCCCACCTTCCTGGTGGGGCTGGTCCCGCCTCTGCGCCACGGCCACGACGGTCTGCGCACCCTGCTGGAGGGCGTGCTGAAGCTGGTCATTTTCCTGGGCTACATGGCCGCCGTGTCCCGGATGAAGGAGATGAAGCGCATGTGGGCCTACCACGGCGCGGAGCACAAGACCATCTACTGCTACGAGCACGGCAAGGACCTGACCGTGGACAATGTGCGCACCGAGAGCCGCTTCCACCCCCGCTGCGGCACCAGCTTCCTGCTGGTGGTGGTCATATTGAGCATCTTCGTGTTCATCGTGGCCAACGCCTTCCTGCACGTGGACAACGTGTTTTTGCGGGTGCTGGTGAAGCTGGCACTGCTTCCGGTGGTGGTGAGCCTGAGCTATGAGCTGAACCGGTGGATCGGCCGGCACGATGACCTGCCTCTGGCCAAGGTCCTTTCCTGGCCCGGCCGGATGCTCCAGCATCTGACCACCCAAGAGCCGGACGACGGCATGATGGAGGTGGCTATCACCTCTTTGAAGCTGGTCATCCCGGACAAAAAGGGCGCCGACGCCTGGTGATCGTTTGGAAGGCAAAGCCTTCCAACGAAAAAGATTCAAAAAGCCTCCCTCTGACGAGGGAGGTGGCTCCGGCGCAAGCCGGAGACGAAGGGAGAGATACACCGGCACTGGAGGTCATCTTCTCTCCCCCAGTCAGCGTCGTCGAAGCTCGCAAGCCAGGTCTCCCTTTGCCGCAAAGTGGCAAAGCTCGAGTGGCTCGCGGCTCCTCCTCTCCCAAAAAGGCAAGCGTGCCTTTTGAGGACCCCGAAGGGCGCTGACAGCCCCCTCGTCAGAGGGGGCCGTACAAGTCGTATCGCCGCAAGCGGCGATGATAAAAAGGATAAGCTATGGCGAGAACTTACAGTGACATCTACATCGAAGCCCGGCGGCAGCTGAAGGACGCGGGCGTGGAGGCCTTCGGTCTGGAGGCCCGGCTCATCGTGGCCCAGGCCGCGGGCAAGACCATGGAAAAGCTGATGCAGGACCTGAACCTGTACGCCTCGGACGAGTTCGCCGCGGCGGTGCGCCAGATGGTGGACCGGCGCATCCAGGGCGAGCCCGTGCCCTACATCACCGGCACCTGGGAGTTTTACGGCGTGCCCCTGATCATTACCCGGGACGCCCTGATCCCCCGGGTGGACACGGAGGTGCTGGTCCGGGCGGCCATCGCCCTGTTCGAGGGCCGCAACGGCACCCCCCGCATCCTGGACCTGTGCGCCGGGTCCGGCTGCGTGGGCGTGGCCATGGCGGTGCATATGCCCGGGGCGAAGGTGGTCATGGTGGACAACAGCCCACGGGCGTTGAGTCTGTGCCGCCGGAACGTGGAGAGAAACAGCCTGGACATCCGGGTCATGTGCGTGCAAGCGGACGTTACGGAAAAGCCCCCCATGCTGCTGGGCACCTTCGACCTGATCACCTGCAACGCCCCCTATATCCCCACGGCGGAGCTGGCGTCGCTGGACAGCTCCGTGAAGGACTATGAGCCCATCCAGGCCCTGGACGGGGGCGAGGACGGGCTGGACATCATCCGGCCGGTGATCCGCCTGTGGAAGTCCGTTTTAAAGGACAACGGGGCCATTATGCTGGAGATCGGCGAGGGACAGGCCCCGGCGGTCCGGACCCTTCTGGAGCAGGCCGGCTTCACCAGCATCTACGCCCTGAAGGACACGGGCGGCACGGACCGGGTCATGGCGGCCCGGCTGAAACGGTAATTTTGACGCTCTCCGCCCGGCGGAGAGAAAGGAGAGAGATATGGCAGCGAAAAAAGCGGCTCCTCCCGTGACCCCGGTGGGGCAGGCGGCGGACAAGAAAAAGGCGCTGGAGACGGCGCTGGCCCAGATCGAGAAGAATTACGGCAAGGGCGCCATCATGCGCCTGGGGGAGGACATCCCCGTGAACGTGGAGAGCATCTCCACCGGCTCCCTGGGGCTGGACCTGGCCCTGGGCATCGGCGGCGT
>CANPXZ010000117.1 GCA_947587485.1 uncultured Oscillospiraceae bacterium | reverse complement strand
GTCAACATCCGCATCGCCGGCGGCGACTATCCCGACGCCTTCCAGGGCGTGGGCTTCTCCAACTATGACCTGATGCGCTACGGCGAGGACGAGACCTTCATCGACCTGACCCCCTACATCACCCCGGAGATCATGCCCAATCTGTCCGCCATCCTGGAGGAGCATCCCAACATCAAGGCCGCCATCACCATGTCCGACGGCAAGATCTACGGCCTGCCCGCCGCTGAGCAGATGGGTACCGCCGGCATCGGCAAGGAAGAGGACTATTCCATCTACACCATCCCCCAGTTCTCCATGATCAACAAGGCGTGGCTGGACGATCTGGGCCTGGAAGTGCCCACCACCCTGGATGAGCTGCACGACGTGCTGGTGGCCTTCAAGGAGAACGACATGGCCGCCAAGATCTACGGCGCCGCTCCCGGCAGCACCCTGCCCATGTCCACCGGCTTCGACCAGTGGTGCTGGGGCCAGAACATCTTCTATGCGGGCTTCGGCTTCACCAACTGGATCAACGACGTGTGCAACGACCTGGTCCTGGATAAGGACGGCAAGGTCAGCTTCATCTGCGTGGACGACCGCTATCGCGAGGCTCTGACCTACTTCCACGACTGGTTCGACGAGGGCCTGATGGACGTGGAGATGTTCTCCCAGTCCGACACCCAGCTGATGGCCAAGTGCCAGCAGGGCTATGTGGGCGTGTCCACCTGGTGGTACATCGAGGAGCTCATGGGCGACTATGCCGACGACTATGTGTTCCTGCCCATTCTGGACGGCCCCGACGGCACCCACAACGTGACCGTCCGCACCGGCGGCGCCACCAATGCCGGGCAGCTGTCCATCACCTCCGCCTGCAAGGACCCCGCCACGCTGCTGAAGTTCTATGACCAGTGGTACGACGGCGAGATCGTCATGCAGTTGCAGTACGGCCCCATCGGCACCTACTTCCTGGAGCAGGACGAGAACGGCATCTGGCAGTCCATCACCGAGGAGCAGTCCCAGGAGAAGTTCAACAAGGGCGCCGGCGAGCTGAAGATGGCCAACGAGGTCGCCGGTCCCAAGCTGATCCTCTCTGAGTACTACAGCAACACCTTCGCCATGGAAGACCGCGCCATCGAGCGGCTCACCGACCTGTACGACTTCTGGATGCCCTACGTGGACGACACCAGCGTGTATCCCGTTGACTGCGTGTTCACCCCCGAGGAGCTGGAGACCATCGACCAGTACAAGTCCGACTTCGAGTCCATGGTGGCCGAGCAGGAGGGCCTGTGGATCCGTGACGGCGGCATCACCGACGAGGATTGGGACGCCTACAAGCAGATGCTGTCCGACACCTGCGGCATGGATAAACTGCTGGAGGTCTATCAGGCCGCCTATGACCGCTACGCCGCGGCCCAGGCCGAGTAACAAGCGATCAACCGAACCGAAAGACCAATAAGCGTGCCGCCCGCTCCCTTGGGGGCGGGCGGTATTGCCGGTATGAAAAGGGAGACCCCTCTATGACCAGTGAAAAATTGCGGCAGGCCCGGGACTTTGAGGCCAAGTACATGCCCTTCATCCCCGACGCGGAGCGGCCGCTGTTCCATGTGACCGGCGGCATCGGCTGGATCAACGACCCCAACGGCTTTTCCTGCTACAAAGGCGAGTATCACCTGTTTTATCAGTACCACCCCTATTCCACCAAATGGGGCCCCATGCACTGGGGCCACGTCAAGACCCGGAACTTCATCCGCTGGGAGCGGCTGCCTGTGGCCCTGGCCCCGGATACGGAGTACGACCAGAACGGCTGCTTTTCCGGCAGCGCCCTGGAGCTGGACGACGGCCGGCAGCTTCTCATGTACACCGGCGTGCACCGCAAGCGGAGCGACGACGGGGTGCTGGAGGAGTACCAGACCCAGTGCGTCGCCATCGGCGACGGGGCGGACTATGAGAAATACGAGGGCAACCCCGTCCTGACCGGAGCCGACCTGCCTGAGGGCAGCAGCGTCCTGGACTTCCGGGACCCGAAGATCTGGCGGGAGGAGAACGGCCTCTTCCGGGCCGTGGTGGGCAACAGGACCGAGGACGGCAGCGGAGCCATTCTCCTGTTCGAGAGCGAGGACGGACTGCGCTGGCATTTTGCCGCCGTGATCGACCGGTGCCGCAACGAGTACGGCAAGATGTGGGAGTGCCCGGACTTCTTCCCCCTGGACGGGAAGCAGGTGCTGCTGACAAGCCCTCAGGAGATGCTGGCCCTGGGCCTGGAGTTCCACGCGGGCTACGGGGCTTTGTGCCTCATCGGCGACTGGGACGGCGAGGCCAGGAAGTTCACCCGGGAAAAGGTCCAGTCCCTGGACTACGGCATCGACTTCTACGCCGCCCAGACTCTGCGGGCCTATGACGGCCGGCGGATCATGATCGCCTGGATGCAGAACTGGACCAACTCC
Source organism: uncultured Oscillospiraceae bacterium (assembly GCA_947587485.1). Lineage (GTDB taxonomy): Bacteria > Bacillota > Clostridia > Oscillospirales > Oscillospiraceae > CAJOIG01. The sequence goes on along the minus strand of CANPXZ010000117.1, from coordinate 4,568 downwards.
AACTGCCAGCCCTACCGGGCCCGGACCTTCGGGCAGATGACTTTGCCGAGAGAACTGTCCATCCGGGACGGGCGGCTGGTGCAGAACCCGGTCCGGGAGCTGGAGGCTTACCACGGCCACCGGGCGGCCTACAGCGACGTGCTGGTGACGGGGGAGACGAATCTGCCCGGGGTCAGCGGCCGGGTGCTGGACATGACCGTCACGGTCCGTCCCGCAGGAGGGATGTATCACGCCTTTCGGCTGAACGTGGCCAAGGACGGGGAGCACGTGACCTACATCCGGTACAAGCCGGAGATGAACGTGATCCGTGTGGACCGGAGCCGGTGCGGCATCCGCTACGACGTGGTGCACGTGCGGGAGTTTCAGGTCCGGCCCCGGAACGGGGAACTGAAGCTGCGGCTTGTGATGGACCGGCAGAGCCTGGAGCTGTTCGTCAACGACGGGGAGCAGGCGGCCACGTTCATTGTCTACACGCCGGAATCGGCGGACTCCATCAGCTTCCAGGCCGAGGGCGGCGCGGTGCTGGTGGACGTGGAAAAATACGATTTGGATCTGGAAAAGTAAAGAATGATCAAATGGCGGCGGACGCGAAAGCGTCTGCCGCTTTTCTGCTTTTTGGGGTCCGTCACGCTTCCCGGCCGGAGGCGGCGGTGAGACGGAGCGCTCCCGGCTTGTGCCGGAACCGCACGACATGGTATAATAAACAAAATATACAAACAAGATATACGGCAGCACTGCTCCAGACCGATGGGAGGGCCGCGAAGCGTGCCGTCAGGGGGAGGGGTCCCATGCGTTTTGTGAATTTTCTCGTCAAGCCCGCGTCCAGCGCGTGCAGCATGCGCTGCCGGTACTGCTTTTACCGGGACAAGGCGGAGAACCGGGCGGTGAAGAACACGGGCCCCATGCGCGGGGAGACGGCGGAGGCCCTGCTGCGGGAGGGCTATGCCCTGTCGGAGCCGGGGGGCGCGGTGAGCTTCCTGTTCCAGGGGGGCGAGCCCACCCTGGCGGGGCTGGACTTCTTCCGCCGGTTCACGGCCCGGGCCCGGGCGCTCTGCCCGCCGGGGGTGAGCCTGTCCTTTGCCATCCAGACCAACGGCCTGGGGCTGGACGGGGAGTGGGCTGCGTTTTTGCGGCAGGAGGACTATCTGGTGGGCCTGTCCCTGGACGGGAACAAGGACCTGCACAACCTATACCGGAGGGACGCCGCCGGGAAGGACACCTGGAACCGGGCGTGCAGGAGCCTGGAGCTGCTGCTGGGCCGCGGGGTGCGGACCAACGCCCTGTGCGTGGTGACGGGCCAGGCGGCCCGCCGGCCGGACAGCGTATACGGGACGCTGAAAAAGCTGGGGGTCCGGCACATGCAGTTCATCCCCTGTCTGGACCCCATGGACCGGGTCCGGGGCAGCCTGCCCTGGTCCCTGACGGCAGAGAGGTACGGCCGATTCTTGTGCCGGCTTTTCGACCTGTGGTACGCCGACTGGGAACGGGGCGACTATCACAGCGTGCGGCTTTTTGAGGACCATGTGAACCTCCTGCTGGGGGAGGACGCCGGCGCCTGCGCCACATGCGGCCGCTGCGGCAGCTACTTTGTGGTGGAGGGGGACGGCGGGGTGTATCCCTGTGACTTTTTCGCGGTGGACCCCTGGCGCATGGGCACGGTGGGCCGGGACCCCCTGGGGGAGATGGCCGGGGGAGAGACGGCCCGGCGGTTTTTGGCCTGGGGACAGACGAAGCCCGCCGAGTGCGGCGGGTGCCGCTGGCGGGCTCTTTGTAACGGCGGATGTAAAAACGACTGGGTGGGCGGCCCGGAGGACCCCCACAACTATTTCTGCGCCGCCTTCCGGCAGTACTTCGCCCACGCGGAGACAAGGCTCACGGCCGTGGCGCGGGCGGAGGCCCGGGCCCGGGCGGCGGGGCGGTGATTCAGAAGATCAGCAGGGAGAAGGCCAGCAGCACGGCCAGACCCGCCAGGTTGCAGGCGGTGAAGACCAGCATGTATTTTCCGGCCCGGGCCCCGGGCTGGGCGGCGTAGAGCTTGTAGGAGATGAGGCTGGCCATGGAGGCGATGAGGGTGCCCAGGCCTCCCACGTTGGTGCCGATGAGCAGGCCCGCGTAGTTGTCCGTGAAGCCGGACAGGAGGATGGCGGCGGGCACGTTGCTCAGCGCCTGGCTGAACAGGGCCGACACCAGGATCTCCCGGCCCCGGAGGACGGCGGCCACCCAGTCCCGCACCGTGTCGATCCGGCCCAGATTCCCCACAAAGATGAAAAAGCCCACGAAGGTCAAAAGCAGCGCGTAATCCACCCGGCCCAGCAGCTGCTTTTTCCCCAGCAGCACCACCCCCGCCACCGTGACGATCAGCGCCGGGGCCCAGTGCAGCACCCGGAACACCACCAGCAGGTCCAAAGCGAACAGCGCCCCGTAGACGGCCAGCTCTTTCCGGGGGACGGGGGCGGGCTCGTGGTCCCGTGAGAGCTGAACAGGCCGGTCGGGAACGGCGAAGCAGGCCCCCAGCAGCAGGACCAGGGACAGCGCCGCCACCGGCAGCACCGCCCGGAGAAAGGCCCCCAGGCTCATGCCGGAGGCGGAGAACAGGTAAAGGTTCTGGGGGTTTCCGATGGGCGTGGCCATGCTGCCAAGATTCGCGGCCACGGTCTGCAGCACCACCACGGGGATGGTGAGCTCCCGCATGCCGCAGAGCTTCAACGTCAGGATGGCGAAGGGCACGAAGGTGATCAGGGCCACGTCGTTGGTGATGACCATGCTGGAGAAGAAGCACAGCAGTATCAGCATCCGGGCCAGGGGGCGGCTGCTCCGGACCGAGCCGGACAGCCGGTCGATCAGCACGTCGAACAGCCCCACGTGCTGGAATCCCTTCACCAGCAGCATCAGGCAGAACAGCAGCGCCAGCACCCGCACGTCGACGTAGTCCAGATACCCCCGGTCCGGCGGCACGAAAAACGCCGACGCCGCCGCCAGCAGCAGGGAGATCAGCAGTACCTTTTCCCGTTTCAGATAGGCGATCATGACCGTGTCCTCACAAAGCGCAGATTTTGGCCCCGCGATTATATCACCCTGCGACAGAAAATGCCATACGCAAAACGGCAAAAACCGGGAAGATACTGGAAACGGGATGTCTGCTATGTTATAATCGGTGCAAGATACAGTAAAGGAGAGCTTGCCATGATACGTTTTTATAACGGCCTTGTGCTGGAGCCGGCCGGCGTGACGGAAAACGAGGTCTGGGTGGATGGGACCGCTGTCAGCTATGTGGGCCCCGCGCGGCCGGACATGCCCGCCTTCGACCGGCAGGCGGACCTGCAAGGGGACCTTCTCATCCCCGGCTTCAAGAACGCCCACACCCACTCGGGCATGACCTTCCTGCGCTCTGCGGCGGACGATCTGCCATTGCACCAGTGGCTGGAAAAGCAGGTGTTCCCCGCCGAGGCCAAGCTGACGGCGGAGAGCACGGCGGCGTTCGTGAAGGTGGCGTTTTTGGAGTATCTCACCAGCGGCGTCACCGCCTGCTTCGACATGTATTACCACACGGACGAGTTCGCCCGCATCGCCCGGGACTGGGGCTTTCGGACGGTGCTGTGCGGCAGTTTCACCGCCGGCAACGACTGGTCGGAGATGTATGATTACTACGACCATTACAACCGGGACTTCGGCCCCCTGGTCAGCGCCAAGCTGGGCTTTCACGCGGAGTACACCACCAACCGGGAGAAGCTGGAGTACCTTTCCAAGGTCTGCCACGAGCTGAAGGCCCCCGTGTGGTGCCACAATTCCGAGACCGCCTCCGAGGTGGCCGACTGTATCGCCCGCCACGGCATGACCCCCACCAAGCTCTTCGACACCCTGGGGCTTTACGACTACGGCGGCGGCGGCTTCCACTGCATCTACATGACCGACGAGGACATGGACATCTTCGCCCGCCGGGGCCTCACCGCCGTGCTGAACGCCTGCTCCAACGGCAAGCTGGCCAGCGGCTTCTTCCATTTGAAGGAGGCCATGGCCAAGGGCGTGAATCTGGCCGTGGGCACCGACGGCCCCGCCTCCAACAACGCTTTGGACTTCTTCCGGGAGATGTACCTCATCAACATCATGGCCAAGCTCCGGGAGGAGAACGCGGCGGCGGGGGACCCGACCCGCATCCTGGACGCGGCGGTGTCCGGCGGCGCGCGGGCCATGGGCCTTGCCGACTGCGACGCCATCGCGGCCGGGAAGCAGGCGGATATGGTCCGCGTCGACATGCGCCGGCCCAACATGCGCCCGGTGAACAACGTGGTCAAGAACCTGGTCTATTCCGGCAACCCCTCCAACGTGCGCATGACCATGATCGCGGGGAAGGTGCTGTACGAAAACGGGGAGTTCTTCGTGGGCGAGGACCCGGAGGACGTGTACGCCCAGGCGGAGAAGTACACCCGGGCGATTTTGGGATAAAAGCAAAAACAAACAGGCGAAGTCCGCGCCCGAGAAGGCGCGGGCTTCGTTTTGCTAGTAGCAAAGACAACCACTAGCTATGCTAGTGGGGAAAAAGAGCTTCTAGCGAGGAAAGAAGTAGACAA
>CANPXZ010000116.1 GCA_947587485.1 uncultured Oscillospiraceae bacterium | reverse complement strand
TTCTGTCCGGGAAGACAAGTTGGAAAAGTCCTTCTACTCTTAGTAAGAATAGAAGGACTTTAGCACCCTGAAACCGTCAGTTGACGATGATTTGTCGTTTTGTTCCTTATCACTATCAAGTCAAGGCTTTCAAGGCTTTTCTGTGGCGGAAGCGGTGGGATTCGAACCCACGAGACCTTGCGGTCTACCTGATTTCGAGTCAGGCCCGTTATGACCACTTCGATACGCTTCCGTATTCCATTGCGCCCATACTATATCACGGCGGTCCGCCGCTGTCAACGGGCAACGGCTTTACAATCCGGGGCGGATGGCCTATAATATACGGGACAACACAGGTGGAAAGGCGGGCGGTCAAATGCCCCAATACGCGAGAGATTTCATCACCCAGGTGGTGATGCGGGCGGACTTCGTCACCGGCACGGCCCCTATCGCGGGGACTCTGCCGGAGGGCGTGCTGGCCGCGCTGGAGAATTACCCGGAGCGGACCAGCCTCAACCGGTCCCGGACTGAGGTGCGGGTGCAGAAGACGCCCCAGGGCCCGGTGCGGGATACCAGGACCATCAACTTCCAGGAGCATAATTTCTGGACGGCGGGCCGGAGCATCCACGCCGCCGTGTGCAGCGAGTACGCCTTCGTGGCCCAGCGGCAGTACGAGGGATACGCCCTGCTGCGGGACGAGTTTCTGGCCCTGACGGACGCGCTGTCCGGCCAGTTCCCGGACCTTCGCATCAAACGACTGGGAATGCGTTATGTTAACGAGATAAAACTGCCGGAGGCCGATGCCGGCCCGGGTCTGGGAGCGGATTTTTGGGAGCATTATGTTAACCCACTTCTGCTGGGCGGGCTCCGCTTCGCGGCCAACGACGGGGCCTTGGCCCGGCATATGTGCACCACGGAGCTCAACTACGGCACGGACCGGGCCACCATCCGCTACGGCATCTTCAACGGGGAGTATCCCCGGCCCAACCGGCGGCGGGAGTTCGTGCTGGACGTGGACACCTATTGCCAGGAGCTGATGGGCGCGGAGGCGGTGGCGGCCAAGCTGGAGGATTACCACGCCGCGGCCTGCCAGGTGTTCGAGGCGGCCGTCACGGACGCGCTGCGGGCCAGGATGAACATGGGATGAAAAGCGCCGGGAGCCTGAAGGGCGCTTACGGGGCGCTGAACGGCGTGTACTGGATGCTGTGCTGCCTGGCCTATTCCTTTTCCTCCAACTTTTTGCTGGGACGGGGGTACTCCAACAGCCGGCTGGGGGCCATCGTGGCGGCGGGGTACATCCTGGGCCTGCTGCTCCAGCCCCTGGCGGCGGCCGTGGCGGACCGGACGGCCAGAGCGCCGGTGGCGGTGATCGCCTGCTCTGCCGGGGCGGTGGGCTTGGCGGCGCTGGCGGTGCTGTTCCTGCCGGGAAAGGGTCCGGCGGTCACGGCGGTCTACGGCCTGTTCCTGACGCTGATCATCATGCTTCAGCCCCTGGTGAACGCCTTCGCCTACTACATAGAGCGGCTGGGCACGCCGGTGCCCTTCGGCGTCTGCCGGGCGGTGGGGTCCCTGGCCTACGGGGCGCTGGGCGCGGTCCTGGGCGGGCTCATCCGCCGGGCCGGGGAAAACGTGGTGCCGGCGGCGGGGGTGTTGACGGCGGTGCTGATGGCGGGCCTGATGGCCTGGTTCGCCTCGGCGGGGACGCCTGCCGCGTCGGAGGAACAGAAGGGTCCGGCGGAGGGGACCTCCGGCGGCGTGCTGCGGGACAGGGGGTTCCGGGCGCTGCTGCTGGCGTCGGTGCTGCTATATTTCGGCCACTCCTTCCAGTCCGGCTATATGATCCAGATCGTCCGGGGCGTGGGCGGCGACGACGGGGACATGGGGCTGCTGACGCTGTATGTGGCGGCGCTGGAGCTGCCGGCCATGTTTTTGTTCGAGCGGCTGCTGCACAGGTTTAGCTGCGGGGGGATGCTGCGGTTCGCGGCGGTGTTCTTCGCGGTGAAGAATCTGCTGGTGCTGCTGGCCGGGTCCGTGGGGGCGTTGTACGGCGGCATGAGCTTTCAGCTGATCGCCTTCGCGCTGTTCATCCCGGCGTCGGTACGCTACGCGGGGGAGCTGTCCGGTCCCCGGGACGCCAACCGGGCCCAGGCCTGGGTGACGGCCCTGTGCACCGCAGGCAGCGTATGCGCCTCCGGGCTGGGAGGCGTGCTCATCGACCGGCTGGGACTGCGCGCGGCCCTGGCGGTGACGGCGGCCAGCTCCTGCGCGGGAGCGCTGGTGATGGTCCTGGGCGTGAGAAGAGGTAAAACGGGAGAGAAGCGGGCGTGAGCCATGGGCCGCGCCTTTGGGAAAAGCGCGCGGGAACTTTTTGTCCCGCAGACCGTCTAATGGAACAACGACCGATGAAAGGAGCAAGAGCATGAAGCGGACGACAGCATTGATCCTGGCCCTGCTTCTGGCGGTGAGCCTGGCCGCGCCGGCCATGGCGGAGGAGCCGGAGCAGGAGGAGGGGACTGCCCAGGAGCCCAGCGTGGTCCTGTGGGAGATTGACGAGCCGGAGGAAGAGGAAGTCCCGGCGGAGGAGACCCCCGCGCCGGAGGAAGTCCCGGCAGAGCCCGCCCCGGAGACAGAGGCCCCGGCGGAGGAGCTCCCGGCGGGGATGGGCACCGCGCTGGCTGACCTGGTATCGCAGGTGAAGAAGACCCTGCAGATCGACGACGGGTACACGGAGCTGACCAACGACTTTTACGACGGCGTGACGCCCTACTGGAGCCTGTGCTGGTCGGACGAGACCCGTCAGCTGAACGTGGATGTCCGGGAGGACGGGACCGTCCTGAACGTCAACCGGTGGATCGACAGCGGCAGCAACGACCGGTTTTACGGCTTTGACCCGGCATTCCCAGCCCTGAGCCGCCGGGAGGCGGAGGAACAGGCGGAGGACTGGCTGTCCCGGCTGTTCCCGGAGCCGGAGACCGCCCGGGTAGACGGCGTGGCCACCGTTCTGGGGGCCAACGGCAATTACCGCTTCTCCGGTACGGTGGATATGAACGGTCTGCCCAGTCCGGTGACCTTCGCCCTGTGCCTTGACGGAGCGGGGCTGAGCTCCTTCTACCGCAGCGACAGCTATGCCGGCTATGTGGGCCGGCTCCCGGAGCCGGAGGCGGCCGCGGACGAGACTGCGGGGGCCGAGGGCCTGGCCGGAGCGGTGGAGCTGGAGCTGCGCTGGGTCTCCGACGGCGAGGGCGGCGCGGACCTGCGGTACGTGCCGGTGGGGCCTGAGACCGTGGTGGACGCCCAGTCCGGCGAGGCGGTGGATATGGACGCGCTGTACGCCGGCATTGCCGGAGGCGGCGTGGGCGGCAAGAACGCCTCGGCCCCGGTGGCGGAGGAGACCATGGCCATGGACGCCGGCGCTCCGGCCCTGACGGAGGTGGAGCTGGCCTCCGTCGACAATTACGGCGACGTGATGGACCAGGACGAGATCGACGCCTCCCTCCGGGGGCTGACGGCCCTGGGGCTGGACCCCTTCACGATGCAGCTTTGCTCCTATTCCATGGACAGCGCCAGCGGCGATATCACCGCCTCGGTGCGCTATACGGCCCCCATGACCGAGGAGGAGCTGTACGGCTTCACGAAGAGCGGCTTTGACCTGTCGTCGGACATGGAGCTGGACCTCGTCATCTACAAGCGCGTCACCCTGGACGCCAAGACCGGCGCGCTCAAGAGCGTGTCCACCACCTATCCCCTCTGGGAGAAGGACCCGGACGTGACCATGACCCAGGCCGTGCGGACCCGGGCGGCGGAGAATTTCCTGTCCCTGGCGGCGCCGGAGCTGGCGGCGGAGACGGAGCTGTGCACCCTCAAGGGCTGCAGCGACGGGGACGCCCTGTTGTACGCCCAGGTCCACGAGGGGTATTTCTACCCCGACAACTACCTGTCCGTGACGGTGAACCCCGGCACCGGCACGGTGGACGCCTTCTCCAGCGCATGGGAGGACGTGAAGTTCGGCTCCGCCAAGGAGCCCGTGACTGAGCAGGAGGCCCTGGAGGCCTACACCGGGGCTCTGGACGTGACGCTGGGCTACGTGGCCTGGCCCGTGGACATCACCCTGACGGAGAACGAGCTCTACGCAAAGCTCCTGGAGCAGGGGTACACCTATGTGGAGGAGCTGCGGCTGGCCTACTATTACGGCGGCGCGGACCGGGTGCCGGGCGTGGACGGGCTCACCGGCGAGGCCGTGACGGTCCCGGACGGACAGGCCGGACAGGTGTTCGTCTACGACGACCTGGAGGACGTGCCCCAGGCGGACGAGATCGAGGCCCTGGGCCAGGCCGGCGTGGGCTTTGACGGCGGAAGCTTCCTGCCGGAGGCGGAGCTCACCCAGCGGGAGGCCGTGACGCTGCTGCTCCAGGCGGACGGGGAGACCGTCCTGCCGGAGGCGGAGGACGGCGATCTGCTGGACCGGGCCTCCTGGCGGGGGTTCGTGACGGAGGACTGGGAGCCGGATAAGACCGTGACCCGGATGGAGTTCATCCGCATGCTGCTGTGCGCGTCCCGCTACGGCGACGCGGCAAGGCTTTTGAACGACAAAGCCGACGAGGGCTACGAGGCCATCGCCCGGGCCCTGGGCATGGACACGGCGGAGCCCGACGGGCCCGCTACCCGGGCCGTAGCGGCGGAGATGCTGTACCGGTTCATGGACCGGTGAGATGAATATATACAAAGGCCATCCGGACCAAGGTCCGGATGGCCTTTTGCCGCTGATTTATCCCATGCGAATAATTTTTATCGCAATACGTTAAAAAGTTGTTGACAAACGTATATTCCTGTGCTATCCTGACACCGTCGCTCCGGGGTGATGTATTTGATCTTTATGGAGGTTTCGGAATGAAGGGAAAAGCAAAGGCGGGGTATATCGCGGTACGGGTATTTGAGGCGGTGCACTGGGTCGGTGCGGCGCTGTGTCTGCTCATGGCGGTCTGGGTGCTCCTGGAGCCGGACTGGTTTTTGGAGATGAATAAAGAGGCCGCGTCCTCCCAGGTGGTCCGGTATGGCTTCATGGGCGGGCTCGATGTGGCGGCCGCCGGTGGGACGGGCTTTGACGCGGGGGTGCAGACGCTGCTGGCTGTGGGCGGCGCGGCCGCGCTGGCGCTGGGGGCGCTGGTCTTCCGCCGCCTGGGACAGGTCATCAGGCTCTGCCATGGCGGCACGCCCTTCCAGAAGGCCGTGGTGGACAAGGTCCGGCAGATGGGCTGGCTGGTCATCGCCGAGCCTGTGGCGACGGCGGCGGTGAGCCTGCTGGCCTATATCGTGTACTGGCCTGACTATTCGTTTAAAATCGATGTGACCGGCGTCGTCATGGGCGTCGTCATCCTGGCCCTGAGCCGGATATTTGCCTACGGCGTGAAGCTGGAGGACGATGTGGAGGGACTTTTGTGAAATGGGACAGATCATACTGCGGCTGGACCGGGTGATGGCGGACCGGAAGATGAGCCTGAACGAGCTGGCGGAGCGGGTGGGGATATCCAACGTGAATCTCTCCAAGCTCAAGAACAACCGGGTCACCGCCGTGCGATTCTCCACCCTGGCGGCCATATGCGAGGCTCTGGACTGTCAGCCGGGGGATGTGCTGGAGTATCGGAAGGACGAATAAGAGGGCCCGCGTGACGGGCCGGATATAATAAAGCAAAGAGCCTGTCTCTCCAGGAACGGAGAGACAGGCTCTTGACGGCGGTGTTTTACAGTTCAATAAGTTCGTATTCCTTGCTGCCGACGCCCAGGTCCACGGCGGCGTCGATGGTGTGCTCGCCGTTGCGGGACTGGACACGCTCCAGGAAGTGGTCCCGGCCCGGGTCCTTGGAGGCGTATACCAGGTCCAGGCAGGCCCGGTCGATGGCCACCGGGTCAAGGCTTGCCAGGATGCCGATGTCCGCCATGCAGGGGTCCTCCGCCACGTTGCAGCAGTCGCAGTCCACGGACATGTTCTTCATGACGCTGATATAGGCGATCTTGCCCTCGAACAGCTTCGCCACGGCGGAGGCGGCGTCGGCCATGGACTCCAGGAAGCTGTCATGGTCGCTGGTCCAGAAGGCGTCCATGTCCCCCACGCCGTGGATATACTGCTTGCCGTAGGAGGACGCGAAGCCGATGGACAGCTGCTTCAGCGCCCCGCCGTAGCCGCCCATGGGGTGACCCTTGAAGTGGCTCAGGACCAGGACGGAGTCGTAGTTGGTGATGTTCTTGCCCACGAAGTCCTTTTTGATCTTCTTCCCGTCGGGGATGGCCAGTTCCAGGTCCGGGCCCTCGGCGTCCAGGATGTCCACGGTGAAGGTGCGGCTCCAGCCGTGCAGCTCCATGGTCTTCCAGTGGCGCTCGGTGACGTCCCGGCTTCCCTCATAGGCGGTGTTGCACTCCACCACCGTGCCGTTCACATGGTCCACGATGGGCTTGCAGAAGTCGGGCCGCAGAAAGTTCTGGTTGCCCACCTCGCCGGAGTGGAGCTTGACCGCCACCTTCCCGGGCAGGGTCACGCCCAGCTTGTCGTAGAGCCTCAGCGCCCCCTCCGGGGTCAGGTCCCTGGTGAAATACACAACAGACTTTGCCATGATATACCTCCTGTATCAATGATAAAGTATTATAACCGAATCGAATGTCAGGCCAATCTCCGGCCCATGAGCACCCCCATGACGGAGCTCATCATGAGCCCCCGGGTCCAGCCGGAGCTGTCCCCCAGACAGTGCAGCCCCGCCACGTTGGTGTTGAAGTCCTCGTCCATGCGGATGCGGTTGGAGTAGAACTTCAGCTCCGGGGAGTACAGCAGCGTCTCATAGGCGGCGAAGCCGGGGACCACCTGGTCCATGGCCTTGATGAAGTTGATGATGTTGATCATGGCCCGGTAGGGCATGGCGGCGGTGATGTCCCCCGCCACGGCGTCGGGCAGAGTGGGGCGGACGTTGGACTGGTCCAGCTCCCGCTGCCAGGTGCGCTTGCCGTCCAAGATGTCCCCGAAGCGCTGGACCAGCAGCTGCCCGTTGGCCAGCATGTTGGTCAGCTCCCCCACCTTCTGGGCGTAGGCGATGGGCTGG
>CANPXZ010000115.1 GCA_947587485.1 uncultured Oscillospiraceae bacterium | reverse complement strand
CGACGCGCCGGCCCTGGCCGCCATGAAGGACGGGGTCCGGGTCATCAACCTGGCCCGGGGCGGCCTGGTGGACGAGGACGCCATGCTGGCGGCCCTGGCCTCCGGCAAGGTGGCCCGGTACGTCACCGACTTCCCCAGCGCCAAGCTGGTGGGGAAGAAGGGCGTGGTGGCCTTCCCGCACCTGGGCGCGTCCACCCCCGAGAGCGAGGAAAAGTGCGCCGTCATGGCCGCCCAGGAGCTGGCGGACTATATCCTCAACGGCAACATCCGCAACGCAGTCAACATGCCCCAGCTGGTGCTGGAGCGGGCCGGCGAGGCCCGCATCTGCGCCATCCATGACAACGTGCCCCGGATGCTGAACAGCTTCCTGGACATCATCGGCGGCGAGAACATCAACGTGGAGCACATGCAAAACCGGGCCCGGGGCCCGGTGGCCTATACGGTCATCGACCTGGGCAGCCCCATCACGCCGGACCTGGCCGCCCGCATCGCGGCCGTTCCCCATGTGCGGCGCGTGCGCGTGCTCTGAGCGCGTTCCGATACAGAGAGAGGCCGGAATGCCCGGCCTCTTTTTGTAGTTAACATAATTACAAATTAGTGTCAAAAATTGCAATTTATAGACAAAAGTTTCAAAAATTGCTTGCATTGACGGGGCAAGCGTGGTATATTCAATTTGTATAAGTTTGAGGACCAGTGTGTTCTTTGGAAAGATGGAGGAAAAGTATGGCACGCATCAGGAGACTGCTCGCTTTTTTACTTATCTTGACAATATGCTTCTCGTTGGGGGAGGGTCTGGCCTTAGCCAGCGGCGAGGCCGACGTGCCGCCTGTTCCGGCCGAAGTGGACGAGCCCGTTGATGAGGCGGAGCCCGCCCCGGCAGAGACCGGCGGCGACGGGACCGAGCCTGCGCCGGCGCCTGCGGAGCTTGCCCCGGAGGAGTCTGCCCCCGCGGACGCAGTGGATGGCCAGACTGCGCCGGCGGCGCCGGAGGAAGTTCCCCAGGCCACGGCGGAGCCGGTGACGGTCCCTGAGGTCCCGGCGGAGCCGGAGGTCACGGAAGCGCCTGAGGCCGCTCCCGAGGCCACGGCGGAGCCGGAGCCCAAGGTATGGCCCTGGACCGAGCCCGGCAACACGGTGGCGGCGATCCTGGACGGCGGCAGGACGCTGACCGACGGCGAGACGGTCTATCGCAGCGAGAACGGCCTGTGGGCCAACGATACGCTCCTGTCCGGCGCGGACGCCGCGAACCTGAACCTGTCCGGCGGCATGCTCTACTACAGCGAGGGCAGCGCCATCTTCCGCATGCAGCCTGCGGGCGGCGCGGCGGAGACGGTCACCGCCGCCGCCGAAAGGGTGGAGCAGATGTACGTGATGGGCCAGGAGATCCGGTATCTGGCCGGGGGCAAGGCGTATTCCTACGACATGCGCGACGGCATGACGGAGCAGCTGACGGCCCCGGAGGAGACCACCGGTCTCGCGCCCACCAAATACGGCAACCTGTTCCTCACCGGGCGGGAGTCCGCCCGAACCCTCTGGGCGGAGCAGATCCCGGTCCTGTACGGCGTGGAGAGCTGCGGCACCGACGGCGAGTGGCTGCTGGCCGTGATCGGCGGCGTGAGCTATCGGGCGGCCCTGTCCGGCGTGTTCGCCGGGTCCGCCCAGCTGGAGGCGTACAGTCCGGAGCCTGCGGCGGAGGTTTCGGAGATCGTCCCCGAGGCGACGGCGGAGCCGGAGACGGCCCCGGAGGTGAGCGCGGAGCCTGAGGTCACCCCTGAGGTGACTGCGGAGCCTGAAGTTACCGAAGTACCCGAAGTTACTGAGGAACCAGAAGTCCCCGTGGAGCCCGAGACCACCGTGGAACCCGAGACCACCGTGGGACCCGAGGTCACCGCAGAGCCCGAGGCCAGCGAAGGGCCTGAGGCATCCGAGGAGCCTGAGGTCACCGCAGAGCCCGAGGCCAGCGAAGAGCCGGAGGCGTCCGAGGAGCCCGAGCCCACGGAGGAGCCCCAGCGCAAGCAGTGGCCCTGGACGGAGCCCGGCGCGCCGGCGGCCTCGATCCTGAGCGGCGGCCGCTATCTGACCGCCGGCGGGACTACATATTACAGCGAGGGCGGCCTGTGGGCCGGCGGCACGCTGCTGACCACGGCGGACGGGAAGAACCTGAACCTGTCCGACGGGATGCTCTATTACAGCGCGGGCAGCGCGATCTGCCGGGTGCCGGCGTCCGGCGGCGAGCCGGAGACGGTGTACAGCGCGGACGCGGAAGTGGCCCAGATGTACGTGATGGGCCAGGAGGTCCGCTATCTGTCCTCCGGCGCGGTCTGGTCCCTGGATATGGGCGACGGCGCGGTGGAGAAGCTCCCGGCCCCGGACGGGGTGATCGGCTTCGTCCCCACCCAGTACGGCAACCTCTATCTGACCGGCGATTACTTCAACTATACCCTTTGGGCGGAGCAGACCCAGCTCCGCTCCGGCGTGGACAGCTGCAAGCCCGACGGCGAGTGGCTGGTGCTGGTCATCGGCGGCGAGACCTATCAGACGTCCCTGTCGGGACTGTTCGAGGGCTCCGTCAGCCTGCAGAGCTATACCCTGCACCAGGAGCAGGTCTCCGGCAGCGGCCTGCCCGACGAGCAGCAGCTGGCCAATGAGGCGGCCTATCTGCAGAGCGCGGAGTACGCCGCCCTGACGGACGGCCTGACGGAGGCCGGCGGCGACAGCGGCATCATGACCATCAGCACGTCCCACGTCCGGTCCAAGACCCTGACCACCAACCAGCAGAACATCGTCCTGCGGGCCCAGCAGATGGCGGACGTGACCTGGAAGTGCCTGGCGGACCGGTATTCCTGGGGCGGCAACGACGGCAGCTATACCTCCGCCAACGCGGCCCGCAACGCCAAGGTCACCGATACCAGCGGCAGCTCCTCGATCGGCAAATTCCTGGCGGGACACACCTATCAGGGCGTGCCCTATTCCCAGGCGGTCAACACCGGCTATGTGGGCTGGAGCATCTCCCTGTCCGACTTCCTCAGCAATACCAAGGTCAAAAACAGCATCTTCTACACCAGCTATTCCGATTTCTCCCGCCTGGCGCCCTATTACGGCAGCGACTGCTCGGGCTTCGCGTCCTATGCCTGGGACCTGCCCGTCCGCTGCACCTGCACCAGCATGCTGAACTACTCCACCTACATCCCCTATACGGGCCTGGCGGACCTGCAGGTGGGCGACACGCTCAACAACCCCAGCAGCCACGTGGTCGTGATCACCGACCTGGGCTATGACGCCAACGGCAACATCGTCTCCGTGGAGGTCACGGAGCAGACCCCGCCCAAGATGCGGGTCACCTGCTACGGCGAGCGGATCACCGGCCGGACCTATACCTACACCGGCACGCTGCTGGACTTCCAGCGGTACCTCAGCACGGGCTACTCCCTGTACCGCCGCAGCTGCTCCAGCCGACCCAGCGTGCGCCGTCCCGCCGACGTGGCGGACCTGAACATGGCCGAGTCCCCGTCCATGAGCATCGCGGCCTCCGGCCCCTCTCAGGTCACCGTGACGCTCACCCATAAGGACGCCGGCGCGAAGATCTATTACACCATCAACGGCGCGGCCCCCACCACCAGCAGCACCCTGTACACCAAGCCCTTCACGGTGACGGCGGCGGCCAACGCCACCAAGGTCACCATCCAGGCCATGGCGGTGGTCGGCGGAAAGAACAGCTTCCCCCTGAGCGAGGAGATCGAGGTCTCCACGCCGCCCACCCTGGCGGTCAAGGGCGATACCAGCGGCAGCGGCGTGTTCCAGACGGTGGAGGGCAACGAGGCCGTGTACTATGTGAAGAGCGGCTCCGTGCTGACTCTCCAGGCCAACAGCGGCGCGACGATCTACTATACCACCGACGGAAAAGCGCCCACCACCGCCAGCTCTCACGGCAAGTCCGGCCAGATCTCCATCACGGCCAAGAAGGACATGATCATCAAGGCCTTCGCCATGAGTGACGACGCCATACCCAGTGCCGTGACCGATTTCAAGATCGGCCAGGGCGACATGTTCAAGATCTCGGTGGTGGACCCCTTCGGCTTCGTCTCGCCCTCCGGCAGCGAGCATATGGTCCTGAAGGGCGAGACGATCACCTTCCGGATCAGCAAGAAGATCGGCTCCTATGAGCTGAAGTCCGTCCGGGTGGACGGGGAGAGCCTGGGCGCCCAGGAGCGGGTCGAGCTGAAAAATGTGGACAAGGACCACACCATCACCGTGGAGGTCGATACCGGCTACGGCGATGTGAGCAGCAGCGCCTGGTACGGCTCCGCCGTGGCCTATACCACGGAAAAGGGCCTGTTCTACGGCACGACGAAGGTAGGCGACGTGCAGTACTTCTCGCCCAACGATTCGGTGACCCGGGCCATGTTCGTCACGGTCCTGGGCCGGTTCGCCAAGCCTTCGCTGAACGTCTCCGGCGCCAGGATCGTAAACTGGGAGAACGTCAACACCAAGATCGGCGTCACCCAGGGCAGCGATATCAACGTCCGCAGCGGCCCCGCCACCACCTATAACCCGCCGGTGAGCACCCTGCAGGCCAGCGGCCAGTATGTGTACGTCCACGACGAGAAGATGAACGGGGACGTGAAGTGGTACTACATCCAGTACGACTCCAACTCCGCCCACAAGGGCTACATCAGCAGCGTGTACTACGGCAAGACCCTCATCGACGTGTGCCAGTTCGGCGATATCAACGGTAAGAATACCACCAGCGTCAACTATTCCTACGGCTATGCCCAGTGGGCCTATCTGAACGACATCGTCAACGGTACCAGCGCCACCACCTTCAACCCCAGGGGCTACATCTCCCGTCAGGACGTGTGCGTGATGATCTACAACTACCTGACGAAGTACCTGAACAAATACCCCAGCACGGCGGGCGACCTGAGCAAGTATTCCGACAGCTCGAAGGTGTCCAGCTACGCCACGAACGCCATGAAGGCCATGATCAACATCGGCGTCATCGAGGGCAAGCCCAACGCCAGCGGCGGCACGGACCTGAAGCCCACCACGGCCACGTCCCGCGCCGAGGTCGCCACCATCTTCATGCGCCTTGACAAGTACCTGAACTCCTGAGCGGAGCAAAACAAAAGCACCCCCTCCGGCCGGTCCGCATACAATGGACCGGGCAGAGGGGGTATCTTTATGGATCTGGAAAAATACGCCCGCCAGGTGCGGGAAGGAAAGCAAGGGGCGGCTTTGGACGGCCTGGCCCGTTCGGAGGACGGGGCCCGGCTGGCCGCCAAGGTGGACGGCGAGAAGCTGACACAGGCCGCCAAGGCCGGGGACATGGACGCCCTGGGCCGGATGCTCCGGGACATCCTGTCCACGCCGGAGGGAAAGCGCTTCGCATCGCAGGTGCAGAAGGCGGTGAAGCCGGATGGACGGTGAGCTTGGCGCGGCGCTGGAGGGCATTTTGTCCGACCCGGCGCAGATGGAAAAGCTGTCCCAAATGGCAAAGGAGCTGTTCGGGCAGGCGGGGGAGAGCGCCGCCGGCGGCGAAAAGCCGTCCGCTCCGCCCCAGACGGCCCAGGCGCCATCCATGGACACGAAGCTGCTCACGGCGCTGGGCCGGGCGTTTTCCGGGCAGAAGGAGCCCAGCCGCTCCACGGCACTTCTCATGGCCATGAGGCCCTATATGAAGCCGGAGAAGCAGGAAAAGCTGGACCGGGCCATGCAGATCGCCCGGATGGCCGGGATCGCCGGGGCGGTGGCCCGGGAATACGGAGGCGGCGGCCATGGCGTATAGCGGCGCGTTTCACATGCCGGGCGCCCCGGAGCCGGTCCGGGAGCAGCATCCGCCCCGGCAGGACCGGCCGCAGAGCGGTCCGCCCCACGGCGGCCTGTCCGGGGCCATGGAGGCGCTGGTGAAGAAGCTGGAGTCCGTCAGCATGGAGACGGACGACCTGATCATGGCGCTGATCCTGTACCTGATGTACCGGGAGAGCGGGGACAAGGATCTGCTCATCATGCTGGGCGCGATGCTGTTGGCATAGGACATAAGGACATAATAATGGCCCCCTCTGACGAGGGGGCTGTCAGCGCCCCTTGGGGTCCCCAAAAGGCATGACTGCCTTTTGGGGAGAGGAGGAGCCGCGAGCCATTCGAGCTTTGCCGCTTGCGGCAAAGGGAGACCTGGCCTGCGTGCTCCGACGACGCTGACTGGGGGAGAGAAGATGACATCCAGTTCCGGTGTATCTCTCCCTCTGTCACGGCTTCGCCGTGCCACCTCCCTCGTCAGAGGGAGGCTTTTGTTCTTTGTGCGCCTGCGGCGCAAATCATGCTCTCGGCACCAGGCCCACTTTTTTGTAGACCTTCCGCAAGGTCTTCATGGCGATATAAGAGGCCCTTTCCGCGCCGGTGCGGCAGAGGTTTTCCAGATACCCCTTGTCCTTCATGAGTCGGGAGGCCTCCTCCCGGATGGGGCGGAGGGTCTCCACCACCGCCTCACCTACGGCGGTCTTGAAATCCCCGTAGCCGTGGCCGGCGAATTCCGCCTCGATCTGGTCGAAGGTCCTGCCGGTGCAGCTGGCGTAGATCTGCATCAGGTTGGCCACGCCGGGCTTGTTCTCCCGGTCGTAGCGCACGCAGTGTTCGCCGGTCTCGCTGTCGGTGACAGCGCGCTTGAACTTGCGCATGATGTCCTGGGGCTGGTCCATGAGGCAGATCCGGCCGTTGCCGATATCGTCGGACTTCGACATCTTGCTGGAGGGGTCCAGCAGGTCCATGACCCGGGCGCCCACCTTGGGGATGTAGGGCTCGGGGATCTTGAACACGTTGCCGTACACGCCGTTGAACCGGTGGGCGATGTCCCGCGTCAGCTCCACGTGCTGCTTCTGGTCGTCCCCCACGGGCACGTAGTCCGGCTGGTAGAGCAAAATGTCCGCCGCCATCAGGGAGGGGTAGGCGAACAGCCCGCCGTTGATGTTGTCCGCGTTCTTGGCGGATTTGTCCTTGAACTGGGTCATGCGGGAGAGCTCGCCGAACATGGTGTAGCACTGCAGCACCCAGCCCAGCTGGGCGTGCTCCGGCACGTGGGACTGGATGAAC
>CANPXZ010000114.1 GCA_947587485.1 uncultured Oscillospiraceae bacterium | reverse complement strand
CTCGCAAATGCCTTGGTTGGCTTTCTCCCTATGAAATCTTTTTTGATTCCCTGTTGCACTTAACTTGACAATTCACAAACGAAAAGGTGTCGGTCAAAGCGCTGGCGGATCTGCGGGAAGCGGTGGGCTGGAACAGGATGGAAGGGGCGTATCAAAGCCCGTTGATGACGTCGTATTGCCATATCGCGGCTTATGAGGATGAAAAACTCATTGGATATATCGACAGCGTATCCAACGGCGTGACGGACGCGTATATTCAGGATCTGATGGTCTGCCCGGATCACCAGGGCAAGGGGATCGGTACCGCCCTGATGAAGCAAATGATCGAATATCTGAAAGAAAAGCATATCTACATGATCTCCGTGGTCTATGAGGAAAGCCTGAAGCCGTTTTACGAGCGATTTGGGTTTTGTTCTATGTTATGCGGGCAGATGGAAACATGTTGAGGATCGCATTATGAACAAAGATTGGTCTGAACTCAATAGATCGATGCAGGCGCAGATCAAAAGGAAGGATACCTACAGGGAAGGGGTCGACACGCTGTTTGCGCTGCGAAATGAACTGATGCGGGTCATATCATCCTTCAAGTCGGACCTGACAAGAGAAGCTTTTGACGCGATCCCTTTTGTAAACGCGAACGGTTACCACTGCAAAACGATCGCATATTCTATTTGGCATATTTTCCGCATCGAGGATATCGTCGCCCATACGCTGATAGACGGGACCGAACAGGTGTTTTTTACGGGCGGCTATCAGCGGCGCATCCATTCTCCTGTCATCACGACGGGCAATGAGCTTGTAAAATACCAGATAGCCGATTTTTCAAGACAGCTCGATTTGGAAGAATTGTATTCATACATATCGGAGGTAAAGGAGAGAACGGAAAAGATAATAAACGGCCTGTCCTACGATATGTTGAAAATGAAAATATCGGATGAGAGAAAAGCGCGCTTACAATCGCTGCATGTCGTGAGCAAGGATGAAAATGCCATATGGCTCGTCGACTATTGGTGCGGGAAGGATATTCGCGGATTGATCCAAATGCCGTTTTCAAGACATTGGATCATGCATACAGAGGCAAGTCTGCGTATCAGGGAAAAACTCGGGTCTGCCGCTTTACGAGGGTAACGATAAATATGGACAAAGGGCTGTCTGTAGGCCAGGGCGCTTTGTGGGTGCTGGCATGGTTCGGCGTTATGCTGTTCTATACGTTTTTGGACGTGGCGGTATGGAGGAAAATAGCGCCCGGCTGCGCAAGGGTGCTGAACGTCATTACGATCGCGCTGTGCATGGGCGGCTTTCTGGGTCTGTTAAGAGCGAAGCTCCATTTTCAGGCCGATATCGTGAGAGGGACCTCGGTCCGGGGCATATTATGGGCGGTGGTCTGCGCGGCGGCGCTGGTCTGCGGTGTCGTATTGGGGCTGCTATATCTGCGGACAGGCTCCCTTCTGTGCTGTATAACGGCCCACGCGGGATATAATCTGATCTCGTATTTTACCATGATCCTGCCGATTTTCAGAAAGGCGTAGTTTTTATAACTGAGGACCAAGATATGGATATTAAAATCGCGTTTTTGCAGATTCTTCCCGGAAGGGATCTTGAGGATAATTTTGAGATCGGGAAAAACGCCTGCGTACAGGCGAAGGAGAAGGGCGCGGATATCGCGCTTTTTCCGGAGATGTGGAGCGACGCCTACGCGCTGCCCCAGGAGCGTGAGGCGCTGGAGCGGCTTGCCATTGAGAAGGATTGCGATTTTTTGGAGGGCTTTCGCGCGCTGGCGGCGGAGCTGCGCATGGCGATAGGGATAACGTTTCTGGAAAAGCATGCGCCAAAGCCGCTGAATTCCGTCGTATTTTTCGACAGAACGGGCCGGGAGGTCCTGCACTATTCGAAGGTGCACACCTGCGCGTTCGATCTGGAGCGGGTGCTGGACGGCGGCGAGGATTTTTATACCGCCGAGCTGGATTTTGGGCGTGGGACCGTGAAGATCGGCGCTATGATCTGCTTTGACCGGGAGTTTCCGGAGAGCGCGAGGATACTGATGCTGAAGGGCGCGGAGCTCATCCTGGCGCCGAACGCCTGCCCGATGGAGATCAACCGCCTGTCCGCGCTGCGGGCGAGGGCCTACGAGAACATGGTGGCGGTGGCGACCTGCAATTATCCGGCGGGACAGCCCGACTGCAACGGCCGTTCGACGCTTTTTGACGGCGTTCCCTGGCAGGCGGAGGGCGCGCGGGACATGTGCGTTTTCGAGGCCCCGGAGGCCCCGGGCGTTTACGTGGCCGCGCTGGAACTGGACAGGCTCAGGACCCACAGGAGAGGCGACGTCATGGGGGACAAGTACCGGCGGCCGGAGAAATACGGTATTTTGTCGGACGACGCTGTGTGTGGCGTCATCGGCGGAGAATTTGTGCATTGGTAGAGCGCCGCAGGCGCACCGCTTTGAAAGGCCCCCTGTGCACAAGGGAGCCTTATAAGGATAGGCCCTGCCGGGGTACGGCAGGGCCATCGTTTATTCTTTATACGTATACTTCCTCAGAGGCCGGCGAAAGGCCAGGCACACGGCCGCGCCCAACAGGGCCAGCGTGAACATGGTCAGGGCCGGGCCGGGATTGCCGCCCGCGCCGAACAGTTGGGCCAGGGGCCCCTCCGGGTCCGCCGTCAGGGGACCACAGACACGGTCCACCAGAAAGCCCCCGGCGAACAGTCCCAGAGGGATGGTGAAAAACTGCAAGGCGTTCCGGCAGGCGTAGACCCGGCCCTGCATGGAGGGCGGGATCGTGCCGCGCAGTATCACGTCCAGGTTGGCGTTCATCACCGGTATCACGCTCCATCCGACCGCCTGGGCCAGGCACCACCAGAGGGGGGTCCCGGTGAAGGCCAGGATGAAATTCTCCGTCCCCAATGAGAACAGCGTCGTCCACCAGATCGTCCGGACCCGGTCCCGGGGCGGCGGCAGCGCCGCGGCCAGCAGACTGCCCGCCAGGGTGGCCAGTCCCGCGCAGGAGGACACCGCCCCCAACGCGCCCTCGCCCCCGTTGGGGCTGCTCAGCACATAGGCCGGCAGCGCCGCGTCAAAGGCCGAGGCCACGAGGTTCACCCCCGCCATGAACAGGATCAGCGTCAGGATCAGACCGTTTCGCCGCAGCCAGGCAAGCCCCGCCTTCGCGCCGGCCAAAAGGCTCTCGCCGCCGGACCTGTCCGGCTCCGCCGCCGGGATGGGCACGAAAAATGCCAGGGTCAGCGCCGCCAGGGCGAAGGTGGAAAGGTCCACGAGGATCACCCCCTCCATCCCCGCCAGGGCGAACAGCGCCGCCGCCAGCATGGGGTGCAGGAGCGTGACCAGAGAGCCGGAAAAAGACCGAAGGGCGCTGGCCCGCTGATACCGGGCCTTGGGCGTGATGAGCGTCAGGGCCACGTCACTTGCCGGGGACTGGACCGTGTTCATCAGGCCGGTCACCGCGTTGAGCACGTACAGATGGGCCGGGCGCAGCGCGTCCAGCCGCAGCAGCGCCAGCACCGCCACCGAGCAGCAGGCCGCCAGGCCGTCGCAGACCAGCATGGTCCGCTTCTTGTCCCACCGGTCGCACAGCGTCCCGGCGAAAACGCTCATGAGCACGTATGGCCCGTAGGAACACACCCCCAGCAGCGCCGTGCTCAGCGCCGAACCGGTCTTTTCAAACAGCCACAGCGTCAGGGCGAAGCTTGTCATGGCGCTGCCCAGCTGGGACAGGCTCTGGGTGGACCAGAGGATGAGGAAGGGCTTCAATTCACGATATGTATTTTTCATTTCGACTTTGCTCCTTTGATCTTGTTGGGTCGTCAAATTTGCAAAGTCCGAGGATGTCTGTTTATTGCTCCATGCAATAGCTGACGGGAGGCGGACCCGCGTCGGTTTCTGGCGGCGGGTCCGCGTCCATGTGGCGTCAAATTCCTTGGCAATACGAAAGTATTCCCTGCGGGCTTTTCCTTGCCTGGACACAGACCCGCTCGCCAGAAACTGCTTCGCACTCCACGGGGAGCAGTTTTCGAGGGATTTTCGCTGAGAAGGAGGAAGGCTTGCTGACGCAAGCCGACGACGACGAGACGAAAAGCGCCGAAAAGAGCCCCCGTGGAGCGACGTGTGTTCGCCTTCCGTCAGCTTATCCTCAAACCTTGCATGGAGCGCCGCCAATGGCAAGGGGCAGCGTGGGCATGGGGTGCCTCCTTTCAAATATCTTTACCCCATCATACCACAGGGCGCGGAAAATTTCAATTTTACTACGGAAGTAGTATTGACAAAGGGTTACGACTGTGGTAGTATGACGGCGAGCTCAATACTACCGCGGTAGTAACCCAAGGAGAACGACGATGGAAAACAGGCTGTTTGATTCGGAACTGAAGGTCATGGACGTGCTGTGGCGGGAGGGGGACTGCACCGCCAGCCACATCGCGGAGGTTTTGGGGCAGGAGGTGGGCTGGAACGTGAACACCACCTACACCCTCATCAAGCGCTGCATCGGCAAGGGCGCCATCCGGCGCACGGAGCCGAAGTTCATGTGCCACGCCCTGGTGAGCCGGGAGGCGGTCCAGGACGCGGAGACGGACGCGCTCATCGGCAAGCTCTTCGACGGCTCTGCGGACAAGCTGTTCGCGGCCCTGCTGGGGCGGAAAAAGCTGTCCGCCGAGCAGATCGGGCGGCTGAAAGAGATCGTGGACGAGCTGGAGTGAGGCGTCATGAGTTTGCTTGACATGAGTATCGCCGGGGGAGCTGTGATCCTGGCGGTGACCGTGATCCGGGCGCTGGGCGCGAACCGGCTGCCCAGGGCCATGTTCACGGCGCTGTGGACGGTGGCGCTGGTCCGGCTGCTGGTACCGGTGAGCGTGCCGTCGCCGGTGAGCGTGTACGCCTGGCTGACGCCCCGGATCGAGGCGGTCCGGGCGGAGCCGGTCCGGGCGGAAGCTGCCCGGGAAGATCCCGCCGTATCGGGCGGCGCGGAACGCCGTGACACGGAGGCCGCCGTTCCCGCGCGGACCCAGAGCCGGCCCGGCGACCCGGAGGCCGGGGCGGCGGATATCCCCTGGGGGACGCTGCTCTGGGCGGCTGGGGCGCTGAGCTGCGCCGGGGTCTTCGCGGAGAGCGGCCTGCGGGCCCGGCGGAGGTTCCGGGAGGCCATACCCGTGGAGGACGGCTTTGTCCGCCGCTGGCAGCAGGACCACCCCCTGGGGCGGCAGGTGTCCGTGCGGCTGTCGGGCCGGGTGAAGACCCCCGTGACCTACGGCGTGCTGCGGCCGGTGATATTGCTGAACGCGGACACGGACTGGAAGGATGAAAAGACGCTGGGCTATATCCTGGCCCACGAGTACGGCCACATCCGGCGGCTGGACGGGCTGAAAAAGCCGGTGCTGGCGGCGGCTGTGTGCCTGCATTGGTTCAATCCCCTGGTGTGGGTCATGCTGACGCTGGCCAACCGGGATATGGAGATGGCCTGCGACGGGTATGCGGTGCGGAGCGTGCCGGGCGGCAGCCGGGCGGACTATGCCCGGACCCTCATCCGCATGGAGGAGGCCAAAAGCGGCCTCTCGCCCCTCGTCAGCCATTTCAGCGCAAACGCTATGGAGGAGCGTATCGTATCGATCATGAAATGCAAAAAACTTACGGTTTGGGCCGTCGTGATGAGTTTGGTCCTGACCCTGGGCGTGACGGCGGTGTTCGCCACCGGCGCCCCGGAGCAGGAGGCGGCAATGGACCCGGCCCCCTACGACTGGGGGGAGGCGGTGGTGCTGCTGCCCATGACGGAGGAGAAACAGGAGAGTATGTTCCCGGCGGATGAGATCCAATGGTGGACGGCGGAGGACTTCGCCGCCTGGGTGCAGGAGCAAAGGCCCCTGCTGGAGGCCGCCGTGGGCTGCGAGGCCGACAGCGGCACTGTGATCGGGACATGGACGAAGGAGCGGTCGGAGAAGGTGCTGGCCGCCTATGAGGACATCGCCGCAGCCCTGGAGGCAGGAACGGGAAAGCTGTCCCGGACCGTGTGCGGCAGCGGCCAGACGGTCGTGGCCGTGGGGTTCGACTGGCAGCTGGATATGGGCAGCGAGAGGACCCTTCGGGGCTATGACGTGGAGGCGCTGCTGTGGGGCGGGGAGGATGACTGGCCCGAGGGCGTGACGGGGCACGTCTATTCCCTGGAGCTGAAGCCCGGCGAGCAGTGGGTGGACCTGGGACCCAGCCAGACCCTGGCGGGCCTTTTTGAGACCATCCACGCCTGCTTCCGGTGCCTGGTGCGGACCGGGGCCGTGGACAGCGGCCAGGCCAACGACATCCTGCAGGACTGGTGGACGGTCCATCAGGGCGGCGAGATGCCGGACCGGTATGTGATCGGCCCCTGGCGGGTATCGGACGGCGATGTCCTGGCGGCGGAGCCGACGCCTACGCCCGCCCCCATGGAAGCGGAGCCGACGCCTGCCCCCGACCCCATGGAAGCGGAGCCCGCAGAGTGAGAAAACGCGGCCACGCCCGCCGGAGCGAAAGCTCCGGCGGGCGTGTTGCAATTTTTGTGAAACGCGTTATACTATTCCTGGGCCTCCTGGGCCCTGTGGGCGTGCTCGTGGGCCGCAGCGGCATTGGGCGCTTTGGGATGGCCGTGGACGGCGATGTATTCCCGGATGCGGTCAAAGCTCTCGTCGGAGAGGTCGTGCTCGATCTTGCAGGCGTCCCGGTAGGCGGCCTCCTCGCCCACGCCCAGACTCATGAGCACGGCGGCCACGGTCTCGTGCCGCTCGTAAATGCGCTTGGCGATGGCCAGGCCCTTTTCCTCCAGATACAGCAGCCTGTCCGCGTCCCGGCGGATGTAGCCGTTTTCCTCCAGCTGCTTCATGGCCACGCTGACGGACGGCTTGGAATAGCCGAGGGCGTTAGCGATGTCGATGGAACGGACGTAGCCCTTTTCCAGGGACTGCATGTATATGGCCTCCAGATAATCCTCGGCGGATTCGTGGATGTTCATGTGCGCGCCTCCCAGCTTTTCATACTATTATATATCGAAGATTTACAAAATAAGTGCAACAAAGTAAAGAAAAGGGGTGACTCAAGGGAAGAAAGCTTCTAAAATGGTGTT
>CANPXZ010000113.1 GCA_947587485.1 uncultured Oscillospiraceae bacterium | reverse complement strand
TGGTCCGAGTGACAGGGTTCGAACCTGCGGCCTGGTGGTCCCAAACCACCCGCGCTACCAACTGCGCTACACCCGGATAAAAGGCCGCCGCAGATCGCGGCGGCCTCTATACTATATCCTTTTGTCCCGGTCCTGTCAAGCAAAACGACGCACTCAGTCCACCCGCTTCTTGCCCCAGAAGAACAGCGCCACGGTGCCGGGGCCGGTGTGGGCGCCGATGGTGGTGCCGATGGAGTTGATGAGCACCCTGCCGTTCAGCTTGGGGAACCGCTCCTCCACCAGCCGGGCTACCTCCCTGGCGTCCTCCAGGCAGGCGGAGTTGGAGATGTAGCACTTGCCGTCGTAGTCCAGGCCCCCGTCCGCGTACTTCTCCATCTTGTCCACGATGGCCCGGATGACCTTTTTCTTGGTCCGTATCTTTTCCCTGGGAATGAGCCGGCCCATATAGTCCACGTTCATCAGCGGGCAGATGTTCAGCACGCCGCCGAAGACCCCCGCCGCCTTGGAGATGCGGCCGCCCTTGACGAAGAAGGTCAGGTCCGTGGAGAAGAACCAGTGGTGCAGCCGCAGACGGTTTTCCTCCGCCCAGTCCCGCAGCTCGTCGATACCCATGCCCGCGTCCCGCCTGTCCGCCAGGCCGTCCATCAGAAGGCCGTAGCCGGAGGAGGCGGCCAGGGAGTCCACGATATAGATCTTCCGGTCCGGATACCGCTCCCTGGCGATGGCGGCGGCGTTCACGGCGGAGTTATAGGAGCCGGAGATGCCGGAGGACAGGGTCAAATGCAGGATGTCCTTGCCCTGCTCCAGGAAGGGGGTGAAGTAATTCAGATACTCGGAGATGTTCACCTGGGCGGTCCTGGTCTCGGCCCCGTCGGCCATGGCCTGGTAGAACCAGTCGAAGGGCATGGTCTGGCCCAGGTCGTCCGGATATTCCTTCTCGTCCAGGAAATAGTGGAAGCACACGTACCGGATGTCCCGGGCATCCAGATGCTCTTTGGAAAGGTCGGCGGTGGAGCAGCAGCTCAAGATATAGTCGCTCATGAAAGAGTCCTCCTATCGTATGGAAGCATTTTACAGCCGATCGCCGGCCGGGGCAACCTACTCTCTGCGGAGGGCTCTCTCAAAAAACCGCCGGGACGTAGAAAGACTCTACGTCCCGGTCGACCGATTCTACGAAATGGAGAATCCCACGGCATCAGGGCTTTCGGCGGCGGATATGGAAGCAGAGCACCACCAATATCTCCGCAGGGATGAGGATCAAAAACAGCTGCCAGGGGTTGCGCTTGAGCAGGAATAAAAATATCAGCGTCACCGCTGCGGCCACCAGCAGCATGATGATGACCATATTGTGCCGGCCCTTGTTCCAGACGGAGTTGAGCACCAGCAGCGTGACGAGGCTCACCGGCACGGCGCTGGCGAAGATCAGCCACAGAAGCTGGTCCAGCGCCACCCAGCACACCACGAACATGATGACCGCCATGGTCCAGATGCCCACGATGGCCACCAGGGTCACCATACCGCTGCTGAAGGTGGGGGCGGCGGCCTTCTCCTCGGCCCGGGCCTTTTCCACCGGGTCCTGCCAGGCCCCCTCGTCGTGGAGCAGATCGTCCACCGTCAGGCCGTAGATCGCCGCCAGGCGGGTCAGGCTGTAGGCATCCGGGATGGACTCGCCCCGCTCCCATTTGGAGACGGTCTTGTCGGAGTAATTGAGCTTTTCGCCCAGCTCCGCCTGGGTCATGCCGGCCTTCTGCCGCAGCTTGATAAGGTTGCTGGCCACGATCAGCTTCAGCTCGTCCACCGGCTCCGCCTCCCTTCCTGTTCAATTTATTTTATCACACCCCCGCCGCTTTCGCAAGCCGGGGGAAGCTCACTTCACCGCCCGGTAGGCGACCGTCCGGGGCAGGGGCTCCCCGTCCAGGTTGATGGCCCCGGGCCGGTCGAAGGTGACGGAGATGTCCCGGCCGAAGCGGATGTCGCACTGGGGCAGGTCCACATGCTTTCCCACGAAGGCCTTTGGCAGGTTTAGAAGGGCCGTGGCCCGGTTCAGGCTGTGCAGCACCACGCAGCACAGCTTGTCCCCGGTCCGGTCCTGGTCCGGGGCCAGCTTCTTGCCGCCGCCCACGTACCGGCCGTTGAAGGCGGAGGCCACCCAGACCCGCTCGTAGGTCCGTGTCTCCCCGTCCACGGTGACGGAGGCGCTGGCCGGCTGAAAGTCCCGCAGCACCAGCCGCAGAGCCAGGCTCACGTAGTTCACCGGCCGGCCCAGCCGGGCCTTTTCCTGCTCCCCCAGCTCGCAGACCTGGCCGTCCAGGCCGAAGCTGACGTTGTTCAAAAACCGCTGGCGCTGCCCGCCGGCCTCGCAGATGGGCAGGTCCCGGATGTACTCGTTCAGGCGGACCATCTGTGTCTTATCCTTTTCCGCCACGTCCCGCAGAAAGTCGTTGCCGGTGCCCATCCGCCACAGATACACCGGCGCGGCGGGCACCGCCCCGTCCAGGGCGTTGATGAGGCAGTGGAGGGTGCCGTCCCCGCCACAGACGATGGCCTCGTCGTCGACGGACAGACCCGTCAGCAGCGCCGCCTCGTCCTCCTTCGTCACGTCCACCAGCTCCGGCGTCCCGCCGGGGCAGCGCTGTCCTGCGGCGGCGATCACCGCGTCCAGGCCCTCGGTGCCCTTGCCGTTGTTGGACAGGGGATTGAACAGGATGTAGTTCATGGCGTCTCTCTTTCTCGCAGACCGTCCGGTTTTTTTCACTTTCAGTAATCATTATACCCCATCGCAGTCTGTTCGTAAAGAGGCATTGCTGTCCGGTTTATGGGACTTCCATTCCGGTATCCTGAACATGCTGAAGGGAGGCGCTGAGCATGCGCGGATATTTTACGGGAGCCGGATACTACGGATTGGTGGACGGGCGGTACATGCTGTTTTCCGGCGAGGCGGAATACTATGAATACATGGCCGGGGACGAGGAAGAGGCGTGAGCCGACGGGAGGGCTACGGCGCGCCCACGCGCCGGCGCTTTATCTCCCGCAGGAACGTGACGGGTTTGAAGAGCAGTCCGTAAACATGGAGCTTTTGGCAGACGAACGCGGCCAGGAGCGAGAGGGCCACGCACAGGGCCGCCTGGCAGACATAGGCGATATACACGCTGCCGACGCCAAGCATGGTGATCGCCCTTCCCAGCAGCGTCATCAAAAAGGGTGACAGCAGATAGATCTCCAGCGTGTGCCGGCCCAGATACCGGAGGACCCGGTTCCCGCCGAGCCATGCGGCGTGTTCAAACACATACCACACGGCCAGGGATATCCCCAATGCCACTGCCACGTTCACGCCGGGCACGGAGTGCAGTCCCCCTTCCACCGACGGCTCCCTGTTCCAGAAAACCGCGCCCAGCACCACCGCCGCACACAGCGCCGCGGCGGTCAGGGCCCTGTTGCCGATGAGCTTTCCCCCGGCCCGGTCGTACAGACAGCCCACATAGAAAAAGAACGAGTAGTACAGTATGGAAGGCGTATATGATGTCATGGACGGCATTCACAAAACCGTACGCGTCAGGGAACACGCCCAGCGAGGAAAAAGATATCGCCACGTGCCCCAGCACCACGCATAAAATGGCAAAACCCTTCATCGCGTCTATATAACCTATCCGTCCTGTCTCGTTCCGTTCCATTGAAGCTATCCTCCGCTTTGCAGATATGCACCACGTATGATAGCAGATTATTTACTTAAAGTAAACAATCCTTGTTTTTAATACGATAAATTTTTACACCCCCGCTTGATACAATTTAGGGTATCAGGAGGGGTTCGCCATGCAAACGGATTATCCGGAACGGTACAGGATCATGGGCCTGCGTATCGCCTACTACCGTAAAAAGGCCGGGTACACCCAGGAGGTCTTTGCGGAGAAGATCGACCGCAGTCTGAACTTTCTCGCCCAGGTGGAGGGCTACAGCACCACGCGCGGCATTTCGCTGGAGACGCTTTTCAAGATCTGCGACGCGCTCAACATCCAGCCGGGGAAGCTGCTGGACGAGGACGATGAACTGACGTGAGCATATATCATGCACAAGCAGAGCCCCCTTTTGCAGGCCGGGGAGCGTTTGCTTGTGCTTTCCTGATTTTGTGCTATAATAGACATTTAGCAAAACGTGCGCAAGGAGGCCCCCATGGAAAGCAAGCCCTTCAAGGTCGTATCCCCCTATGAGCCCGCCGGGGACCAGCCGGAGGCCATCGCCGCCCTGGCGGAGGGCATCGAAAACGGCATCGACGAGCAGGTGCTCTTAGGCGTCACCGGCTCCGGCAAGACCTATACCATGGCGAAGGTCATCGAGCGGGTCCAGCGGCCCACCCTGGTGCTGGCCCACAACAAGACCCTGGCCGCCCAGCTTTGCGCGGAGTTCCGGGAGTTCTTCCCGGAAAACGCCGTGGAGTACTTCGTCAGCTACTACGACTATTACCAGCCGGAGGCATACATCCCCCACACGGACACCTTCATCGAGAAGGACGCCTCCATCAACGACGAGATCGACAGGCTCCGTCTCTCCGCCACCGCGTCGCTTTTGGAGCGGCGGGACGTGATCGTGGTGAGCTCCGTCTCCTGCATCTACGGCCTGGGCGAGCCGGACGACTTTGCCGCCATGATGGTGTCCCTGCGGGTGGGGACAGAGCTGCCCATCCCGGAGCTTTCCCGGAAGCTGGTGAACATCCGCTATGAGCGAAACGACGTGGCCTTTGAGCGCAACCGCTTCCGGGTCCGGGGGGACACGGTGGACATCTGGCCCGCCTATTGGAAGGACACCGCATTGCGGGTGGAGTTTTTCGGGGACGAGATCGACCGCATCAGCGAGATCAACGCCGTATCCGGGGCCGTGGTGCGCCGGCTCACCAACATCCCCATCTGGCCCGCCAACCACTACGTGACCACCAAGGAGAAGATGGAGGCCGCCATCGTCCAAATACGAAAGGAGCTGGCGGAGCGGCTGGCCTGGTTCGAGGAAAACGGCAAGCTCCTGGAATACCAGCGGCTCAAGCAGCGGACCGAGTACGACATCGAGATGATGCAGGAGCTGGGCTACTGCTCCGGCATCGAGAACTATTCCCGGATCATCTCCGGCCGGGCCCCCGGCAGCGCTCCCATGACGCTTTTGGACTACTTCCCCAAGGACTTCATCCTCTTCGTGGACGAGAGCCACGTGACCCTGCCCCAGGTCCGGGCCATGTACCGGGGGGACCGGAGCCGGAAGGAGACGCTGGTGGAGTACGGCTTCCGGCTGCCCTGCGCTTTCGACAACCGGCCTTTGATGTTCGACGAGTTCAATTCCCGCATCCACCAGGCCATCTACGTCTCCGCCACGCCGGGGGAGTACGAGCGCAGCCGGGCGGGCCAGGTGGCCGAGCAGGTCATCCGACCCACGGGGCTTTTGGACCCCGAGATCCAGGTCCGGCCCGTGGAGGGGCAGATCGACGATCTCATCGGGGAGATCAACGCCCGGGTGGCGAAAAACCAGCGGACCCTGGTCACCACCCTGACGGTGAAGATGGCGGAGGACCTGACGGCCTATCTGACCGACGCGGGCATCCGCAGCCGGTATCTGCACCACAACATCAGCGCCATCGAGCGCATGGAGATCATCCGGGACATGCGCCTGGGCCGGTTCGACGTGCTGGTGGGCATCAACCTTCTCCGGGAGGGTCTGGACCTGCCGGAGGTGTCCCTGGTGGCTATATTGGACGCGGACAAGGAGGGGTTTCTGCGCAGCGAGACCAGCCTCATCCAGACCACGGGCCGGGCGGCCCGGAACGCGGAGGGCTTAGTTCTCATGTACGCGGATACGGTGACCCCCTCTATGGCCGCCGCCATTCGGGAGACAGAGCGCCGCCGGGCCAAGCAGCGGGCCTACAACGAGGCTCACGGCATCGTGCCCAAGACCATCATCAAGGACGTGAAGGACCTGATGGACGTGGGCGGCGACGACCGGCCCGAGGCGGTCAACGCCTCCGGCGTGAAGATGACGGCCCGGGAGCGGCAGGCGGAGATCGAGAAGCTGGAAAAGCAGATGCGCAAGGCCGCGCAGATGCTGGAATTCGAGTACGCCGCCCTGCTGCGCGACCGGCTGGTGCAGCTGAGAGGGGAAAAGTGATCGGGAATATAACGATGACCTGCCGCGTTGATATGCTCCCTCTATGGAAGACAGTGAAAAAGGACACTGCATCCATGGAGGGAGCATTATTATGGGAAAAAAGATCAGCAGCGAGGAGAAGTATAAAGTCGTAAGGCAGATCCTTCGCGGGAAAATGAGTCAGCGGTACGCGGCGGAGATCATGGGAGTGCGTAAGTCCAGTGTGCAGGCGTGGATACGTCTGTACGAATCGGAGGGTGCAGCGGCCCTGGGACGGAACGGACGAAACCGCTGCTACAGTACCGAGACAAAAAAGGCAGCTGTGCGCGAATACCTGGCCGGGAAAGGGAGCCTGAGCGCAGTCTGTAAGAAATATCATATCCGGGCAAGTGTAACGCTCATGCAGTGGATAAAGGTGTATAATGCTCATGGAAGATTGACCTCGAAAAGATCGGGAGGGAGCTACATGAGGACGTCACGAAAGACGACACAGGATGAGCGCTTGAAGATCGCGAAAGAGTGCCTGGAGAATGGCAAGAACTATGGAGCAATGGCGCTGAAATACCAGGTCAGCTACCAACAAGTGCGGACCTGGACGCTGCGCTATGTCCCGCGGGGCCCACTGCATAGACAACGGTCCCATGGAGGGCTTCTGGGGCATTTTGAAGCGGGAGCGTTACTATGGAAAGCGATTTACCAGCAAGCGGGCTCTTACCCAGATGATCCAAAGCTACATCTGTTACTACAACACCCGGCGTGTGCAGCGTAACCTCGGTGTTCTAACGCCGCTGGAAAAGCACAATAGCTACTTGGCCGCATAAAAGCAGCCAGCAGATCCCTGCTGGCTGTGAAAAAACTTATTCTTTTTTTATTGTCCTCTTGACGGGCCTGCCGCAAATGCGGCAGGCCCGTTTGCTTTGTTTTTGCGTGAAGCTTACTTCGCGGCCTTGGCGGCGCGAATGGCCTCGGTCAGCATGGGGGTGACCTTGAACAGGTCGCCGCAGATGCCG
>CANPXZ010000112.1 GCA_947587485.1 uncultured Oscillospiraceae bacterium | reverse complement strand
ATCATGTAGTTGGGGATCTGGGTGACCGTCCAGGAGAACATCATGGACAGCACCACCATGCTGAACAGCAGGTTCTTGCCCTTGAACTCGTGCTTGGACAGGGGGTACGCCGCCATGGAGGCCAGGATCACGTGTCCCACCGTGCCGCCCACGGTGATGATGACCGTGTTGAGCACATACCGGGAGAAGGGGACCCAGGAGGAGTTCATGGCCACGAACAGGTCCACGAAGTTGTTCAGGGTCGGGTTTCGCACGAACAGCTTGGGCGGGTACTGGAACAGCTCGTCCAGAGGCTTGAGGGCGTTGTTGACGATCATGACCAGGGGCACGGCCATCAGCACGCCGAAGATGCCCATCAGGAAGAACAGCAGCGCGTTGCCCGCAGGCGAACGGTTGATCTTCCGGTTTTTCCGGTGACGGAAAAGGCGACGCAGTTTTTTCATCTCACTCCCCCACCCTTCTGAGCAGCCGCTGCACCAGCTTGTTGGTGCCCACCATCAGCAGGAACAAAATCGTCGCGATGGCGGAGGCGTAGCCCATCTCAAATCGGACCGTGCCGTAATCCAGCAGGTGCGTGACCACCGTGGAGCCGGCGTAGTTCACCGAGGGGTTGCCGGCCAGCTGTATGGAGATGTCCGCGATGGCGAAGGACTGGGTGATCTGCATGACCGCGCCGAACATGAGCTGGGGCTTCATGGCCGGCAGCGTGATGTACCACAGCTCCTGCCAGCGGTTTTTGATGCCGTCCAGAGCGCCGGCCTCGTAAAGGCTCTTGTCCACGGTCTGCAGGCCGGCGATGAAGGACAGAAAGCCCGTGCCAAGGCTCAGCCACAGCTGCACCACGATCAGCAGCGGCAGCACGTACTTCTCCGTTTTCATCCATATAATGGCTTCGTTGATGATGTCCCATTTCAAAAGCAGGCCGTTCAGGTAGCCGTACCGGTCGCCGGTCAGGATGATCTGCCAGATCATATAGGCGTTGCCGCAGATGGACGGGGCGTAGAAGATCAGCGTCAAAAACGCCCGGACCTTGCCCTTGAACTCGTTGATGACCCAGGCGAACAGCAGGCACATCAGATAGCTGATGGGGCCCGTGATCACGGCGAAGAGCAGGGTGTTTTTCAAAGCCACGATGAAAAGATCGTCGTTGACCAGCAGCCGGATGTAGTTGGTCCAGCCCACGAAATGGGGCCACTCCAGCATGTTGAAGTCCGTGAAGCTCAGCACGATGGACGCCAGCACCGGCAGGACGGTGAACAGGGTGAACAGGATGAAATAGGGGGCCAGCATCACGTAGGAGATGGTGTGATCCTGGAGCCGGCGCTCCTTCCGGCCCAGGGAGAACCTGGGTCTGGCGGGGGCGGCGGTCTTGATCTGTTTCACTTCGTTCACTGTTCCTCACCTCCCCGCTGTTCGCTTACCAGTCCGAATTCATCCCACTTGTATTGCAGCTCCGTGTTGATGAGCACCACCTTGTCCATCAGCTCCTCTCTGGGGGAGGCGAAGTCCGTGTCGGTGGTCACGGTGTAGAAGGCGTTGTTCACGTTACGCCAGGAGTAATATCCGCCGGGCACCTGGGGGATGCCCCTGACCCACTGGTACTGGTCCAACAGTGCCTCCATGTCCGACGCCTTCCAGGCGATGTTCCCGAAGGCTTCCAGGTTGGCCGTGGGCACGCGCCCGGCCTCGCCCTGAAGACTCTCCATCTCATAGCCGAAGCTGGTCTGGGTCTCGGCGGAGGTCCACCACTTCAAGAACTCCCAGCACGCCTCCGGCTCCTCGGTGGCCGACATGATCAGGCTGGTCAGGCCCGTGGAGCCCACGGACCGGTCGATGGACCCGTCCTCCATTTCCTTGCCGGGCACCGGAGCGATGCCCCACAAACCGTCGATATCCGGCGCGGAGACCTGCAGGTTGTTATAAAGCGTATAGTCGCTGATGATGATGGGGCACTCGCCCGTACGGAAGCGCTGCTCCACGCTGGTCTCCTTGTCCAGCTTGTAGTCCGTATAGTACTCGCAGTACTGCTTGAAGGTGTTGACGGCCTCCTCCGAATCCAGGGCGGAGACGCTGCCCTCCTCGTTGTAGTAGGCGCCGCCGTTCTGGTACAGGAGCATGGCGAAGATCTGCTCGGAGGGCAGCATGCCGAACTCCATCTGGTTCTTGCTCAGCACCGTCATGGCCACCTTCACGTCGTCCCAGGTCTGGGGCACCTCCATGCCCAGCTCCGCCAGGATGTCCTTGCGGTAGAACATCATGGGGAAGGTCTGGGTCTCCGGCAGGCCGTAGGTCTTGCCGTAGAACTCCAGCTGCACCATGGCGCTGGGAGAGAACCGGGCCGCGACCTCGTCATAATCGTCGAACTGCCGCAGGTTCAGCACGGCGTTTCGGATGCCGTAGTTGACGGCGGTGTCGTTGCCGGTGGTCAGCACCGCGCCCGCGATGCCGTTGGTGTTGGGCACCTGGATGGCCACGTCCGGCCCCTCGCCGGCCAGGGTGGCCCGCAGGAGCGTGTTCATATCCACCAGCTGCACGTTCACGTTGATGTTGGACTCGGGGGTGAACGTGGCGTCGATGAGGGACTTGATCACGTTGGCCTGGTCGCGGCCGGTGCCGATCCACAGGGTGATGGCGGTGGATTCCTTGTCGCTGCTCACGTCGCCGATCTGGTTGTAGTCGATGATGAAGGAATAGAACAGCCGCTTCGCCTCATGCCACAGGGACGGGAAGAACCCGGTGTTCTCCACCTTCACCTTCGCGTCGGGCGAATAGACATAGATCCGGTCCAGCTGCAAAGGCTGGTCGATGACCTGGGTGATCCAGGTGGCCGTGGCGCGCATGTTCACCTTATAGGCGCTGATGACCTCGGTGAACCGCTCCTGGTCCTTGATGAGCTCCCCCAGCTGGTCGCTCATGGTGATGAGCACGCTCTCCTTGTCGCTGTTCTCGCCGATCAGGGCCCGCAGGCGGGCGATGGCGTCGTCCAGCTCGTCCTTGACCGCGATCAGCTCTCCCTCCAGCTCCGGCAGGGACTGCTCGATCTCATAGTCCCTGTACCGGTCCGGGGACACGCCGGTGATGCGGATGACGCTGCGGTAGATGGCGTTGAGCTGGGTCACACAGTCCTGCACAGAGCTGATGATGTCCGCGAACTTGCCCAGGACCACCTCCATGCGCAGGGTGTGCTCCCCGGCCTCCAGATAGAAGGCGTAGGGCTGGCCTTCGCTGTCGCTCAGCACGTCCTGCCGCCAGCCGGAGCCGTATGTGAAGCCGTAGTCCTCCATCTCCTCGAAGGGTACGGCCCCGTCGATGGAGACGCGCCGGGACACGTAGATGCCCTTGACGAAGTTCTGCTTGTCGAACAGGGCGATGTTATAGTACCCGCTCTCGTCCACGGAGAACTTCCACTCCATCCACTGGCCGTTGAGCCGCCAGGAGTTGCCGCCTATCGTATTGTTCAAAAGGGCCTTGGGGCTGGCGGGATATACGGCGGGCGAGCTCTGGTCCTGCTGGGCGTAGAGCATCTGGGAGGACGTCTTGACCGCGTTCTCCGCCTCGATGCGCACCAGCTGGCCGGAGCTGTCGGCGTATCCGGCGGCGTCCTGCTCCGCCTTCACCTCCGCGTAGGGCCGGGCGGAGGCCCGGTTGGACAATATCGCCTTCCGCAGCAGCATGGGCTCCCGCAGACCCGTCAGGGTCAGGGTGTGCTCTCCCTCGGTCAGGTACAGGGACAATGGTGTGGTCACATAGCCCTGGCTGTCATAGACATAGCTCTCCACCCACTCGGGCTGTTCCGTCATGCCGGGCTTGAGGTCGTTGCCCTGGTTGTCCTTGGACCAGGACAGAAGCTCCACGCCGCCGTCACCGGCATATGTATCCTTTACGTCGCAGGCCCATACCCGCTGGAATTCCACCAGGGACAGCTCCGAATAGGGCAAAAGCCCGTCCAGGAAAATGCTGCGCTGGATGGCGGAGTTCTTCCCCTCCACCGGATAGTACAGCAGCGACAGGTCGTAATACCCCTCCCGCTCCACGTCGAAGGAAAACTCGATGAGGGAGTTCTCCGCCGTGAGCACGCTCTCGCCCTCCATGCCCTCAAAGTCCGGGCGGACCTCCGGGTCGGCGGGATCGTCCGCCTCCTCGTAGCGGGTATAGCCGCCGGCGTCGATCGTGATCTCCTCTTCCGGCCGGTCCCCGCCCTCGTGCCGGAGGACGTAGTCCTTATACCCCAGCTTGCCGGCGGAAACGGCGTACTCGCTGACCAGCTCCTCGAATCCGCTGCGGGTCAGCTCCGCGGCCGTCTCATCCGCGGGCTCCTGGGCCAGGGCCCCTATGGGCAGCGCCAGCGTCAGCGCCAGTACCCCCGCCATGGCTCCGGCCATCCGTTTTGCTGATTTCTTTCTGATCGTCATCGTCACGCCCCTTACCCTCTCAACTGTCGTAATACCAGGAGTCGTCGCCCTCTTCCCGGGGCGGCATATAACACAGCAGCGCCTTTTCTATCGCGAAAGACGCGGCAAAACATCCCGCCCCCGGCAGGATGAGCACCGTGGGGACCGGCAGCACGTAAAACTGCAGCGCGCCCGCCAGCGCCCCCAGGATCAAGATCGCGGCTGTCCGGTACCAAAACCGCACCGCCATTACAAAGGCCAGCCGCCACACCTGGGTCACCTTCACGGAAAAGCGGGACAGCACCGGTCCCACATATACCGCCAGGAATGCCAGCATCACCGCCAGCACCACCACCGCCCCGGTGTACAGGGGCCTGTCCTGGGAGCGGAGGATGACCACGTCCGCCGCCAGCAGCGCTCCCGCCGCCAGCACCGGCAGCCCCGCCGCTATGCCCCGGCCCAGATTGGCCCGGTAGCTGCGCCAGAACTCGCCCGCCGCGTGGCCCCGGCCCCGGCGGACCGACTTGACCACCGCGTAATACAATGCCGCCGTGCTCGTCCCCGCCGTGACCACCGGCACGCACCCCAGGACCCATAGGGCGCTGAGCGCGATGAGCTGCCCCGTCTTTCCCAGAAAGCCCATCACCGGCCCTTCCACGTCCAGCCATTTTTTCAGCATCAGCCGCCGTCCTCGATGGGATAGCTCTTCAGATCCGGCAGCTCGTCGCGGGTCACGACCACCTCGCTGTTATAGACCTTCGTGAGCATTTCCGCGTCCGTGTACTGCTCGGAATAGGTCTTGCGCACGCCGTCGTTCAGCACGAACTGGCCGCTCCAGGTGCAGAAAAAGCCCCACATGGCCCGGTCCCGCACCGCCAGGTCCGGGTCGATCATGGTGCCGTTTTCGCTGAGCGCCACCATCTTGTTGCCGGGGGAACAGCTGTGGTTCAAAAGGAACTGATCGACCTGGGATGTATAGACATGCTCCCCGGCGTAGATGTCCATGCCGATGATGTCCACATATTCGTCCCCGGGATACCAGTCCTTGTCCTGGCCGTTCCAGACCCAGATCAGGTTGTGCAGGCCGTATTCCTTCGTCAGCGTGTCGTAGAGCATGATGTAAAGTTTCTTATATGTATCCGGCCCTTCCGCGCCCCACCAGAACCAGCCGCCGGAGGCCTCGTGCAGGGGCCGCCACAGAATGGGCACTCCCGCCTCCTGCATGAGCAGCAGCTGCTGGGCCACATTGTCGATATCCTGCTTCAAAAGGGCCAGGCCCTCCTGGTCCTCGCCGTTCATGATGGCCGTCAGGTCCATGTCGCACTCCTCCGGCCGGAAGGCGCTGTACCATGTGCCGGAGATGTACTTCTCCGGGGCCAGCCAGTGCCAGCACAGGGTGACGATGCCGCCCTTTTCCCAATAGGCGATGGCCTGCTCCGTTGTGCTGATCTTCACCTCGTGATCCACGCCGGTCTGGGAATAATAGCCCATGTCCAGCCCCAGGATGGCGGGGTATTTGCCCCCGTTGGTCTCCGCGATCTTCATGTTCTCCCAGCCGTTGGCCCCCGTGTCGCAGTACTGGCCGGAGAGCATGGTCTTGCCGTACTGGTCGCACAGGTAATTGAAAAGCCGCTTGGCGTTGTCCGTGGCCTCTGGGTCCGCCAGCTGCCGGGACACATTGAAAATGCTCTCGTCAAAGGGCTCCGAGGCCAGCACCGTCAGCCGGCTCCACTCGATATAGCCCCAGTATTTGCTCACCTTGATCTGGTGCTCGCCCGCCTCCAGGTAGACCCGGCGGATGGCGGAGTCCTCCTCCCGGCCGGACTGGACCACCAGCGTCCCCGCCTGCTCCCCGTCCGCCCAGACGTAGTTCTCCTTATAGCCGCCCAGGCCCTTGACCGTGAAAACAAGATCAAAAAAACCGGTCTCAGGAATATCCACGCGGACCGTGCAGGCGTCGCCGTCCTTTTCAAAGCCGGTGACGGACCCGTCTCTGCGGGCCTTCACGTTCCCCGTGCATTCTCCATCGCCGGGAAGATAGGTACCGACCACTTCCTGCGCCTCGCTCTCCTGAGCCGCGTTCGCGGCGCTGCCCGCGCAGGACAGCGAAGCCGCCGCCAAGACAAGACACAGCAGCCTTTTGATAGCCATGCTTCTCCCCCTCCGCTCCGGAAACATACGGTCACGCCGTCTGCACAATTAGGTCGATTTAGCTAATTTTAGCTAAATAAAAAAGGTGTTAAATTGCTATTACGCTAATAACAATTTAACACCTTAATGAACTTTTTGTAAACATGCCTAATTAAATAAACTTTCACCCCCCCGTTTGTGCATTTTTACAAACGCGAGGCTAATAGTTAGGCTAATTTAAAGTAAATTAATTTTTAAATTAGCTTTCCTTGCGCAGCACGATCAACCGGGACCTGTGATCGCCCCAGAGGGGCTCCAGCGGCAGGCCGCCGTACATCAGCGCGTCGCCGCCGAAGACCCGGTCCGTGCCCTCCAGACGGTAGCGGGCGGCCTCATCCAGCCCTTGCAGACAGATCCGGCGGGAATGGCGGTTGGCCCCGGCCAGCACCTGCACGCAGGTGACCAGCGCGGCGGATTTATCCTTGCTCACCACCTGCCAGCAGTCGAAGGCGTGGTTCTCCCGGTACGAGGCCAGCCGGTAGTAATCCCCCCGGCGGATAAGGTCGTTGAACCGGTGGTACAGGGCAACCTGCCCGGGGATCTGGGCCCGCTCCTCCTCCGTGAGCCTGGTGGTGTCCAGCTCATAGCCGAAGGTCCCCGCCAGGGCCACGTGGCCCCGGGTCTCGAAGGGGGTGGTCCGGCCCACGGTATGGTTGGGACAGGCGGACACGTGGGCGCCCATGGT
>CANPXZ010000111.1 GCA_947587485.1 uncultured Oscillospiraceae bacterium | reverse complement strand
TCCTCCTTGAAGGTCGGGCGTCCGGCGTTGAGCGTATCCACCAGCGTCTGGTTATAGTCCGTCCCGACGACCTCCACTCCATGAGATGCCATCATCAGCGCCGTCGGAAGCCCTATATAACCCAGTCCTATCACATTGACCATATCATGAATCTCCTGTGACAATGAATTCTGTAAGAATGTCCGCTGTCCCGTTTCCGGCAAGCAATTCTATCTCTGTGATCTCTTCCCGCTTCATGTAAAAAAGACTTCGGCAGCCCTTTCTCACAGCATACTGTGCATTGGTCTGCAGCCGGCAAAGCTCTTTGCCTTCATAACTAAGACTCAAAAAACTGTCATGCACATCTACACGGCAAGGTGTGTGGTATAAGACGCTCCACTTGGCATCGCCATTGCAGAAAACGTTGTCCGAGACCTCCACCCCTCTGTCGTTCAGGGCGATCTGTCTTTCATGTCTATAGCCGTTTTTTGAAGCCATAGTCCCGGAAAACACTTTGCCGCCCCAACAATATCGCTCTCTCTCCGTCCAGCCGTAGATTATGAACTCGCCATGGCTGTTCATCTGGTCCCTACCGTCAACGCAGGCGGTATTGTGCCCTCGCACAGAGCGCAGCTGCTTGCCGAGTTCGCCCGCATAGGAATATGTCCCGCTGTCGCACAGCACGTTGACGCCTTTTATCCAGAGGTCGATATGCAGTTGGTCCATGTGGCCAGGGCGGCAACGATAATCGTTCAGCACTGCCATGCACCACAGGTTTTTGTCTCTCAGCGTGAACAGCCCCACATACGGAAATTCCGCTGACGCAGCCTCCAAATGCTTTTGGGGCGCATCCATAAGGCTCTCTCCGCCTGAAAACCACAGCAGCTCCTCATCGTGCATTCCGTGGTCAAAGACTCTCTCATGCTTCACCAGGGCGTATATCGTGTTGACGATCGGGCGAAAATCCCGGTAGCCGCACGAGGTGGTCTGGAAAATGAGTGCGCCGTCATTGGCGCCATAATTGGGCACATCGCCGGTCTCGTCCATGCACTGATAAAGAAGCCCAGCGCTCTTTAGGAGCCGCTCCTTCATTGCCTCGTCTATATCGGACCCCGTCGCCTTGCTGATACTAAGAAGGAACTCCAAATCCTGTAACGCGAGGCGCTGGTAGTTGAAAGACAGCTGCCTATATCCACCGTCCTCAAAAAACTGCTCCGACAGCACGGCGTCCAGCATCCGATACGCCTTCTTCAGGCGCTTCCCGTCACCGCAGCACCACGCCCCGACGATCATACCCGCCAGTTCAGAGATGGTATGGTTGTTTTTTATGCACCTGTACGCATAGAAGAAGTTGCTGAGTATCTTCTTATAGCAGCGAAAGACCAGTTCTCTGAGCAGCCCCTCCACATCCTCGTTAACGAGGCCGGCGCTGCGAAACACCGTGAACGCCAGCAAGGCATTCATCATGCGCAGCGCGCATTCCTGACCGCATTTGAAATTGGCGCCGCAGGAATAGGGATCGTCCTCCAGCCATGTCCGCAGCTGACCGATACACGCCTTATAGTACTTCTCGTCCTTTGTCAGCAGGAACGCCCTCGCCAAAGTCACGAAATGGGAAAACCGGCTGATCTCCCATGTCACCTTGATGTCTCCGCGCTCCGGAGCAAAGTCCGGGATGGCATACCACTTCTTGTTCTTATCACATCCGACCCCGGTGAGCGGGTTCAGCTGCCAGTCGACCGGGTCCCCATAGCCCAGTTCGACCGAAGAAAAGCCCAAGATCTTACCCTTACATGCATCGTCCGCTCGCTTCAGCAGTTCGTCTTTCCTCTCCTGCGGGAGTTTGGACAGAAACGACTCCAGTTCATCATTGCTGATCTGCAGGATATCGGTCCGCTTGGGAAAACTGACCCTCTTTTCAAAAATGCCTTCCAGCCAGGGAAACAGCTTCAGCCCCTTCAACTTAAACGCATATGCTCCCCTCGCCAGAGCCCATGGGATGCCATATTCCGAAAGGACCGGTTTTATTGGAAAGGACATTTACCTCACAACGCTTTCTATAACATCGACCAATTTATCTGTCAGTCTGGCAAAATCAAAATCGAGGGCGCCCTTTCGCGCGTTATCTCCGATCTTCTGTCTCTCCTCCGGAGGCATCTCATAATAGTGGATGATCGCGTCCGCCAGCTGCTGCGGATCGTCGCTTCCCAATTCTGTTCCGCACTGATATTTTTGAATGATCGAATACCCTGTCCTGATCGTGGAAATGACCGGCTTCCCGCTGGCCATGTACTCAAACAGCTTATTGGAGCTGTTCCCCCTGGACCAGTTGTACTTGCTTTGGGTATAGTGCAGAAGGTTCACATCCGCTTTCGCCAGGATCCCCGGTATGTACTTTCGCTCAACGGCGCCCTCCATCACTATATTGTCCAGCTTTTCATCCTCGGCCCGCTTTTTCAGCCCCTCATATTCGATCCCATCGCCAAAGACAAATATCTTGATATCCCTGTAGTTCTTCCTCTTGAGGATCGCCGCGCAGTCCAACAGATTTCCCACATTGTTGATCGGCCGAATGGTGCCCGTATATATGACATGGAACTTTGTGGAGTCTTCAAGCTTACCATCCGTATAGGATCCTTCCCTTATCCATTTATCGTAAGAGTCAAGATCCACGCCATTATTGATATAATGGCATTTTTCCAACGGG
Organism: uncultured Oscillospiraceae bacterium; assembly: GCA_947587485.1. Lineage (GTDB taxonomy): Bacteria > Bacillota > Clostridia > Oscillospirales > Oscillospiraceae > CAJOIG01. Next base: position 4,802 of record CANPXZ010000111.1, on the reverse strand, counting down.
ATGTTGCCGCCTTGCGCTGTTGTCCAGCCTCTTTCCTTGAGGTAATCCACATCGCCTTCCTTTGTAAAAATGAGCGCGTCGGCTTTTTTATATATCCAATGCTCTCCGGCGATGAGCACTTTCCCCAAAAGGCTTGCCTCTCTCGCTCTTCCGATCTGAAAGATCGCCTCAGGCCAGAGGTCACGTATCTCACAGATGCAGGGCACTTTCAGTTTTTTCCCGGTCAGTATGCCCGCAGCCATGGTCAGGGGATGGACAGAGGATGCGACGATAACATCCGGCTTTCCGTGTTCCTTTGCATAAGACAGGGCTGCCGGGCAGAGGTTCCACGCGAACAGCAGCATGTTTTTTACTCTGCTCAGTCCGTTTCCTTCGTAAGGCGTCGTCTTTACAAATAAGAACGGGGTGCCTTCGGCGTCCATCGCCATGTATTTCTTGTTTTTTGTGTCGATGACGTCCTTTCTGTCCGCAGATGTATTCGCGCAAAAAACCGTTACGTCGTTTCCTCGTTTTTTCAGTTCTTTTGCAAACCAATAATGCCTTCCCGCTTTGCTGAAAAACATTGATGTGGCATAGTGGTTCATCAGCCAAATCGTCATAATATTGCCCCTCGCTCACCCGCGGCGGGGTCGTCTTTCCTACCGGACCTCTCTTACCAGCGAAAATGCCTCCGCCGCCTCGACATTCACCGTTGCCCCCCGAAACATCGCCAGGGCGCGCACGGCCGCGAGCGAGCGGGGATTTGGATATTCCGCCAGCTGACTCTTAAACTTGGAAAGCGCTTCCAGCTTTTTATCCAGATAAGCGGATATGTCCTGATACACCGCGGGGATAAACTCGTTCACCGTGTTGGGCACATCCCAGCCCGTCTCCGAAAGCGTCTCGTAGGAATAAATACGCTTCACCACGTGTTCATATTTCGGCCGCAGCGCCACCATCGCGGCATCCACGACCATCTTATGGTCCAACTGCATATCGCCCCGATGGGGGATAAAGACCTCGTCCGGCTCTATCTCATTTATGAGCTTCAGCAATGCTCCATTCAGCTCATATCTCGGTACTGCCTCCAGCATCACTGCCGGAAAGTCCAGGAAAAAGGTTTTCTTCACACCCAGAATCTCATGGGCTCTCCGGTCCTCTTCCCGCGTGACCAACGCATCCTCCTCACGGTACAGCGGCGGAGCGCCTTTCGTTACGACACAGACATATACCTCGTGGCCCTGGGCTGCATATTTCGCCATCGTTCCGCCAACTCCGAGGACCTCGTCGTCAAGATGCGGGGCTATGACCATAGCCTTCATTCTGTCTACCTGCCCATTATTTTAATTTGTGCCCGACAAACAACTTCACTTCATCGACATTTTTATATTCTGTGACTCTGAGCAGCCCATCCCGGCAAACAACAAGCATTTCATTGCCGCTGATCTCGGCGATCTGGCCGTTCATGCCGATATATTTCGTGTTTTCACACTTCTCCGCCCGCCAGATGATGATCTGATGCTTGCTGTCATACATGCCGAAAGCGCCGGGATAAGGCCTTGACACCGCCCTGATCAGCCGATGGATATCAGCTATCGGGGAGTTCCAATCAATCTGCCCATCCCCAGGCGTTCTTTTCAGTGTATATGTTGCCTCTTCTTCGTTTTGCTTGATACGCTCATATGTTCCATCCAATATCTGTTTCAGTACCCGGCGGAACAATATACCCGCTGCATCCTCTATCTTCCGGCTAACATCACTTGCGTAATCCGTGTCCTCTATAATGAACTCCTGCTGGCCGAGAATGTCGCCGGAGTCAACACCCTGATCTATGAAGAAAACAGAGCATTTCACCTCGTGCAGGCCAAGGAGGACTTCCCACACATTTGCGGCCCTTCCCCTCATCTTGGGCAGCGGTGCGGGATGAAAACCTATCACGCCGACCTTGGCAGCTTCAATGATCTCCTGGCTCACCAGCTGGGAAAGTCCGATCACGAAGATAAAATCAGGGTCGATCTCTTTTATCAGCCGTATGTTTTCCTCGTCGTTGATCTTGTGAAATTTTGTATAGGGTATCCCGTTCTCCGCCGCAAGCTCATGAATGGGACAGTATCCGGATATATTGTCGGAATACTTTTCATCGACCGAAAAGACGCGATCAACGGGAAAATGCGTGCTGATCATCGCCTCAAGCATGATATTGCTTGAGCCGACCGAGCCTATCAAAACAGACCTCATCGCTTCTCCTCCAGCGTTCCCATAAATTCGCTGTTCGTCGCCTCGCCGGGTTCGTTGATGCCCTTTCTCTGCAAAACGATGATGACCGTCCAGAAAATGATCTTCAAATCAAGCTGAAACGTGATCTTATCAACGTATTCGACGTCCAATTCAAATTTCTTTTCCCACCCAGCGGAATTGCGAACAGTGGACATGGCCAGGCCTGTCAGCCCGGGACGGACCTCGTGACGCCGATGCTGTTCCGGCGTATAGCGCTCCAGATACTTCACCACCAATGGTCGGGGGCCCACCACGCTCATGTCGCCCTTCAGAATATTGAAAGCCTCCGGAAGCTCGTCCAGGCTAGTGGAGCGCAGCAGCTTCCCGAATTTCGTCAGCCGTGCCTCATCCGGCAGCAACTCGCCATTCTCATCCCGTTCGTCCGTCATCGTCCGGAACTTATAGAGCTTGAATATCTTTTCGTCTTTTCCCGGACGCAGTTGGGTGAACAACACCGGGCTTCCAAGCTTCACCCGCACCAACACCGCTACGAGCCCATACAGCCAGCAGAAAACGACCATCGCCAGTAGGGCACAGATAACATCCAGCGGCCGTTTTAAATACTTTTCATATGGCCCGTACGGCGTGTGCCTGGTATGTACCGCTGTCTCCGTCAATCAAAACACTCCCTGACGATCTCGATCACTATCTCCTGCTGCTCCGGGGTCATCTTGTTGTCGCTGGGCAGGCACAGCCCGCGCCGGAAAATATCCGCGCCCATGTCCGCGAGGCCGTCCTCGTCTATGTACGCGTTGCTCCGCGCCCGGCCGTTGCCATCCCGCGTGACAAACGGATTCATCCGGTAAATAGGCTGCATGTGCATCGGTTTCCAGATGGGCCGCCCCTCCGCGTTGCACGCCGCCAGCGTCTCCAGTATCTCGGTCGGGCAGCTTTTGCCCGGCTCGGAGATATACAGCGCCCGCTTCTCCCCGCGCTCCTGCCGGCACACAGCCACCTTGTCTATCAGCAGGCAACTCAGCCAGTAGTTCGGGTTGCTCTTATCCTCAAAGGGGCTCATCACCACCGGCAGGTCTTTGAACCCTTCCTTATACCGTTCATAGATGGCTTTCTTCTGAGCGATGTGCTCGCCGATATGCAGCATGTTCCCCCGGGCCAGGCCCGCGATGATGTTGCTCATCCGGTAGTTGTACCCCAACTCCTCATGCTGATACCAAGGCGCGTCCTCCCGGCTCTGGGTGCTCCACTTACGCACCTTGTCCGCGTCGGACCGGCTGTTGGTCAGGAACATGCCACCGGAGCTGCCTGTCACAATCTTGTTGCCATTGAAGCTGATGGCCACATAGTCCCCAAAGCTGCCGCATTTGCCATTCACGACTTCTCCGTGATACTCAGCCCCCAGGGCCTCCGCCGCGTCTTCCACGATCAAGGCCCCATGGTCCCGGCAGATGGATACGATCTCGTCCATCTTCGCCGGCACGCCGTAAAGGTGGGCCAGCACTACCAGCTTCACGTCTGGGTACATCCCGAACGCCTTTTCCAGCGCCGCCGGGTCCATGTTCCAGGTATCGGCCTCCGTGTCGATGAACACCGGCTCACCGCCCTCGTACACCACCGGGTTCACGCTGGCATCGAAGGTCATATCCGAGCAGAACACACGCATGCCCTCCAGGGCTTTGCCCGGCTTCGCGCCGGGGTTCAGCCGCTCTCCCGCCAGCTTCATGCACAGATGCAGCGCCGCCGTCCCGCTGGACAGCGCCACCGCGTGCTCTACGCCCACGTATTCGGCGATCATCCGCTCCAGCTCGTTGATGTTCTCCCCTACCGTGGACACCCAGTTGGTCCGGATCGCCTGCTCTATGTATGCCAGTTCCTCCCCGTGCATCGTCGGGGAGGATAGCCATATCTTCTGCTCAAACCGCTTTTGCATGTTCCAGCTCTGCCTTCTTTGCCGGTTTATATGTGGTCACCATCTCGCTGAGAACAGGCAGCATCTCCGCCACATCGTTGGCATACGCCGTGTCCATCAACTTGTCCATCTGCCGCAGGAACTCGTCGTCGTCGAACTCCAGCGGGCTTCCTATGTTGATCAGGTCGTTGGCCGTCTTACGAAGCCCTTCCTCCGCCATCAGCCGCTCCTCGTACAGCTTCTCCCCCGGCCGCAAGCCCGTGTACTCGATCCTGATATCCACGTCTGGCTTGTACCCTGAAAGCTTGATCAGGTTCCGCGCCAGCGTGTCTATCTTCACCGGGTTGCCCATGTCCAGCACGAATATCTCTCCGCCCCGGGCATATACGCTGGTCTGCAGAACCAAACTCACCGCCTCAGGGATGGTCATGAAGTACCGGATGATGTCTGGGTGCGTCACTGTCACCGGCCCGCCCTTCGCGATCTGACGCTGGAAGATCGGCACGACCGACCCGTTGCTCCCCAGCACGTTCCCGAACCGCACAGCAGCGAACTCCGTGTTCATCGTCTTTAGACTCTTGGCGTGGTCGTCCCCGCCGTACTCATCCCCCGTGTGGGTGTACAGCGCTGGTATCTCCTCCGCCTTCCCCGCCTTGATCTTCCGGTCGAACATCTGGAT
>CANPXZ010000110.1 GCA_947587485.1 uncultured Oscillospiraceae bacterium | reverse complement strand
GGCTTCACCGAGCTGACCAACAAGTTCAACCAGAACAAGGACGGCGAGAACATCCTGGTCAACGAGATCGTCTCCGGTTACACCGACGCCAATATGTCCGACGCCGCTTCCTCCGCCGACTATGTGACGAATACCTGGAGCGGCAAGCAGTACCTGGCTCTGAAGCAGGATGCCTGGACCCGCGCTCTTGACTACTACGGGACCATCGGCTGAGACCTTTCCCAAGCATTGAACCAAGCGAGGCGGTCCGGGCCCGGCGGGGCCGGGTCCGGAGCCGCCGAAAAATACTGATCCCATGGCGCCGGGGGCCCGAACGGCCCCCGGCCGCAGGGGCGGAGCTTCCCCCGGAAGGAGGTCGTCATGTACAAAAAACAGATGATCGCGCAGAAGGTCCTGTGCCTGTTGGCCGTCATCGTGAGCGTGGTGGTGTTCCTCTACTCACTGGGGATCATGACCGATCTTTATGACAGCCTGTACAGTACCATGCGCAACCCCAACGATCTGACGCAGACCAGCGTGCCCGGCTCCATCGTGTATTACAACATGCAGGAGTTCAACCGCGTGTTCCTGGTGTACAGCATCGGCCTGATCCTGTTGGCAGTGCTGCTGTTCGTTACGAACACCCATACGCGCCGGCGCTACTATATCGGCAACTACTTCGCCACCGGCGTTTATGTGGCGGCGGGCGTTGCCCTGTCGGTGTTTGCCCACAGCTACATCGAGATATTCAAGGGCCAGTTCCTGCAGTTGGATTTCGCGGCGTTGAAAGAGCACGCGGAACTTTGGGGCACACTGTACACCGAATCCACGTTCTGGTTCGACGCCCATTACGGGGTGTTCGGGCTGGTGATCCTGGTGTGCGTGCTTTTGGCGGCCAACGCCCTGTGGAAGGCCAGTCTCATGAGGCAGGAAGCGAAGCTCGTGGAAGAGGGAAGGAGGGCCGAGGCATGACGGAGGAACGGCTGATCAAACGGGATCGGATGCGGTACATCAAAAACTCTCTGGCGGCCAACCTGGCGCTTCTGGGCATCCTTTTCGACGTGTTCTATTTCGTCAAGATCTATCAGTCCGATGTGGGCACCTATTATTACACCATCCTGATCGGCGCGTCCATCGTGTACAACCTGGTGTTCCTGCTGGCGGTGTTCCTGGCGTCCGAGGGCGTGAAGAACTATAAGTCCGGCTATACCTGGCTTTTGGCGGCGATCGGCGTCGGGCAGATCGTGCGGATATTCATCATCCCCGCCCGGGCCCATGCCACCACCACCCTTGTCAACGGCGAGACGGTCGCCGTCATGGGCAATGGGACGTTTGTTTATGTGGTAGTGCTGCTGCTGCTGTCGGCGGCCTGTCTGCTGGCGTCTGCGGCGGTCAACTTCATCCGCTGCCGGGAGCTGGCGGCGCATCTGAAGACCATCGAGACCCAGACCCAGAGCGCGTAAGGAGGGGAAGACATGGCCACATTGAGCTTACAGCATATCGATAAGATATACGACAACAATGTCCAGGCGGTGTTCGACTTCAACCTGGACGTGAAGGACGGGGAACTGATCGTGCTGGTGGGTCCCTCCGGCTGCGGCAAGTCCACCACTCTGCGGATGGTGGCGGGCCTGGAGGATATCTCGGCGGGCAGGCTCTTCCTGGACGGGAAGGACATCACCGTCACCCCGGCCAAGGACCGGGATATGGCGATGGTGTTCCAGAACTACGCCCTTTACGGCCACATGACGGTCTATGAGAACATGGCCTTCTCCCTGACTCTGCGCAAGGAAAACCCCAATGTGATACATAAAAAAGTCCTGGCTGCGGCGGAGATCCTGGGTCTGACCAGCCAGTTGAATAAAAAACCGGCCCAGCTGTCCGGCGGCCAGCGCCAGCGCGTGGCCATGGGCCGTTCCATCGTGCGAAACCCCAAGGTGTTTTTGTTCGACGAGCCCCTGTCCAACCTGGACGCCAAGCTTCGCGGCGCCACCCGCCGGGAGATACTGCTGCTGCACAAGCGCCTGGGCGCCACCATGCTCTACGTGACCCACGACCAGACCGAGGCCCTGACCCTGGCGGATCGGATCGTGTGCATGTCCATGGGCTATGTCCAGCAGGTGGGCACGCCGCTGGAACTGTATGACTCCCCGGCCAACACCTTCGTGGCGGGCTTCATCGGCCTGCCGCCCATGAATTTCTACGACATGACCGTCTCCGCCGGCGAGCTTGCGGGCGAGGGCTTCAAGGTGGCTCTGACCGCCGAGGAGCAGGATACCCTCAGGGCCTACAACGGCAAGACCATCATCCTGGGCGTCCGGCCGGAGGACATCGCGGAGGGGCCCGACGTGCCCGTCACGGTGACCACCAACGAGAACCTGGGCATGAACACGCTGGTCCACGGACACATCGGCGCTTCCAAAGCCGCCAGCGCGAAGATATCCGCCAAGCTCAAGGGCTGGTGCGACTACAAAAACGGCGACACGGTCACCTTCTCCTTCAAGCGGAAGCACTTTTTCGACAAGGAGACCACCAACGCCATAAGGAAGGGTGAGTGAGATGGCGAACAGCAAGAGCGATAAGAAGCCTTTCGGGCAGAGATTTGCCGCGGGCCTGAAGGAGGCCTGGCGGAAGTTTCTGGTATCCATCAAGCGCCGGCCCCAGATGATCCCGCTGACCGTGCTGGTGATCGCCTTTCTGGTGTACTCGCTGAATCTGATGCATGTCTCCGACACCACGGCCAAGATCCAGGGCTCCGGCATGGGCCTGGCCGGGTTCGTGACCATGCTGTTCTCGATCCTGTCGCTGGTGTGCTTCATGAACGCGTTCCCCTACCGGAAAAAGGTGAACGTGCCCATGCTGATACTGATGTTCCTGATGCTGGGCGTGGTGATCTTCGCGGACGTGTACTATCTGCGGTGCATCGCTGCGGCGGTCAGCCGGCCTGACAACCCCATCGCCATCACCGCCTCCACGTTCTACATCGCCTATGCTCAGTACTATCTCCGGGCGCACATCGGCATCCTGTGCGCGGGCATCGTGCTGATCGCGCTGCTGCCGGTGTACTCCAAGCTGATCCGGAAGATCAAGACCTCCGTGGAAGTCGTGGACAACGGCGCCATGGACACCATCGACATCTCCGGCGAGAACTGAGCCCGGCCGGCGGGGGAGCATATGAGCAAACGCGCATCCAAGGGCGGCGGCAAGCCTGAGATCGACCGGCAGACGGACTACTACAAGCTGAACACCAAGGCGGTGGACGACCTGGTCAGCGCCAACGCGGATAATTCCCCGAAGGTGTCCGAGGCGGAGCTGCGCGCCTATAAGTCCGGGCCCAAGGTGAAGATCGCCGACTGGGTGAAGGTGATCTTCATTAAGGCATGGTTCGCCGGGGCCGTGTGTTTCTTCTTCATGTGGGGCCTGGGCAACTACCTGGCCGACCAGCTGGACATGCTTTTCGTCACGGGCACGGCTCTGGGCATGGTGACGGACCTGCTGACCAACAACGTGCTGCGGTTCATCTCCAAGACCCAGGGGGGCAACGACCGGTGGATGATGTTCCCCCAGAAGGGATGGATCAGCTTTCCGCTGAATATCCTGTATGGCTACGTGATCCTGATCATGGTGGTGGTGATCTACAACGTCATCAACATCACGATCATCCGCTTCACCGGCGCGGCGGACACGGTGCCGCTGGGGGTGGAGCCCGTCCTGTTCGGCGTGTTCTGCATGGGATGCGACCTGCTGCTGATCCAGGTCAAGCGCTTTTTCCTGGGCCTGTTCCGGGGAAAGGCAAAGTAAGCGGGGGGAGTGTGACGCGCTTATGATCCGTGTGTTGTACCGGGGGAGCAGCTCCGCCTGCTTTGAGCTGGAAAGCGACCGGCCCTATTACGCGCCGGAGGCGTATACCGTCAGCCTGAACGGGGCGGAGGTCCTGCGGGGCGAGGCCAATGTGTTCTCCCTGTTCGGACTGGAGCCGGGGCGGGAGTATACCGTCGCGGTCAAATCTGCCTCCGGCAGGGAAGAGCGGACCCGCTTTTGTACGGAGGGGGAGCGCTGCTGCGTCAGCGTCCGGGACTTCGGCGCCGTGGGCGACGGGGTCCATGAGGACACGGGCGCCATCCAGGCGGCCATCAACTTCCTGCCGGAGGGAGGAAGGCTCTTCTTCCCGCCTGGGGACTATCTGACGCTGCCCCTGTCGCTGAAGAGCCGCATCACCCTGGAGCTGCCCGCCGGGGCCCGGCTGGTGGGCTCCACGGACCGGGAGCGGTATCCCATCGTCAAGGGGGTGAGCCTGGACCCGGTCACGGGCGCGGAGCTGCCCCAGGCGGGGTTCGAGGGCATCGAGATGGACTGCTACCAGTCCCTGCTGCACGGCTCCTACGCGGAGGACGTGACCGTGGTCGGCCCGGGCGTCATCGACGGCAACGGCCAAAACGGCGACTGGTGGGGGGATTTTGACAGCTTCCCGGCGGCCCGGCCCCGGGTGGTGTTTCTCAACCGCTGCCGGCATATCACCCTGCACGGCGTCACGGTGGCCAACGGCCCGGCCTGGCATATCCACCCGTTCTTCTGCGAGGACGTGTCCCTGTACGACTGCGCCGTCACGGCGCTCAAGGACAGCCCCAATACCGACGCCATCGACCCGGAGAGCTGCGACGGCGTGAACATCATCGGCTGTCGGTTCTCGGTGGGCGACGACTGCATCGCCATCAAGTCCGGCAAGATCGACATGGGCCGCAAGTACAAAAAGCCCGCCGATCACCATGTGATCCGCAACTGTCTCATGCAGTTCGGCCACGGGGCGGTGACGTTGGGCAGCGAGCTGGCCGCCGGCATCCAAAACCTGAGCGTGAGCCAGTGCTGTTTTGAGGCCACGGACCGGGGACTGCGTATCAAATCCCGCCGGGGCCGGGGCAGGGACAGCTTTATCACGGACGTGGTCTTCGACAACATCCGCATGGACCGGGTGCTGACGCCCATCGTCATCAATCTGTGGTACAACTGCTGCGACCCGGACCGGTATTCGGAGTATGTCTGGTCCCGGGATAAGCTGCCCGTGGACGACAGGACCCCCCGGATGGGCGTGTTCACGTTCAAAAATATGGAGTGCACCGGCGCGGAGGCGGCCGCCTGTTACATCGACGGGCTCACGGAATCCCCCATCGACCAGGTGACGCTGGAAAATATCCGCGTCAGCTTCGCCCCGGACGCAAAGCCCAGCGTGCCCGCCATGCAGAACTTCGCCGAGAAGCGCTGCAAACTGGGACTGTACCTGGACAACGTGCGGCGGATACGGGTGCGCGATGTGCGCCTGTCCGGCGTGGAGGGCCGGGGCCTGATCGCGGACCATTACGAGGACATTGAGACCACCGGATTTGAGGTAGACTGATGGATTACGGCAGGATCGACGCATATGTGCTCCAACTGGTGGAGCGCTCCACGCCGGAGCGGACCGCCTGGAACCTGGAGAAGCTCCGGGAGGGGAAAAAGGCCTCCTGGAACTACATAGACGGCTGCATGCTCACCGCCCTCATGGAGATGACCCGCATCACCGGGGATGACCGGTATGCCGCCTTCGCGGAGCGATGCGTGGATTTCTTCGTCCGGGACGACGGCTCCATCCGCACCTTCCGGCCGGAGGACCACAACCTGGATGATATCAACGAAGGCCGGGTGCTCTTTGCGATCTATGAGCGCACGGGCAGGGAAAAATACCGCCTGGCGGCGGACGGCCTGGCCCGGCAGCTGGAGGGCTACCCCCGGACCGTGGAGGGGAATTTCTGGCACAAGGCCATCTATCCGAACCAAGTCTGGCTGGACGGGCTTTATATGGCCCAGCCCTTCCGGGCCCTGTATGAAAAGCACTTCGGCGCGGGGGACTATTCGGATATCGTCCGGCAGATCCGCACGGTCCATGAGCGGATGCGGGACCCCAAGACAGGGCTCTATTACCATGGCTACGACGCCTCCCGGGCCGCCTTCTGGGCGGATAAGCAGACCGGCTGCTCGCAGAATTTCTGGCTGCGCTCCCTGGGGTGGTTCGCCGTGGCCCTGGCGGATCTTGTTGACATCCTCCCGGCGGGGGAGGAGCGGCAGGAGCTGGCGGCGGTCTTCACGGAGCTGATGGCGGCGGTGAGCCGTTACGCGGACGACGACACGGGCATGTACTGGCAGGTGCCGGACCAGCCCGGCCGGGCGGGCAACTATCTGGAGACCAGCGGCAGCGCCATGATGGCCTACGCCATGCTCAAGGGCGCCCGGCTGGGAGTCCTGGGCAGGGAATATGCCGCCAGAGGCCAAAAGACCTTTGACGGCATCATGGAGAAGTATCTGACCTTTACGGACACGGGCCTGGACCTGGGCGGCATCTGCCTGGTGGCGGGCCTGGGGCCGGAAAACAACCGGCGGCGGGACGGGTCGTATGAGTACTACATTTCCGAGCCGGTGGTGGCCAACGACGCCAAGGGCGTGGCGCCCTTCGTGCTGGCCTATACGGAAGTGAAGCGGCTCACAGCATAGTCTTCACGCTGTCCCCGTCCAGGGCCCCGTCGGCCTTGAACTCGCTGGGGGAGACGCCGTACTTCTTGCGGAACTGCCGGGAGAAGTACAGCGGGTCGCTGAAGCCGCACAGACGGGCGGTCTCGGAGACGTTGCCCCGGCCCACCGTGACGGCCAGCAGGTCAGCGGCGTTTTCCAGGCGGCGGCTTTTGAGATACTGGAAGGGCGTCATGCCCGTCTCCCGCTTGAAAAGCCTTGTCAGGTACTCCGGGCTGAAGGGCAGCGTGCGAAGGAACGCGTGCAGGTCATAGGCGCAGTCGGCGTAATTGCTCAGAATGTTTTTTTCGATGGCCAGCACCACGCCGGAGCGGGACGCGGCCGGCTGGCTGGCCTTCAAAAAGGCGGCGATGATCTGGCCGTACAGGGGCAGGAGCGCGGCCCGCAGGTCGGCGCTGCCGGTATAGTAATAGTGCGCCGCGTTGAACGCGTCCAGCAGAAAACCGTTGGCGTCGGCCCGGATGATCACCGGCTCCGCGTAGGCCAGGGGCATATCCGAGATGTTCAGGTGCACGTTTGTGAAGCCCTCGTCGCTGCTGTTGGAGTGAGGGGTGCGGGGCGGGATGACCGCCACGTCGTTTTCTGTGTAGGACAACAGCCTGTCGTCAAAGGTGAGCGTACCGCTGCCGCTGGTGCAGTAGATCAGCTCCCAGGTGTTGTGCATATGGCGGTTCACGCCCGTGGTCAGCGGGTGGCGGCCCGCGTAGACGATGGAATACACGCTTTTCCGCTCCTTTCATGGGATGAGAACACTTTATCAAATTTTGCCGGTTTTGTCCATACGGAGCATGCCGGCCTCCGGCGCAGGAGCCCTGTCACGAGAAGCAAAACCAATGAGTAAGGAGACAAGACCATGTCGTACTTGACGCTGAAGGACATCAATAAGATCTATCCCAACGGCTTCCACGCGGTCCACAACTTCAACATGGAGATCGAGAAGGGCGAATTCATCGTCTTTGTGGGACCGTCCGGCTGCGGAAAATCCACGACTCTGCGCATGATCGCGGGTCTGGAGGAGATCTCCAACGGGGAATTTCTCATCAACGGCAAGCGGGCCAACGAGCTGGGCCCCCGGGAGCGGGAGATCGCCATGGTCTTCCAGAGCTACGCGCTCTATCCCCAGATGACGGTCTTTGACAACATCGCCTTCGGCCTGACGCTCCAGGGCGTGGACGAGGACGTGATCGAGCAGAAGGTGAAGAACACCGCCCGCATCCTGGGCCTGACGGACTATCTGGA
>CANPXZ010000109.1 GCA_947587485.1 uncultured Oscillospiraceae bacterium | reverse complement strand
CCGGGCGCTGGAGCGTGCCCGGAGCCGCAGGCTTCTCTGGCGGGGCGCCATGCAGGGCGCGGGCAGCAGCCTGGCCGTTACCATGCAGTTCGGCATGTTTTTCATCGGCGCGTATCTGGCGCTGCGGGGCAGCATCACGGCGGGGACGGTGCTGATCTTCACAAACCTCTCGGGCTCCCTTGTCCAGCCGGTCCAGCAGATCCCCCAACTGCTGGCCCAGCGGAAGGCCGCCCGGGGGCTCATCACGAAGCTGGCGGCGGTGACGGAGGAGAACGCCGCCCGGATGGGCGAGCCCATCGAGCCCGTGCTCCGGGAGGCCATCGAGCTGCGGGAGGTGTCCTTCGCCTATGAGCCGGGCCAGCCGGTGCTGCAGGACGTATCGCTGCGGCTGGAGGCGGGGAAGAAGTACGCCCTGGTGGGGGCCTCCGGCTCCGGCAAGAGCACCCTTCTCAACCTGCTCATGGGGGCGTATGAGGACTACGAGGGGTCCGTGACGGTGGACGGCCGGGAGCTGCGGGGCGTGGACCCCGCCAGCCTGTACGACCTGGAGAGCCTGATCGGCCAGAACGTATTCCTTTTCGACGACACAGTCCGCAAGAACATCACCATGTTCCGGGACTTTCCCGACGGGGCGGTGGACGACGCTGTGGAGCGGTCGGGACTATCCAAGCTTATAGAAGAGCGGGGCGGGGACTACCGCTGCGGGGAGAACGGGTCCGGCCTCTCCGGCGGGGAACGCCAGCGGGTGAGCATCGCCAGGGCCCTGCTGCGGGGCACCCCCGTGCTGCTGCTGGACGAGGCCACCGCCGCCCTGGACAACCGGACCGCCTACGCGGTCACCGATGCCATATTAGACCTGGAGGGCCTGACCCGGCTGGTGGTCACCCACCGGCTGGACCCGGCCCTCCTGGAGAGGTACGATGAAATTTTCGTGCTGAAAAACGGCGAGGTGCGGGAGCGGGGCACGTTCAAGGACCTGATGGAGAAGAAAGGTTATTTCTATTCCCTATACACCGTGGCCGCCTAAGCCGCCACGGTGTATAGAGATGATCGAAACTGCTCGGCGAAAGTGAATTTCGCCGGCAGGAAGTCAAATGCCTGACGTTCTGCGGCATTTGACTTCACGCGCGGGAATGCCGCGCGGCTCGCCCTGACCGGGCTTCGCTCCTTTAGACCGCCTGACTGGCCCACTTTTTCCACAGCTCTTTTTTGTACACCAGATATTCCGCCAGCGCGCACATGGGCAGCGCGGCCAGCACGTCCACCGCCGAGTGCTGCTTGACGAAGCACACCGACGCGCAGATGGAGATCACATACACCGTCAAAAGACCTTTCCAGACCCTGGGGAGGTCTTTGTCCTTCAAAAACGCCGACAAAATGCCCAGGGAGTAGCCCACGTGCAAGGAAGGGCATACGCCCGTATTGGTGTCGAAGGCGTAGATGACGGCCATGAGTTTGGTGAGGATGTTGTCGTGCTCAAAGACCTCCGGCCGCAGATCCTGCCGGGAGGGCCAGAGGATGTAGGCCGCCATGGCGATGACCTGTGTCAGGATGATGTAGGTCTGGATCTGGCGGAACTTGTCCGTGTCAAAGAAAAAGCCGTAGGCCAGCGACCCCGCCACCAGCAGATACCAGCTGGTGTAGATCAGCAAAAACCACTCGTTGAAGGGGATGACGTCGTCCAGAAAGCAGTGGACCGGGTGGCAGCGCTCGGCGGGGATCAGGTTTTCCGTGAGGAAGTACAGGATGAAATAGCCCACCCAGCCCAGCAGCAGCTTTGCGTGGGCAAAACGGGGCTCGTTCAGCCGGGACAGGCGGAAGCTGCGGTAATCAACGGGGGTCCTTTTCATGGGCGTAAACCTCGACAGGGGTGTTTTTTGGGTATTCCCGCTTGGGAACGTTCCGGTAGGGGACCACGGTGTGCTCCGGCAGAGAGGCGGCCATGTCCGTGATCCGGTCCCGGAGGCAGGCGCAGATGCGCTCCCGCTCCCTGGCGATGGGCTCCCCGGCCCGGTAGCGGACGGGCTCGCCCAGATACGCCGTGCGCAGGGCGGGGGCGACGTACATGGGCACGAAGGCCAGCTCCTTCCCGGTCTTTTTGTAGTACAACCGGGCCACGTCCACGAACCGGTCCTGGAACTCATAGAGGATGTTGTTGTACTTTTTGTCGTGCTCCGGGAAGATGACGATCCGGGCGCCCTGTTCCAGCCGCTGGACGGTCTGGCGGAAGGTGGTGACCAGGCGGGTGTCGTGATAGACGGGGATGGTGTGGGCGTTGTTGAAGATGAGCACGGCCAAAGGCGCGATCAGGTAGCTGCAGAGCTTATAGTACCAGCGGATATACTTGGGCTTGCCGGACCAGAAGTCCTGATAGGCGTAGCCCGGCACCTCCTTCAGCTCCATCATCTGCCCGGCGCACCAGATGTAGTGTGGGCCGGGGAAGTACAGCTCCCCCACGATGGGGCCGTTCATCTGGGTGTGGTTGCCCACCACGATGCATGGCTCCTCGGGCAGGTTTTCCACGCCTGTGACCGCCGTCTTGGGATAGAACAGCAGCACCAGGCGCTCGATGATCCTGTATAGCAGGGGCGGTCGTCTCTCTTCCATCGCTCTCTCCCCAGGGCATAATTCGTTATTCCTCATTATAGCACGGTTTTTTTCCATGAAGTGAACGGGATGTAAACTTTAGGCCCTCTGGCGTTTCAGCCGGGCTCGTGGTATAATCATAAAAATAGTGCCGATGGCTGAAAGCTGAGGTGCGGTATGGTCAGGGAAGCTCGGGAAAACGAATTGCAAGAGTTGTTAGAGTTGTATCTATTTCTGCATGAAGAATCCGTCCCCGAAATGACGGAGTCTTTGATGCATACATGGGAAAGCATCCTCAGCGACCAAAATCATCATCTGATCGTCAATGTGACCGACGGAAAGCTCGTCTCCTCCTGCGTGTGCGTGATCGTTCCCAATCTGACAAGAAATGTCAGACCGTATGCCTTGGTCGAAAATGTCGTCACCCACAAAGATTTCAGGAAAAAGGGTTATGCAACGGAATGCCTGCGCTACGCCAAAGAGATCGCGGAAAGAGAAAACTGCTATAAGATGATGCTGCTCACCGGCTCAAAAAATGATTCGACGCTGCGTTTTTACCGGAACGCAGGATATAACAGTACCGATAAAACAGCTTTCATCCAATGGCTGGACTAGTTCAAATTTGTGGAAATGCTTGACAACGTAAAGTAAAACGCATACAATATGAATGTAACGAAGGGAGATGATCGCATGGCTACAACGCCTACTCAGGTCCGGATCGACGCGGATATCAAGCGTGAGGCGACGGCTCTTTTTGCGGATCTCGGCCTGGATATGTCCGGCGCCGTGAATCTGTTCCTGCACCAGTGCGTGCTTCGCGGCGGCCTGCCCTTTGCTGTGGAGATCCCGCAATACAGCGACAAAACGCTCAGTGCGATGGCAGAGGCCAGAAGAATATCCCGCAACCCAGACGTCAAGGGATACAGCAGCATGGAGGAGCTGAAGGCGGCGCTGGACGAATGATGTATCAGGTCAAATTCACCACAGCTTATAAGAAAAGCTATAAGCAGATGAAAAAGCGTGGTCTTGACCTCTCTTTGCTGGATGAGGTAGTCGACCTGCTGCGACAGGGCAGGCAGTTAGACGAGAAGTATCGGGATCATGGTTTGTCCGGTAATTTTGCCGGTTTCCGGGAATGCCATATCAAGCCGGATTGGCTGCTCGTCTATCTGATCGAAAATGATGTTCTGACCTTAACTCTTGTGGACACAGGCTCACATTCCGATATTTTCAGGAAATAAAGCGACCCCAAAACTGTCTTGCCATCAAATTGCCCCCTGCATCCGTTTGCGGATGCAGGGGGCATTGCTGTCAAGACGGTCTTACACCAGCTCCGGCACAAGCTTTGCCAGCATGTGGGCCAGCTGGCTGTGGCCCTTGCGGGACAGGTGCATGTGGTCGACGGGATTGAACTCGCATTCCGCCGCGTCGGCAAAGTGCGCGCCGGTGAGGGCGGCGGCATCCTTGAAGGCGGCGGCCATGCCCAGGGTCCGCTCCCGGCAGCCCTCGCCCATGGCCGGGTCGAAAAAGCCCTCCCCGATGGGCGGCGGCGCCACCACAAGCACGTTGGGCGAGCGGGTCCCCCAGCACAGGGTGTTTTGCGCCTGGCGGATCAGCCGCTGCATGGCCACGCCCACGGCGGCGGCGGTGCAGCCGAAGCGCTCCTTGGAGTCGTTGGTGCCCAGCATGATGATGACGAGGTCCACCGGCTCGTGACTGAGAAGGCAGGGGGTTATGTAGTCGGTGCCGGCCAGGTCCCCGTGGATGGGGTCGTCAAAGACCGTGGTCCGGCCGCCCAGCCCTTCCTCCAGGACCAGGTATTCGTCCCCCAGCAGCTTTTGCAGCACGCATGTCCAGCGCTCGTCCTCGTTGAAGCGGTTGCCGCCGTCGGCGGTGTCATTGGGGTCGGCGCAGTAACCGTGGGTGTTGGAGTCTCCGAAGCAGACGATGTGTTTTTTCATGGCTCATTCTCCTATGGCCGGCAGGCTGGCCGCAGCGGCGGACTGGCCCACCCGGCGGAACTTCTCGTCGGGCAGCGCGGGGTGGATGGCCTCGTTCACGGCGGGGTACTCGTCCGCCAGCACTTCCTTGCACCGGCTCAGGATCAGATCGCCGCCTTTGCCGGACATGACCCGCCCCAGCAGCAGCACGTGGCGGAACTTGTAAAGATCGTAGTAATAGGCCAGAGCGTGGCCCAGGTACACGCCGATGGACTCATAGACCTTTGCCGCCCGGGGATCGCCGGCCTCCATGAGGGCCTGGACGGCCTTTAGCTTCTGGGCGGGGGACAGGCTCTCGTCCAGCTCGATGCCGGCGGCGGGGGCCAGCTTGATGACGCCGTCCTGGGAGAAGTATTTGACGCCGCAGCCGATGTCGCCGCTCCACTCGTCCCGCATGGAGGCGGGGCTGGCGTCCACGGGCACGAAGGCCAGCTCGTTGAGCCAGCCGGTGATGCAGCCCTGGCCGTCCACGTAGCCGGCGGCCTCGCTGGTGCCCATGGCGATGCCCAGCACGTTGGGCTCGCCCAGGCTCATCATCCCCGCCAGGGCGGACACGTCGCCGTCGTTGATGACCGCGTAGGGCACGTCGCCGAAGGTGTCCGTGATGGCTCGGATGTAGATGTCCTTGACCTTGGCGTTGAACAGATCGTCGGGCACCTGCAAAAACAGGCTTGCCCGCATGGTGCGGTTGTTGATGTAGATGCCGGCGGAGGATACGCCCACCGCGTCCACCCGGGGCAGATGCTCCGCCGCAGACTTCAAGGCGGACACGATGCCCTCGTAGTGGTAGTCCGGGTCGGCGGTGATCTTGGGATACCAGACCACCTCTTCCGAGTACACGCTCTCTCCGTTGATGACGGCGGAGACCTTCCTGTCGGAGCCGCCGGCGTCGAAGCCGATGCGGCAGCCGTCCAGGTGGCCGCCGATGCGCTGGGGAGAGTCCTTGGCGTCGGGGACCTTATCCACCTGCACCACCTCGAAGGGGTGCTCGAACACGTGGGCCATGAAGTGGTGGTCGAACTGCTGCTGTCCGTCGGCGGAATAGATCTTCTCAATAGCGGCGCAGACGGCCTCGTTCCCGGCCAGGTACACCCGGAAGCCGCCCTTCATCCACAGCAGGGTCTTCACGATCCGCTCGATGTAGTATACGTCCGCGTCAAAGCGGTCCGGCGTGCCGTGGATGAAGGTCCTGTACACGGCCATCTGGCCGCCGGCGCGCTCCACGGCGATGTCAAAGGGCTCCTTTGCGTCGGCGAGAAACGCCTCGTTGAAGCGGTTCAGGGGCAGGAACCCCGGGTCCAAGGGGGGGACGTTTTTGATGGATACTTCGATACCCAGATGATTCATAGCGCATCCTCCTTTTTTGGCGCGGATTTTTTAACGAACTGTCGAAAACCGATAAGTTTTCCATTCATCTTACCTAATAGGCTAACAGTTTTTTCTACAATGTCAAGAGGAAAGTTGCATTATTTTCCTTGACGGGACGGTCAAAAGCCCATATGATGGGACCATCGAAACCTATTATTTGAAGGGAGACTTGCCCTATGGACACCCACACGGAACAGTTCCGGTCCTATCGGGACTGGGTGCAGGCGGAGCTTCGCGCCTGCGTGGATTTCTGGCTGAAGCACGGCATGGACCATGAGCACGGCGGGGTATATACCTGCCTGGACCGGACGGGGGAGATCTACTCCACCGACAAGAGCGTCTGGATGCAGGGCCGGTGCGGCTGGACGTTCTCCTACCTGTGCAGCGTCTACGGCCCCCGGCAGGAGTGGCTGGACGCGGCCAGGAGCTGCATCGACTTTCTGGAGGACCACTGCGTCAACCACGGCGCCGGCGGGCGGCTGTACTTCACCGTCACCGCCGAGGGCAAGCCCCTGCGCCAGCGGCGGTACTGCTTCTCCGAGGGGTTCTATGCCCTGGCCAACGCGGAATATTATGGCGTGACGGGCAAGCGCGGGCACCTGGAGCGGGCCCGCCGGGCCTATGAGCTGATCTGGCAGCTCAACCGGGGCCTCATCGCCGACCCTGCCGGCCTGGGCCCCAAGACCATCCCCGAGACCAGGTCCGGCCGGGCTCTGGCCGACCCCATGATCTATCTGAACATCACCTCCGTGCTGCGCCGGGTGGACCCTGAGCAGGCGGCGCTGTACGACGAGCGGGCCGCCGTCTGCGCGGAGGAGATCTTCAAGTACCATGTGAAGCCGGAGCTGCGCTGCACGCTGGAGAGCGTGGCCATGGACGGCAGCCCGGAGCTTTGGTACACCGACGGCCGCAAGGTAAACCCGGGCCACGACATCGAGTGCGTGTGGTTTTTGCTGGAGTACGCCAACCGCATCGGCGACAAAAAGCTCCACGACGGCGCGGAGCAGATCTTCAACTGGGCCGTCGAGGCCGGCTGGGATGAGGAATACGGCGGGCTTTTGTACTTCCTGGACTGCCAGAAAAAGCCCCCCGAGGCCTACGAGCACGACATGAAGCTCTGGTGGACCCACAACGAGATCCTCATCTCATCCCTGATGCTCTACCGGGACACGAAGGACGAAAAGTACCTGACCTGGTTCGACCGGACCGTCGCCTACTGCAAGGAGCACTTCGCCGATCCGGCCAACGGGGAGTGGTACGGCTACCTCCGCCGGGACGGCCTGCCCACACAGCCCTCCACCAAGGGCTCCACCTTCAAGGGCCCCTTCCATCTGCCCCGGAGCCTTATCATGTGCGACAGGATGCTGGGCCAGCTGCTGGGAGGCGGGGAGATGGCCTACCCGGTCAAAAGGTGAGAGGGAAAGACAATATTTCTAAAATCGGGGGCAACCAAACTACTGACAAGGCTATTGACAATTTTCTATACGTATTGTAGAATTTCACTAGCATAGTCCGCGTTTTGCGGAAGAAAATTATTAAAAATCCAAAATTATTTTTTAAGGAGGGCCGTACATGAACATGAAGAGATTGCTCGCGCTGCTTCTCTGTCTTGCAATGGTGTTCAGCCTGGCTGCCTGCGGCAGCAGCAAGAAAGAGGAACCCACGCCCGCGCCCAAGGAAGAGGCGCCGGCAGAGGAAGCGAGCGACGCTGAGGAAGCCCCCGAGGAGGAGGCTCCCGCAGAGAAAGAAGCCCCTGAGGAAGAGGCTCCTGCTGAGGAAGAGGCTCCTGCTGAGGAAGAGGAAGCTCCTGAGGAAGAAGAGGCTCCAGCCGAGGAGGAGACCGCTGAGGAAGCTCCCGCTGAAGAGGAAGCTCCCGAGGAGGAAGAGGCTCCTGCTGAGGAGGAGACCGCCGAGGAAGCTCCCGAGGAAGAAGAGGCTCCCGCTGAAGAGGAAGCTCCCGAGGAAGAGGAAGCGCCTGTCGCTGCCATGGACGCTCCC
>CANPXZ010000108.1 GCA_947587485.1 uncultured Oscillospiraceae bacterium | reverse complement strand
GGACGGCATCAACGTGGTCGAGGTCGAGGACAAGACCCCCTGGATCGAGGCCTGCACCGACATCGTCGGCCAGTACACCGGCGGCGATATGGCGGACTACTATCAGCAGATCCTGGACATGGCTCCCTGAGTCATTGACCTGAAAACGAAAACATAACTCCGCAGCGGGAGTACAGGGGTCTCCCTGTACTCCCGCTTCTTTTTCCAACATTATTGAAAAGGAGAGGACGCCCATGCCGAAGATCTTTCTGACCCTGGATAAGATCCGGCCCGTCTACGATGTGACGTATAAGGTCGTCATGGTCATCTGCAAGCTGCTCTTGATCGCCGACATCCTGATCACCACCTTCGCCGTGATTGGCCGGTACGTTCCCTTTATTCCCAACCCCTCCTGGACGGAGCAGGTGGTGCTCACCTGCATGGTCTATATGGCGGTGCTGTCCGCCACCCTGGCCATCCGCACCGACAGCCACATCCGCATGACGGCCCTGGACCGGTATCTGCCGAAAAAGCTCATCATGGTCCTGGACGTGCTGGCGGATCTGGCCGTGATGACGCTGGGCGTGCTCATGCTCATCTACGGCTGGAAGGTGTGCCAGTCCCCTCTGGCCAAGTTCGGCAAGTATGAGTCCATGCCCTGGCTGAGCCGGTTCTGGATGTACTTCCCCATCCCCCTGGCCGGCGGGAGCATGATCATCTTCGAGCTGGAGGCGCTTTACAACCACATCAAGGCATTTTTCATGCCGGTGGAAAAGGAGGGTGAGAAAGCGTGAATCCTGAGACTTTGGGAACAGTCGTACTTCTTGGTACGTTCCTCGTCATGATCCTGCTGCGCTTCCCCATCGCCTACGCGGTGGGCCTGTCCACGATCCTGTGCCTTCTCAGCCAGGGCCAGCAGCTGGTGGTCCTGCCCCAGCAGATGGTCCGGGGCGTGTGGAGCTTCTCGCTGATGGCGGTGCCCTTCTTCATCACCATGGGCGTGCTCATGGGCACCGGCGGCATCTCGGAAAGGCTGATCGCCCTGGCAAACTCCCTGGTGGGCTGGATGCGGGGCGGCCTTGCCATGGTGAACATCGTGGCGTCCTACTTCTTCGGCGGCATCTCCGGCTCTGCCTCTGCCGACACTGCCTCCCTGGGCTCCATCCTGATCCCCATGATGGTGGACGAGGGCTACGACGCGGACTTCTCCACGGCGGTCACCATCACCTCCTCCTGCGAGGGCCTGCTGGTGCCCCCCAGCCACAACATGGTCATCTACGCCTCCGCCGCCGGCGGCATCAGCGTGGGCAGCCTGTTTTTGGCCGGCTACCTGCCCGGGGCTCTGCTGGCCGTGAGCCTGATGGTGGGGTCCTACATCATCTCCATCAAGCGGGGCTACCCCAAGGGCGAGCGGTTCAGCCTCAAGCGGTTCGTCAAGCAGCTGGCCACCTCCTTCTGGGCCCTGGCCGCCATCATCATCGTGGTGGTGGGCGTGGTCGGCGGCGCGTTCACCGCCACCGAGAGCGCGGCCATCGCGGTCATCTATTCGCTGTTCGTCAGCGTATTCATCTACAAGGGCCTGAACTGGAAGGGCGTGTGGCAGAGCCTGGAGCAGTGCGTCAACACCCTGGCCATCGTGCTGATCCTGATCGCCACCTCCTCCGCCTTCGGCTACTGCCTGACGCTGTTGCACGTGCCCGCAACGGCTGCCCGGCTGATCACCGGCGTGTCCGACAACCCCGTCGTCATCGCCCTGCTGCTGAACCTGATATTGCTGGTGCTGGGCTGCATCATGGACATGGCCCCCATCATCCTGATCGCCACGCCTATCCTGCTGCCCGTGGCCACCTCCATCGGCATCAATCCCATCCAGTTCGGCGTCATGGTGATCCTCAACTGCGGCATCGGGCTTCTGACGCCGCCGGTGGGCGCGGTGCTGTTCATCGGCTCCGCCGTGGGCAAGACGCCTATGGAAAAGGTGGTCAAGGCCACGCTGCCGTTTTATCTGTGCATGCTGGTCACGCTGCTGCTCATCACCTTCATCCCCCAGATCAGCATGCTCATCCCCAACCTGCTGGGAAGTTGACTTGGCGGGACACACTATAGTATAATAAGGGCGCAGATCCCGCGATCTGCGCCCCTTTCTTTTTCAGGAGGAACAACGCCATGGACTATCCGAAGAAAAAACAGCGCTGGGTGGAGCATGACCTGACCGAGCCCGGCTCCGGCGGAGCGGGCGTCACCCGGCGGGTGCTGGCCTATACGGACGGGGTGATGGCCGTGGAGAACACCTTTGAAGAGGGGGCCGTGGGCGCTCTGCACAGCCACCCCCATACCCAGATCACCTATGTGGTCAGCGGCGAGTTCGACTTCACCATCGGCGGGGTCACCCGCACGGTCCGGGCCGGGGACACCCTTCTCAAGGAGGACGGCGTGGAGCATGGCTGCGTCTGCCGGAAGGCGGGGGTGCTGCTGGACATATTCGCCCCCATGCGGGAAGATTTTGTGAACTGACGGGGGAGCATCGGCAAGCAGCCGTAAAGGACCGGACGGAAAATACCATAAAGCAGCAGCGCTTCCCTCCGGGAGGCGCTGCCTGTTTATGCCCGCCCCGGGAAAATGCCCGGCGGAGGTTTTACATTTACGGACGGTTGTGGTAAAATAATTAAATTAGAGTCCTGGTTTGACTTGATACGTTTTTGTGGCATAAGACTGTCATTGAGAGGGGATCTTCTCCATGAAAAATAAGACCGCCCGGGTCCTGATCGTCTGTCTGGTCCTGCTGTCTCTTTTGTGCGTCGGCGTGTTTTCCTGCCTGGCCATACGGATGAACCGGCGGGGCGCGGAGGTGATCGGGGAGCTGGGCGCGATCTACATGGAGGGCATGAGCGAGCAGGCGGCCACCCACTTCGGCACCACCATCGAGCTGCGGCTGTCCCAGGTGGGGGCGCTGGTGGACTCCGTCCCGCCCGAGAGCGGCCGGGACATGGCGTCGGTGCGGGTGGCGCTGAGCTACAACGCCCGGGCCCGGGGCTTCGACCACCTGGCCCTGTGCGGGCCGGACGGCTCCTTTGAGATGCTCTACGGCAGCCAGATCACCGTCAACGATCCGGAGCCCTTCACGGACGCCCTGTCCGGCGGCGAGGAGACCATGGCCACGGGCCGGGACGGGCTGGGCGAGGACGTGCTTTTGATGGGCATCCCCGCGGCGTACCCCATGGAGGAGGCCGAGAGCGTGGCGCTGGTGGCGGCGCTGCCGGTTTCATACATCAGCGACACCCTGTCCCTGGACGCGGACGACGCGCTCATCTATTACTTCATCATCGACCCCCAGGGCAAGTTCATCGTCCGGGACAGAGACGTGACCGACGAGGACTATTTCCAGCGGGTCCGGGACCGGTATGACAGCGTGGGCGGCCTGACCGGCGAAGAGTATCTGGAGGAGCTGGAAAAGGCCATGGCCGCCGGGAAGAGCATCAGCGGCCCGTTCTCCCTGGAGGGGGCGCGGCGGTATCTCTACGCCTCGAGCCTGCCCTATTCCGACTGGTATCTGCTGCTGTTCATGCCCTACGGCCAGCTGGACCAGACGGTGAACGCCCTGAGCCGGGACTGGGGCTGGGCGGCGGTCATCGGCAGCGGCTTCATTTTGCTGGCGCTGCTGGCGGTGTTCGTGTGGTACCTGCACATGACCCGGCGGCACGTCCGGGAGCTGGAGGAGGCCCGTATGGCCGCCGAGCACGCCAACCGGGCCAAGAGCGAGTTTTTGTCCAACATGAGCCACGACATCCGTACGCCCATGAACGGCATCGTGGGCATGACGGCCATCGCCAGCGCCAATCTGGACAACGTCCAGCAGGTCCAGAGCTGCCTGAAAAAGATCGCCCTGTCCAGCAAGCACCTGCTGGGGCTCATCAACGACATCCTGGACATGTCCAAGATCGAGAGCGGCAAGCTGACGCTCCACACCGAGCAGGTCTCCCTCCAGGAGACCATGCAGAGCATCGTCAACATCGTCCAGCCCCAGATCAACGCCAAGGGCCAGCGCTTCGACGTGTACATATACGACATCCCCAGCGAGCATGTCTACTGCGACAGCGTCCGGCTGAACCAGGTGCTGCTCAATCTGGTGGGCAACGCCATTAAATTCACCCCGGAGGGCGGCAGCATCCACGTGGCCTGCTACGAGGAGCCATCCCCCAGGGGCAACGGCTGGGTCCGGGTCCACCTGCGGGTGAAGGACACCGGCATCGGCATGTCCCCGGAATTCAAGGAGCACATCTTCGACTCCTTCTCCCGGGAGGACGACCGGCGGGTCCAGAAGACCGAGGGCTCCGGCCTGGGCATGGCCATCACCAAGTACATCATCGACGCCATGCAGGGCTCCATCGAGGTGGACAGCGAGCAGGACAAGGGCACGGAGTTCCGGGTGACCCTGGACCTGGAGAAGGCCCTGGTCCAGGAGGAGGAAATGCTCCTGCCCCCCTGGGAGGTGCTGGTGGCGGACGGGGACGAGCTGCTGTGCGAGAGCGCCGCGGCCATGCTCCAGTCCCTGGGCTGCCGGGCGGAGTATGCGCCCGACGGGGAGAGCGCCTTGAAGGCGGTCCGGGAGCGGGCCGGCCGGGGCGAATATTACCCCGTCATCCTGCTGGAACGGGACCTGCCGGACATGGACGGCCTGCAGGCCGCCCGGGCCATCGGGGACGTCTGCGGGGACAGGAGCGCGGTGATGCTCATCACGCCGGCGGACTGGAGCGACCTGGAGGACCAGGCCCGGGCCGCCGGGGTCCGGGGCGTCGTCGCCAAGCCCCTGTTCCGCTCCACCCTGTACCACGCGCTGACGGGCCTGGACGGCCGGCGGGAGCAGGCCTCGGCGCCGGAGACGGCAAAGCCCATGAGCCTG
The DNA here is from genome assembly GCA_947587485.1 of uncultured Oscillospiraceae bacterium. Lineage (GTDB taxonomy): Bacteria > Bacillota > Clostridia > Oscillospirales > Oscillospiraceae > CAJOIG01. Next base: position 3,171 of record CANPXZ010000108.1, on the reverse strand, counting down.
GAGGGCCGGCGGGTGCTGCTGGCGGAGGACAACGACCTGAACTGGGAGATCGCCGAGGAGCTTTTGAGCGAGCTGGGCCTGGTCATGGAGCGGGCGGAGAACGGCAAGGTCTGCGCGGACCTGTTCGCCGGGTCCCAGCCGGGCTGGTACAGCGCCGTTTTGATGGACCTTCGCATGCCGGTCATGAGCGGCTATGAGGCCACGGAGGCCATCCGGGCCATGGACCGGCCGGACGCCAAAACGATCCCCATCATCGCCATGAGCGCGGACGCCTTTTCCGAGGATGTGAGCCGCTGTCTGGCCTGCGGGATGAACGCCCATGTGGCCAAGCCCATCGACATGGACGAGGTGTCCCGGCTGCTGGAGAAGTATATCGGAGCCGTTGAGGGAGGACGAACGGAATGAGACGTATCGCCGCGCTGAGCGTATGCCTGGCGCTGGTCCTGGGCCTGGCCGCCTGCGGCGGAGCCGGGGCGGGACAGGGCGCTCTGGAGGAGAGCCCGGAGCAGGAGCGGGAGGCGGAGCTGACCCTGTGGACCTATCCCATCGGCGGCTGGGGCAACAGCGGCACCGTGTCCTCGCTGCTGACGGCCTTCCACCGGGAGCACCCCAACATCCAGGTGTCCGTGAAGGCGCTGACCTATGAGGACGGGGACGCCGTCATAGAGGAGGCCGCCGGGAACGGCGGACTGCCGGACCTGGTGCTGGAGGGGCCGGAGCGGCTGGTGGCCAACTGGGGCGCACGGGGCATGATGGTCCCGCTGAACGACCTGTGGGAGGACGCCTCCGCCGACGCGGTCTACGACTCGGTCCGGGAGGCCTGCCATGACAGCGCGGGGAATTACTACGTCTATCCGCTGTGCATGACCACCCACTGCATGGCCGTGAACCGGGACCTGTTCGAGGCCGCCGGGGCCTGGCGGTACATCGACGAGCAGACCCACACCTGGTCCACCGACGATTTCATCGCCGCCGTGAAGGCCCTGTATGATTACGGCGTGAAGGATGTGGCGGCGGTCTACTGCGGAGGCCAGGGCGGCGACCAGGGCACAAGAGCCCTGGTGAACAATCTTTACAGCGGCACCTTCACCGACCCGGAGCACACCCGCTATACCGCCGACAGCCCGGAGAACGTCAAGGCCCTGGAGCTGCTGGCCGGGATGGACGGCATCCGCTTCGACCCCGACATCGTGGGCACGGAGGAGATCGAGCAGTTCTGCCAGGGCAAGCTGGCCATGGCCTTCTGCTGGAACGTGTTCATGGAGGTCAGGCAGGCCGTCAACGATCCGGACATGGACTTCGACATCTTCCCCATGGCCTTCCCCACCGACGACGGGGACGTGAACCTCCAGGGCGGCATCTGGGGCTTCGGCGTCTTTGACAGCGGGGACCCGGCCCGGACCGAGGCCGCCAAGACCTTCATCCGCTATATGACCGGGGAGGACGGCCAATACGCCCGGGCGGTACAGGCATCCACCTACTGGCCGGTCCGGGACCTGCCGGGCATCTATGACAACGACCAGCTGATGATCGAGTACGGCGTGTTCCAGCAGTATCTGGGGGACTATTACCAGGTGACTCCCGGCTGGGCCGAGGCCCGCACCGCCTGGTGGAACATGCTCCAGCGGGTGGGCCGGGGCCAGGACCCGGCCCGGGCCCTGAAGGAATTCGCCGACGAGGCCAACGCCGCCGGAAAATAAGAGAACAGAAAACGGGGCTTCCGGACAGCCGGGGCCCCGTTTTTTGTTGTAACGGGCGGCGGTTCGTGGTAAGATAGACCCATCAGCTATACTAAAAGGAGAGCACCATGGACAATAAAAAGCGGAAGCTGCATCTGCCGGAGGGCAGGATCGGCCGGGTCCTGTTCTGTCTGGCCGTCACGGCCCTGGCGGGGTTCATCTATTTTTACCTGTCCCTGCCGGCCATCAACTTCCAGGACGGGGAGTTCTACTCGTTTTTGATCTTCCTGTGCGCGGTGTATATCATCTGCGCGCTGCTGACCACGGTCCGGGCTGAGGGCCGGGAGGCCCGCACGCCCCAGCAGTGGGTGCGGGACCTTCTGAGCTTCGTGCGCCATAAGTGCCTGCCGGTGGGGATCATGCTGGCGGTGGTGCTGCTGACGGCCCTGGCGGGCAAGATCATCTCCCTGCCCATGTTCCGGGCCAGCGCCTACCGGGAGCTGCTGGACGTGCAGACCGGGGACTTTGCCCGGGACGTGGCCCAGATCTCCTTCAGCGAGATCCCCACCCTGGACAGGACCAGCGCCAACTACCTGGGGGACCGGCAGATGGGCACCCTCAGCGACATGGTCAGCCAGTTCGAGTACTCCAACGACTCCACCCAGATCAATTACCAGGGCCGGCCCGTGCGGGTGGCCCCCATCGACTACGCGGACCTGTTCAAGTGGTTCACCAACCGTTCCGGGGGTCTGCCGGCCTACGTGGTGGTGGACATGGTGACCCAGCAGGCCCAGGTGGTCCGGCTCAGCGAGGGGATGAAGTACGCCTTCTCCGAGCCCTTGAACCGGAACGTGATGCGCCACCTGCGGTTCCAGTACCCCACCATGATGTTCTCCACGCCGGAGTTCGAGATCGACGAGGACGGCCACCCCTGGTGGATCGCGCCCCGGCTGGTGAAGACCATCGGCCTGTTCGGCGGCCGGGACATCCAGGGGGCGGTGCTGCTGGACGCGGTCACCGGCGAGAGCCAGTACTATGAGCAGGTCCCCTCCTGGGTGGACACCCTGTACACCCCCGCCCTCATCATGGAGCAGTACGACTACCACGGCACCCTGGTCCGGGGCTTCATCAACTCCATCCTGGGCCAGCGGGACGTGACCATGACCACGGACGGATACAACTACATCGCCATGAACGACGATGTGTACGTCTACACCGGCGTCACCAGCGCTAACGCGGACCAGTCCAACCTGGGCTTTCTGCTGTGCAACATGCGCACCAAGGAGACCAAGTACTATGTGGCCCCCGGCGCCACCGAGGCTGCGGCCAGGGCCTCCGCCATGGGCGTGGTCCAGGACCTGGGCTATACCGCCACGTTCCCCCTGCTTCTCAACATCTCCGGCCAGCCCACCTATTTCATCCCCCTCATGGACGCCACCAACCTGGTGAAGAGCTACGCCATGGTGAACGTGGCCCAGTACCAGATCGTGGC
>CANPXZ010000107.1 GCA_947587485.1 uncultured Oscillospiraceae bacterium | reverse complement strand
ATGGGCATGCCGTGGTTGTCCCAGCCGGGGGTGTAGGGCACCTGGAAGCCGGCCATGGACTTGTAGCGGTTGATGAAATCCTTCAGGCACTTGTTGAGGGCGGTGCCCATGTGCAGGTTGCCGTTGGAAAAGGGAGGGCCGTCGTGCAGGATGAACCGGGGCTTGCCCTCGTTCCGCTTGAGCATCTCGTGATACAGGTCCATCTCCTCCCAGCTTTGGAGCATGTCCGGCTCCCGCTTGGGAAGGGCGGCCCGCATGGGGAAATCGGTTTTCGGAAGGTTGACGGTAGCGTTGTAATCGGTGGGCATGTGTGTTACTCTCCAAGGCTAAATATAGTTTGCAAGGGCGGCGTCTCCTCTCCCCACGCGACAGGCGTGCCGCGCGGGGGCCCCGATGGGGTTGTCGTCGTCGCTCGCTTTTCCCTCTTTGATAGTTTGCAAGGGCGGAGCTTTGTAACTCCGCCCTGAAGGGTCTCAAAGATCAGATGTCGTCGTCGAAGCTGAAGTCGTCAAAGCTGCGCTTTTTCTTCCGCCGCTGACCGGCTCCGCCGGCGGGATAGAGGCGGGTGGGCTCCTCCTGCTCCGGGTTTTCCTCTTCCTCCAGGGGGAGGATCGGCTCGGGATCGGCCGGCGCGGGGGCGGGTTCCGGCTCCGGTTCAGGCTCCGGCATGGGCGCGGGGGCGGGCTCCGGCTCGGGCTCGCTCTCCGGCTCGGCCTCCTGAGCGGGGGCCTCGCCGCCGACCAGCTGCATCTGGCTCAGCTTGTCGTAAAACTCGATCTGCTTCTGGCAGACGGCGCGCATATGGTCAAAGAACCGGGTGGTGGCCTTCTTGGCCTCGTCCAGCTTGGCCTCCTCGTTGGCGATGCCCTCGGTGGCGGCGCGGGTGAGGTCGTCGGCGGTCTTCTGGGCGTCGGCCACCAGGGCGTCGGCCTTGGAGCGGGCCTCCGCCTCGATCTGGGAGCTGAGCTTCTGGGCGGAGAGTAGGGCCAGACGCATGGAGTCCTCCGTCTGGCGGTACTCGTCCACCTTCTGGACCAGGACCTTCAGCTTGCCCTTCAGGGCGGCGTTTTCCTTGTTCATGGTGTTGAAGTCGGCGGCCAGTTCGTCCAAAAACTCGTCCACCTGCTCCATATTATAGCCCTTTCCGGCCCGTTCAAATGCTTTTTCCTGGATGTCCTGTGCTGTGATCATATCTTTAGACCCTTTCCTTTCTCTTCTCTTGTTTCTGGGGCAGTATCGCTAAAGTCAGATATAGACGCCGTTGTTTTCCAGCTCGTCGATCAGGTCGCCCATGATGTCCACGTTGAAGGGGGTGATGATGTAGGTGTTGATGGCGACCTTTTTGATCTTGCCGTCGTTGGCATAGGCCACGCCGGACAGGAAGTCCACCAGGCGGCGGGCCACGTCCTTGTTGGTGGTCTCCAGATTCATCACCACGGTGCGCTTTTCCCGCAGATGGTCCGCGATCTCGGCGGCCTGCTCGAAGCGCTCCGGCTTCGACAGCACCACCTGTACGGCGGTGGTGGTGTGGATATTCACGACCTTGTTGTCCTTCTTGGCTGCGGCACGCTCCTCAAAGACGGGAGCCTCCACCTCATCGCTGTCCTCAAAGGGGTTGCGCCGCTCCTGGCGTTCGACCTTGGGCACGATGATGGTGGGGTCGCCGTCATCCGCCGCCGCTCCGTCGCCGAAGAAATCCTCGTCTTCGTCATAGGGCTTGGTCAGTTTTTTCAGTTCGTCCAAAAAACCCATGGTGAGCCTCCTGCTTCATATATAATTGCGCGGACCAAAGATCAGGGAACCGACGCGGACCATATTTGCGCCCTGCCGGATGGCGTCCGCAAAGTCGTCCGACATGCCCATGGACAGGAAATCCATAGAGACATTATCGTATTTTTTCCGTCCATTGTCAACAAAAAGGTTGTACATCGGCCCAAAATAGGCTCTGGAACATTCTGCCGGGGGGATGGCCATCAGGCCCCGGATGCGAACGCCGTCCAGTCCGGCCGCCCCGGCCAGCAGCTCGTCCAGCGCCTCCGGCAGACACCCGGACTTGCCCGGCTCCCGGCCGATGTTCACCTCGATGAGCACGTCCTGCACCGCCTCCAGCGAGGCCGCCCGCCGGGCGATGGCCTCCAGCAGGGGCAGGGAGTCCACAGACTGGATCAGGTCCACCTTCCCGGCCACGTATTTGACCTTGTTCTGCTGCAAATGGCCGATGATATGTACCTGGGCGCCCTCGTAGGCTCCTGCGGCGCTCTTGTCCCGGAACTCCTGGACATAGTTCTCGCCCACCGCCTCCAGCCCGGCCCGGACGGCCCGGGCCACCATCTCGGCGGGCTTGGTCTTGGCCGCCCCCACCAGGGTGATATGCCGGCCCTCCGCCGCTTGGGCGATGGTCTGGCGCACAGCGTCGAGGCGCTGTTCCAATGTCATTTCCGTCATAGGGGATACCTCACGAAAACACTCTGCCGTTGTAGAGATTGGAGGCCTTCACGATGACCTCGTTGCCTTCCCGGAGGGCGTCGTTGCCGCTGGAGGACAGCAGGCAGTATTCCTCTCCGGCGTAGACCAGGTCCACCAGCTTCCGCTCGGCCTGCAGGCCGGTCATGGTGAACACGCACAGCCTGTCCGGGATATTCCACTTGTCCGGATCGGCGTCGTCCAGCTCCTCCCGGCCGCTGATGATGGTGCGGTAGTCGTAGAAATTGGCGGTGGGGCGGGCCACCCCGTCGGAGCCGACCACGGTGCCGCCGCCGGCGGAGGAGTCCGGCGTGCCCTCCGCCTCCGTCCAGGGCCAGCAGAACACCACCAGCCGGCGGGAGGGACGGGTGTCCTCCTCGCTTCCGGATTCTACCCCCAGGGGCAGATCGCCGTACCGGGAGGGAGAGCCGATCTCAGAGACGAACGCCCGGTATTTCGCCGCGCCCAGCATCAGATCCACGCTCTCGCCCTCGGACAGGGCCGAGCCGTCCTCGTCGGACATGTACCCGGCGTAATAGCGGTAAAGGCCACGCAGGGGCACCCGCAGGCCCGTGTATTCCTCATACACCAGCTCCGCCGACACGGCCCGGACCGCCAGCATGTCCGCCTGGCCCCGCTCGATGCGGAACAGCACCACCTGCTGGTCGTGCTCCGCCCGGCCGACCCACTCGATCTGGGCGTCCAGCTCGCCGCTGTAGTACCGGCCGAAGCTGAGCTTGACCCAGGAGCCCTCCATCAGGTTCATGCCGTCCTCCCAGGGGATGATGCCCACGTAGTACCAGTCGTAGGAGGTGATGAGCTTGCCGATGGAGGCATCGTCCACCACCCGGTCGGCGGAGATCAGCTCCCGCAGCTGGGTGGGGGTCAGGTCCATGACGTAATCCGGGTCCACGCCCTCGTAGCCGTCCACCAGGTTGGAGAAGGTGCCGCTCTCGCCCACGGTGATGTCCTTGGTGTCCCCGGCGCTGGTCCGGCGCAGTTCCTCGTATTCCTTTTTGAGCTGGTCCAGATATTCGTCGGTGGCCGTGTCCCCGGAATCGGAGGGGAAGAGGATACCGGCCAGGGTGCTGCTGCGGGAGTCCAGCTCCGACAGGTCCCCGCCCCGGATGCAGGACGACAGACCCGTGATGGCGCTGTACACCGACTCCTCACGGCTTCCGGAGGCCAGGCCCGTGCCGGAGCGCTTCAGCGCCAGGGTCACGTCGTCGATCTCCCGGGTGAGCACATGCAGCCGCGTGGCCCGCTCCAGGGCCTCCTCGGAACTGTACGCCACCGCCACCGTCTCTCCGGCGGCGACCTTGCTGCCGTCGGCGGCGGTGACGGATATGTACGGCTCGTTGCTTCGGATCACGAGCTCATTTCGGATCACAAGGCCGCTCATGGGCGCGGAATCGCTCATGGTGGCCGTCACCGTCAAAGCCGTCTGCACCGAGTTGGAGGCGCGGCTGACGATGTACACCATGAGATAGGCCGCCAGGGCGATGAACACCAGCAGCGAGGTGATCCTGATGAGGGCGTCGGTTTTTTTCAAGTCAGACTGGTTCCTCCGTCAGCGACAGGTTCCGGGCCGGGGCGATGGTGGAGATGGCGTGCTTGTAGATCATCTGCTGCCTGCCCTCCGAGTCCACGAACACCACGAAGGAGTCGAAGCCCCGGACGGTGCCCCGCAGCTGGAAGCCGTTGACGAGGAACACGGTCACCATGATCCGCTCCCGGCGCGCCTGGTTCAAGAATGTGTCCTGAAGATTCTGTGTTTTCTGCATCTGTTTTTCCGTCCCTTCCGGGCCGGCAGAGCAAAATTTGAGATAATAATTGTATCACAGACTGCCGCCCCGTAAAATAGTGATTTTGTACAAAATCGCTTGTACAGCGCCTATTTTACGGCGGTTTGCGGGGAAAATGCTGCCGAAAACGGTCGAGTCAGGAGGTCGAAACGAAATTCTCCGCAATGTCCTTCGCGGCGGCGAGAAGGGCCTGCCGGTCCGGCTCCCGCTCCCAGCGGACCCAGCGGATATCCGGGCGGCTCCGAAGCCATGTGAGCTGCCGCTTGGCGTACCGGCGGGAGGCCCGGCATACCGCGTCGACGGCCTCCTCGAGCGTGCATGTCCCGGCAAGATACGCGGCCACCTCCTTGTAGCCGATGGCCTGCATGGCGGTGGTCTCCGGCCCCACGCCCGCGTCCAGCAGGCGCCGGACCTCGTCCACAAGGCCCGCGCCGAACATGGCCCGGGCCCGCCGGTCGATCCGGTCATAGAGCATCCCGCGGTCCGCGAAGTCCAGGGCGACGGTGTACGCCCTGTACCGGGGCTTGGCCAGCTTCGACTGTTCGTCGTGCCAGGTGATGGTCTTTCCCGTGAGGGCGTAGACCTCCCAGGCCCGGACCAGGCGCTTTTTGTCCCGGGGGTGCAAAAGCGCCGCCCGGTCCGGGTCCAGGTTAGAGAGCTTGTCCCGGAAGGCATCCCCGCCCAGGGCGTCGTATTGCGCCTCAATGGTCCGGCGCAGGGCCGGGTCCGAGGGGGCGGCGGCGTAGTCCGTGCCCCGGACCAGCCCGTCGATGTAAAGGCCCGTGCCGCCCACAACCACGGGTACCTTGCCCCGGGCGCGGATATCGTCCACGCATGCGCCGGCCATTTGGGCGTATTTGGCGGCGGAGAAGCTCTCCCGGGGGTCCGCCGCGTCCAGCATGTGGTGGGGCACGCCGCCCATCTCGTCGGCGGTGGGCTTGGCGGTGCCCACGTCCATGCCCCGATAGATCTGCATGGAGTCGGCGGAGACCACCTCGCCGTCCAAAAGCTTTGCCAGCTCCACCCCCAGGGCGGTCTTGCCCGTGGCGGTGGGGCCGGTGATCACGAGAATGTCATACATGGTCACGTTGTTCTTCCAAACTGCCGGTCAAGCTCTTTCTTGGTCAGCGTCACGGAAACCGGCCGGCCGTGGGGACAGTAGCGTATCTGGCCGGAGGCCACCTTTTCCGCCAGGGCCAGCAGCTCCGCCGGGTCCGTGTCCCACCCGGCCTTGATGGCCGCCTTGCAGGCCACGGTCTGCAATACGCTGTCCCGCGCCAGGTCCCGGCTGCCGTTTTTGAGCTTTTCGAAGATCTCCTCCAGCGCGGCCGCGGTCTGGCCCGGGTCCAGGTCCTCCGGCACCGCCCGGACGATCACGTCGTCCTCCCCGTAGGGCTCCAGCTCGAAGCCCAGCTCGCTCAAAAGCTCCCCGTTGGCCGAGAGCAGCTCCATGCCCTCCGGGCCCGGCCGCCAGGTCTGGGGCTGGAGAAGGGTCTGGCTCATGATCTCGCGGCCCCGGGCTTTCAGCTTGTCGAAGATCATCCGCTCGTGGGCGGCGTGCTTGTCGATGATCAGCACCTTGTCCCCCTGCTCCGCCAGGATGTAGGTGCGCAGCAGCTCTCCCGCCAGTCGGAGCGGTGCCGCCGGCTCCGGGGCCGGTTCGCTTTTGACCGGGGCGGGCTTTTCCGCCTGAGCAGGCGTCGGGCGCGGTACGGGCGTTTCCGGCGCGGATGGCCGGGCCGGCGCGGCAGGTCTGGGCCGGACGGGCTGGACCGGCTGCCGGTGGGGGATGGGGGACACCCCCGCCCGGGGGGCCGTCCGGGGGACGGCGGGCGCGCTGTAGGATACCCGGGGGCTGTGCAGCTCCATGGCGGTCTGGACCGGGGCGTCCTCATCGGCTCTCCGGCCATAGGTCTGGGGGGCCAGCTTTTTCTCCGTGCTCCGGGAAAGGTCCATCTGCAAGGTGGGCCTTTCCCCCTGGACAGCGTTCAGGGCGGCGTAGTACACCGCGTCGAATACCCGCTTTTCCGAGGAAAATTTGACCTCGTTTTTCGTGGGGTGCACGTTCACGTCCACGGCCCCCGCGCTCAGGGTGACGTATAGCACGCAGGCGGGGAATTTGCCCACCATGAGGGTGTTTTTGTATGCCTGCTCCACGGCGGCCTGGAGGCTCTGGGAGCGGATGACCCGGCCGTTGACGAAGAAAAACTGCATGGCCCGGCTGCCCCGTCCGGCGGCGGGGGAGCTGACGAAGCCCGTGACGGCGACGCCCTCGTTCTCCCCGGACACCGGCAGCATGGAAAGGGCCACGGGCCGGCCCAGCAGGGCGTAGACGGCGGACTCGGCCCGGCCGTCCCCAGGGGTGAAAAATTCCTCCTTGCCGTCCTTGACGCAGCGGATGGAGATGTCCGGCCGGCCCAGGGCCACCCGGGCGGCCTGTTGCAGGCACCAGGCCCCCTCGGCCCGGTCGGACTTCATGAACTTGAGCCGGGCGGGGGTGTTGAAGAAGATGTCCCGGACGGTGAAGGTGGTCCCCTTGGGACAGCCCGCCGGGCGCATGTCCTGGATGTCGCCCCCGGACACGGACACGTAGGTGCCCGCCTCGTCCCCGGACCGGCGGGTGAGAAGCTCGACGCGGCTCACGGCGGAGATGGCCGCCAGGGCCTCGCCCCGGAAGCCCATGGTCTCGATGGCCTCCAGGCCGTGCTCGTCCCGGAGCTTTGAGGTGGCGTGGCGCAGAAAGCAGTTGCCCGCGTCGTCCGGGGCCATGCCGCAGCCGTCGTCGGTGACCCGGATGTAGGTGGCCCCGCCGCCCTTCAGCTCCAGGGTGATGTTATGGGCCCCGGCGTCGATGGCGTTTTCCAGAAGCTCCTTCACCACGCTGCCCGGCCGCTCCACCACCTCGCCGGCGGCGATCATGTCCGCCACATGGGGGGAGAGGATGTTGATGACTGCCATGACGTTCTCCTTTGTGTCCATGATACTTTTCATTGATTATAGCACAGAAAAATGTTAATATAAAGTGCTTAAAAGAGATATGCCAAGCGATTGGTTTTCTCTCCCCCAGTCAGCTTCGCTGACAGCCCCCTCGTCAGAGGGGGCCGGATGCTGGGGCGCAGTCAAGAATATGCCTCCCTCTGATGAGGGAGGTGGCACGGCGCAAGCCGTGACGGAGGGAGAGACCAGTTATGTACCAACGCCGGGAGATCACCACCCAGGAACGCATCCAGCAGCAGGAATATTGCGAAAAGGTCAAAAGCCGCATCGCCCACCGGACCCATTACGCCCTGGTGGACACCTACGGCTGCCAGCAAAACGAGTCCGACAGCGAGATACTGCGGGGCTGGCTCTGCCAATGCGGCTATGAGCTCACCACGGACGAGGACAAAGCCGATCTCATCGCCGTGAACACCTGCGCCGTGCGGGAGCACGCGGAAAAGAGGGTCCTGGGCAACGTGGGCGCGCTGGCCCACAAAAAGGCCAAAAACCCGGACCTGATCGTGTGCGTGGGCGGGTGCATGACCCAGCAGCCCGTCATGCGGGAGAAGATCAAAAACTCCTACCGGGTGGTGGACCTGGTCTTCGGGCCCCACGAGCTGTGGCAGTTCCCGGAGCTGCTTCTGGATACCATGGAGCGCCGGGGCCGCCGGGGCGGCAGGAGCCGGCTCATCGCGGCGGAGCCCTCCGAGGGCGTGGTGGCCGAGGGCCTTCCCCGGCAGCGGGACGGGGCCGTGAAGGCGTGGCTTTCCATCATGAACGGGTGCGACAACTTCTGCTCCTACTGCATCGTGCCCTATGTCCGGGGCCGGGAGCGGAGCCGCCGCCCGGCGGACATCCT
>CANPXZ010000106.1 GCA_947587485.1 uncultured Oscillospiraceae bacterium | reverse complement strand
AGTTGGAACTTTAATAATTTTCCAGGAGGGCTGGAGGAAGAGCAACTTAAGAACTCCATCGCCAGTGCGGACCGTTCCCACCGCCTGGGCGGGTGTATAAAACCAGATGGCGAAGTGGAGGTTCAGCAGAAGGGCGACGAGTGGTACAAGGTCTTTCTGCCCGGGAAGGACACCCTTGGAGATAAATGGGACGGCGTCCACGGCATCTATAACCTCGGCGCGGACTACTATAAGGACGGCACTCTGACTAGCCAGCCTGTGTGGGACCGCCCGGGCGTGCTGTACAGCAGCGACAACACCATCATGGGCACCTCCGGCACGGTGATGGAAGTGTTGCTCACCGCTGGCTACATGAACTATGTGGTGAAGGAGCACTACAACAACGGCTGGGTCGCCGACGGCGCGACGGAGGACAGCCGGATCCAGCTCTCCACCTACACCATGAACGTGGACACAAACCATGTGCCCCTGTGGGGCAGGATGCGCCTGTTCCCCTCGCTGGATCCGTCGGGACACAACATCAATGAGATCGAGAACTGGTATCAGAATGTTTGCAAAGCAGAAGACCTGGATGCGTTCCTGAGAAAAAATTATGTGGGCTTTTATGATGCCCTTGCGACCAGAGTGACAAATAAAAAGCTCTTTATAGATGGGGATGGGGATCCATCAAGTGGAAATGGGTATACCAGTCTCAAGCAGGCATGGGATACTTGGTATAACGGGCAAAAGTCTGTCGCGACGGTACAATCTTCGGTATTCAGTGGCGAAATCGGCGTAACGATCGCCCCGATCAGCGAAAATCCGGGCGGCAGTGCCGACTATGAAAGCACAATTGAAACAAAGGATGGAAAAGAATTAAAGCATACGATCCTGGTCGACGATCAGGACGTAAAAGACAATATCGTCTATAACGACGACTTCTTCGACGTGACCTCTGAGGACATGGGCGAAACCTTCGAGGAAATCCTCGGTTTGATCCTTGGCAAGGTCTTCGTCCCCGTCTCCGGCGACAACGACGCCGGCGTGGGCGACTCCATCACCTACCAGGACCCCATCGGCGAGTACATGGAGATCAAAAACCAGTCCATCACCGCCGCCACCCACGTCGCGCCAACCGGCGATACTTACGACATGGCCCTGCTGCTCTTCGGCGAGATGCACGGCCTGGTCCGCACCGGCGTGTACGACTATAAGTGGAACGACGCCTGGATGGCGAACCACAATGGGGAAACGGTTGATGGCGTAAAACTAGAGCAGGGCGTCACCCCCTTCCCCATGGGTTGGTATTCGGGCGACGAACGGGTAGCGGGCGCGAATGCGCTTCCGGACGGCTGCACCAGCACAGAAGACGCCTGGAGCAAGGGCTATGTGTTCCGCCTGAATAACCAGGCCCTGATGGAGTACGTCCCCATCGTGCAGGAAGCGGAAAACCCCGGCGAGCTGACCGCCCAGGCCAAGAACACAGTCTATACCATCTACCGGTTCGCCGGCGACCCGGCGAGCCGCAACAAGCTCCGCCGGAACCCCATCTACGGCGACGTGCCGGACGATATCCAGAAAGCGTGGGAGGATGCGTGTAAAGATCTTGGCAATGGCCAGTACCCGCAGGACAACAAAATTTACGCCTCTACCCCCGGCGTGTACCGCCTCTCCGATATCCGGGTTTGGGTGGAGGACACCGGCGACTTTGTGGACACCGACGGCGCCATCGCCCCCAACTCCGGCTACGACCGTTCCCTGTATGTGAACATCCCGGCGGCGGCCATCCCCACGGAGCTGGCCACCATCACCCTGGGCCGGGACGGCGTGCTGTCCTATGAGACCAACCTGGGTTCCGACCACCCGCAGGGCTCTGATATCACCGTTGAAAAGGACGGGGAAAAGGTTAAAGAGACCGTCGACGAGGCGATGTACAAAAACTTCTGCTACCAGTCCACCCCCTTCCGGCTGTTCTATGCCGTGGGCCTGGAGGAGGACCTGATTCTTCGGGACGATGCGGGCAATCAGACCGGCGTGGACTTCAACGCCATCTCTCCCGAGTACATCAGTTCTCACACAGTTGCGGGCCAGGACTACGTCTGGTTCATCTCCAACTACTATTCCGAGACCCGGTACGACGAGTACGCTACCGATTCCATTTCCCGTACCCGGGGCGACCCCACCGTGACCTTCTCTCCCGGCTCCGATAACCGGTACTATGTCTTCCAGAAGCCTCTGCCCCTGTTTGCCCACGCCTACCGGGCGTCGGGGAGCGGCCTGTCTCCCGTGGACGGAACAGGGTTTGGCGCTCATAAAGAGGGCAACGGCAGCTCCACCTGGGAGAACAGCGAGACCGGCGGCGCCAGCTGGACCGGCGGCCAGTACATGGGCACCTATAAAGATCAGAAGGCGTTCGAGACCGCATATGCTGCGGCGCAGACTGAGGGAAAAGGAACCATCACCGACAGCAGCGGAATTAAATATGAGTATGTGAAGGACGGCATCGTCTTCCTCCAGGAGGATATGCTGCGGCATGTGACCTCCAAAGCGGAGGGCGGTTATACCGACGAGTCTGTCTCCTTCAGCTCCGACGATTATTTCTTCCTGCTGGTGGAGTTCTATGTGCCCTATAAGGGTTCTGTCGGCGAGGACAACATGGGTGAACCAGTCCCCGGCACCCAGGGCGGCCACATGGTGCAGTACGCCCTGGCCCGGAAGGGCAGCGAGTTTGGCTCCGGCTTTGCCTCCAGTGAGATCGACAACGGCGATATGCTCTGCTGGACCGACGCCCAAAACCATCTGAACCTGGAGTTCGAGTATCTGTCCAAGACCGACACCGGCGACCTGACCCGTGGCGAGCCGACCTATGAGAAGCTGACGACTACCAACACGAGTGAATTGCAGACGTACCTGCAAACCACCTGCGGCATCGAGGATGAAGGCGTCCTGAAGGAGCAGGTCGAATACTGGCAGAAAATGCAGAAGGATCCTCTGGTCGTGGCGGCGCTGAAAGCGGCGGCAGGGAGCGGCGATACGCCGAGCAAAGAAGAGTTTGAGAAGTATTTCAGCTTCTCCGTGGCAGCCCGGCCCGGCGGCATCCGCTCCGGCGATATGTCCAACAATGTCCAATACAAGGGCACTGATTACAGCGACGGGTATTACAACAACAACGTCACCAAGACCTCCAACACCTACTATCTGCCCACGGTGTCCGACAATTCCGGCACCGACGACGATGTTATTATCAACAACTACCTGGGCAACAACGGCCGTCTGGAGATCGCCAACCAGATGCTCCATGTCACCAAGATGTTGGTTCCTCCCGCGGACTATACCCTCACAGAAGACCAGCTGAACAAGGAGTTCAACTACCAGATCTTCGTCCAGGGCGTCACCGGGAAGCGCACCGCCGTGCGCACCGAGTACAACGAGTACAGCAAAACTTGGGAGCGCCGCCTGGCCTATATCGACGTGCTCACGGACAACAGCGATCTGGTGATGGACAGCAGCAACAACCGCGCCCTGTTCGACCTGGTTGACGGTGGATCGACCAAAACCGCCCGCATGGTGGTAAAGGACGCGGATGGGAAACTGGTCTACGCCGACGACGACGGCAATCCAACGGAAGAACCGTGCAACACGTCGGAAAATTCCCTCTACTATCTCTACCTGCCCTCCAACGGCACGGAAGGGACCGACGCCCAGCACGTCCGCCGCCTGTATCAATCCGGGGACTATGACGGGGCGGATAAACTCACCTCCGGCCTGGACAAGAACGGCACCACTACCTATTTTACCCCCGGCACACGGGAGCCTTCTTCCAGCGAGCCCGGCGCGGAAAACCGGAACAGCTTCCGCGAGGAGAGTAAAGACCGCCCCGCCGGCACCCGGACCTACTGGGCCATGGACGCGGAGCTGATCCCCGTGAGCGAGGTACAGAAGGCCGAGAGCGGGAACGCGCTGAGCGACGTCACTTGGCAGCACGACCAGAGCAAGCATGATTCAGAGAATCATAAGACTCTGACCTACCACACCTTCCTGATCCGCAAGCCCAGCGGCGAGACCAGCGAGACGAATTTCACCTCTCCCTATAAGACCCGCAGCGCCTACATGATCGTGGATCTGAACTTTGGCTACAACGCCAATAAGGATGATGGCGGCCCCGGCGGAAATTCTGGCCCGATGCAGCCGGGCGACCTGTACGATCAGGTGGTTCCCAGCGTCGACCGGCCGGATTTGTTCGGCAGCCTGTCCGCTGACGAAATCGCTAAGAACACCGCCGAATTTACCCTGAAACACGGCGAGGGTCTGCTGCTGACGGGCCTGCAAAACCGGGTTTCCTACCGCTTCACGGAGAAGCTGACCGACGCCCAGCTGAAAATGGGCTATACCTTGAAGGAGATCGGCCATGTGCAGCAGCGGGGCTCCGACAGTATCTACCGTCCCGGCATCCAGGAGATCCCGATCTACACGCAGAATGGTGCGACCTACGGCGAGAAATATGGAACCTATTCGGGAAGTCGGACCGAGAACAATCTCACCTGGGCGGTAGACGAGAACGGTGCAACGAACACGAATCCCGGCGTAACAGTGCGGGAGGAGCCCTTCGCCCATACCAACGCCGTCATGTGGGAGTACTACGCCACCATGGAAGCGGGCACGTCCGGCAACCACCACCAGCCGACAGGTGCAACTGCTGAGAAGGAAGCCAGCATGCAGATCTGGGATGGGTCGACGTACACGAACACGGGTGAGGCGCATACGGTTTCGGACAACCCCAACTGTCAGACGGCAGCTTCTAAGGATGATCTGAAGGAAGGCTACTGTGACCTGGTGCAGGGCGATTCCATCCTCCACTACATGTATAAGGAAGGGAAGCTCATCGACCCCCACTACAACGGCGAGGCGTCCACCTACCTGCGGAATATGGCCCGCTACGGCGTCAGCCCCACGGTCCACTTCGGCGTGAAGAATGAGAAAACCGACTTCCCCGCCGAGCACAACGCCAACTATACCGGCGTCTATTCCGTCTTCGGCAACACCGGCTGGTTCGAGGAACAGGTCCACTATATCAACACCTTCGAGACGGGCACCCTCTCCATCACCAAGGAGCTGAAGGCCCAGGAGGGCACCAAGCTGACGGACGAGGACAAGGCGACAAAATTCGACTTCACGTTGACCCTGACCCAGGCCGGCGGAAGCGACATTCCTCTGCCCGAGGTGCTGAACTACACCATCACCGACGTGAACGATCCCACGGCTACCATCACGGGCCGCCTGCTGCCGAACGTTTACACCGGAGGCGACAAGACGGATAACGACATTGTGGCCGAGACGGATGGATCCTGGAAATTCCAGCTCAAGGGCGGCCAGACCATGAAGGTCGAGGACCTGCCGCTGGAGACCGGCTACACCTACAAGGTGGAGGAAAAGAAACCAGGCACTGGGTACTTGGTGACGGACAGCGATACCGACCCCAACCCCAACGATGATAGAACCGTTTCCGGCACCGTCACGCCTGGGGACGAAACGCCGGTGAAGGTGACCTTCACCAACACCAAGAAGAAGCCCGAACCTGCGCAGGTAACGCTGAAGCTGAAAAAGACCGTTTCCGGCGCCGGCTTTAATTGGACGGACCAGGTGTTCTCCTTCCTGGTGGCTCCCGCACCGGGGAACCCGGCGGGCGACCCGTTCACCACCGCCAAGCAGATCGATGTGACCTCCACGGGCGACACGGTGGACATCTTCCAGGATCTGAAATTTGAGATGCCCGGCACCTACACCTATACTGTCAGCGAGATTCCCAGCAAGGTCCCCGGCATCACCAGCGACTACCATATTTATACGGTCACGGTGGAGGTGTCGGAGCAGTACACCCCGGAGGGGGTCTACACCGGCAAGCTGAACGTGACCCTGAAGGTCAACGGGACAGAGACCACGGACGGGACGATCGCCTTCACCTTCAACAATGAGTACAACCCCCGTGAAATCAAGGTCCCCTTCCAGGCCCGGAAAATTCTGATTGGCGCCGATCTGGTGAAGGGTCAGTTCCAGTTCGAGCTGAGATGCACGGGCTTTGAGCCCGCCACCCCGGCGGCGCCCGCCAGCAATGGGGAACTCCCGCCGGTGAGTAATGGCCCGCAGGAAGACCCGCCGGAGGCCACGGGCACGGATCCCACAGATCCTTCCGCCCCGGAGGAGACGACCGGCGATCCCACGGATCCCACCGAGAACACGGGTGACACCGAGCCCACGGAATCCACGCCTACGGAACCCACGCCCTCCGAGCCTGTCCCGGAGACCACGGGAGAAGGATCCACGGAGCCGGAGAACCAGAATCAGAACGAGAGCCAGCCCATCAGCGGGCGCCCGAACGTCTCCGCGCCTATGAGCAGCCGGATCCTGCGCCGGAACCCGGATGGGGTAGATCCCAGCGGCGAAACCCAGTCCACCGAGGGCCAGAGTACCGAGGGCGACTCGTCCAACGGCTTACCGTCCGGCGATACGCCCATGCCGCTCAGTGTGGTGCCGGAGGATCGGGTCGAAGTGTCTAATGATGAAAATGGCCTGGTTAATTTCGGCTCCTTGACCTTCACGGAGGCCGGGACCTACACCTTCATCATGCGGGAGCTCCCTGGCAGCATACCCGGCATCAAGTACGATGAGACGGAGTACACCATCACTGTGGTCATTGGCGAGGAGGACGGCAAGCTGACGCTGAAGAGCATCACCTACGAACCGCCCGTTCCGGAATTTGACCTGCCCACCTTCACCAATCAGACAGCCACCGGCAGCCTCCATGTGGAGAAGCACGTCACCGGCATCGGCGACAAGAATAAGGATTTCCACTTCACCGTTACATTCGTCCCGCCCACTGTTGATTTTACCGGCGTGACCATCACGAAGAACGGCGACCCGACGGCTTTGAAGATCGGCGGCGACGGCACGCTGAGCTTTACCCTGAAGGACGGCGAGTATCTGGATGTCGAGGGCCTGCCCGTAAA
Organism: uncultured Oscillospiraceae bacterium; assembly: GCA_947587485.1. Classification (GTDB taxonomy): domain Bacteria; phylum Bacillota; class Clostridia; order Oscillospirales; family Oscillospiraceae; genus CAJOIG01. The sequence goes on along the minus strand of CANPXZ010000106.1, from coordinate 1,249 downwards.
CACCACCTACACGGTGACGGAGCAGGAGGCCAACCAGGACGGCTACACCACCACCGTTGAGGAATCTGACGGCACCGCGAACGACGGCCAAGGCACCATCGAGGCCGACGCGACGGACAATGTGATCTTCACCAACGACAAGCCGACCGGCAGCCTGACGATCTCCAAGATCGTCACCGGTGTCGGCGATCCCGCCAAGGAATGGCACTTCCGGGTGGAGCTGAGCGACAAGACCGTTAATGGCCCTTACGGAGACATGCTCTTTACGGACGGCGTCGCCCAGGTCACCTTGCGGAGCGGCGAAAGCGCCACGGCCACCGGCCTGCCCGCGGGCGTCACCTACACGGTGACGGAGCAGGAGGCCGACCAGGACGGCTACACCACTACTTCTACTGGCGAGTCCGGCACCATCCCCGCTGACGGCACGGCAGAGGCGGAGTTCACCAATTATAAGCCTGCCCCGGAGCCCAAGACCGGCAGCCTGACCGTTTCCAAGATCGTCACCGGCGACGGCGGCGACAAGACCAAGGATTTCCACTTCACTGTGACCTTCGACCCGGCTGATTTCGACACCAACAAGGTGCGGATCACCAAGAATGGCGAACCGACGGCTTTGACGATCACCGGCGGAAAGCTGGAATTCCCCTTGAAGGACGGCGAGTCTGTGACCGTCTCCGGTCTGCCTGAGGGCACTGCCTACACGGTGACAGAGGACGATTATACCGCCGAGGGCTATACCACTACTTCTCGTGGAGAAACCGGGATCATCCCCGACGGCGGAACAACCGTCACATTTGTCAACGACAAGCCCGCCCCGGAGCCTAAGACCGGCAGCCTGACGGTCTCCAAGACCGTCACCGGCGAGGGTGGCGACAAGAACAAGGACTTCCACTTCACTGTGACCTTCGACCCGGCTGTTTTCGACACCAGCAAGGTGCGGATCACCAAAAATGGCCAGCCGACAGCTCTGACGATCACCGGCGGGAAGCTGGAGTTTGACCTAAAGGACGGCGAGTCTGTGACCGTCTCCGGTCTGCCTGAGGGCGCCGCTTACACGGTGACCGAGGATGATTACACCGCCGAAGGGTACACCACCAGCTCCACCGGCGCGACTGGCACGATCCCTGCTGACGGAACGGCAAAGGCGGAGTTCACCAATTATAAACCCGCCCCGGAGCCTAAGACCGGCAGCCTGACGATTTCCAAGACCGTCACCGGCGAGGGCGACAAGACCAAGGACTTCCACTTC
>CANPXZ010000105.1 GCA_947587485.1 uncultured Oscillospiraceae bacterium | reverse complement strand
GCCGCCATCCTGGAGGCCGAGGGCGAGAAGGAATCCGCCGTGCTCCGGGCCGAGGCCAAGAAGGAGGCCGCCATCCTTGAGGCCCAGGGCAAGGCCCAGGCCATCATCGCCGTGAACCAGGCCACCGCCGAGGGCCTGAAGCTGCTGAACGAGGCCGCCCCCACGGAGCCCATCGTCCGGCTGAAGGCCCTGGAGGCCTTCCAGGCCGCCGCCAACGGCCAGGCCACCAAGATCATCATCCCCTCCGAGATCCAGGGCCTTGCCGGCCTGGCCACCGCCTTCAAGGAGGTCCTGGCCGATCCGCAGAAGAAATGACCCGTCCGACCGCAGACCGTTCATCCGCCGCCTGGCCGGGCGGCGGTGGGAGGTTTATTTTACAATTTAAATTGTGTTGACAGCGGCCCAAATGTGTGGTAGAATTTGTAATCATATAAGGTAAAATGTGTTAGTAGTACTTATTACTCCCTCTGTTGACTCATTTTGACTCATTTTTACGGTCCGGGTGATTATTCGTCATGGCAAACTGGAATTTGTCATTTGATTTCGCGGCGGTCATGCTCATCGCCATCATGCTGGTCTTTTTCTTTGACGAGCGGATGGTGCCCATGCGCAGCCACCGGGTGTTTTTGTGGATACTGATCGTCTCCATGCTGATCACCACGCTGGAGATCCTGGCAACGTTTATGGCGCGGCACGTGGACATCATCGGGTACAATGAGCTGAACGCGGTGCTGTCTCTGTACACGGCGCTCCTGCATCTGGGTCCGCTCACCTTCTCCTACTATCTTCTGTGCCTGGCCCATGTGGACGCGTTCCGGGACAAGGTGCTGAGGCCGCTTTTCATAGTCTGCTTCGCGGCGCCCTTGCTGTTCAACATCATCAACCTGAAGTTCCACTGGGTCTTCACCTTCGACACCGCCTACCACTCCTCCTACGGTGCCTTCATCCTGTACTTCATGGACGCGATCGTGATCGGCGTGGCGTTCCTGGCCATGTACCGGGAGAAAAGAGCCTTCTCATTCCTGCGGCTGCGGCCGCTGCTGTTCACGCTGCTTTTCGTCATCGCCTCCTGCTTTGTCCAGGCCCTGGCCTACATACCCATGCTGAATCTCATGAGCGCCATGGTGACGCTGACGCTGTTCCACTACCAGCAGAACGCGGGCCACGTCACGGATATGCTCACCGGCCAGTTCAACCGCCGGTTCATGGGCGAGTTTCTGAACAGCAAGTTCTCCGACCACTCCAGCTTCGGGGTCATCATGGTGGCCATGGACAACTTCAAGTACATCAACAAGTCCTGCGGCGTGGACAACGGCGACGAGCTTCTGCGCCAGGTAGGTCTTTACCTGGGCGGCTTCAGGACCCCCAGCCAGCTTTTCCGGTTCGGTCTGGACCAGTTCTGTCTCGTGGTGGACGGCCGGTACATGGCCCGGCTCCCCATCGTCGCCGAGCAGGTCCGTGAGCGGTTCCGCCATTCCTGGGCGATGCTGGAAAACGCCCGGATCACCATGTCCGCCTCCATCTGCGTGCTGGAGTGTCCCCGGGACGCCCAGTCCTATGACGAGCTGGTGGACGCGCTGGACTACTCCATGGGCATCGCGAAGAAGGTCAAGCGCGGCAGCATCACCTACGCCAGCGAGCTGGACTTCACCAAGGTCCGGCAGGAGAAGGCCATCGAGAAATCCGCCAAGCTGGCGATGGATAAGCGCGAGCTGCTGGTCTACTACCAGCCCATCTACTCCGTGCAGGCCCAGGGGTACAACTCGGCGGAGGCCCTGGTGCGGCTGCACGACGAGGAGCTGGGCTGGATATCGCCGGAGATATTCATCCCCCTGGCGGAGAAAAACGGCCTGATCGTGGAGATGGGCGAGGTCATTCTGGACAAGGTCTGCGCGTTCATCCACAGTTGCAACCTGTCCGATACCGTCATCAAATACATAGAGGTCAACGTCAGCCCCGTCCAGCTCATGCAGGCCAATTTCGCCAGCCGGGTCAAGAGCATTCTGGAGAAATACGACGTGCGGCCCCAGCAGATCAACATCGAGATCACCGAGACCGCCACCATCGGCCCCTCCCCCGTCGTCTATGATAACATCTACAGGCTGACGGAATACGGCATCACCCTCTCCCTGGACGATTTCGGCTCCGGCAACGCCAACGTTGAGTACCTCAACCGCCTGCCCTTCACGATCGTCAAGCTCGACAAGCAGATCATCTGGGACTCCTTCAAGGACCGGCGGGCAAAGATCTCGCTGGAGCACACCGTCGCCATGCTGAACGAGCTGGAGCTGAGCATCGTGGCGGAGGGCGTGGAGGACGAGCAGAGCAAGACGCTCCTGTCGGAGATCGGCTGCCACTTCCTCCAGGGCTGGTACTTCTCCAAGGCCGTCCCCGAGGACGAGTTCCTCCGGGCCATATCCATGCAGGAAGTAAAATGACCGCCGCGCGCCGGCGATATCCTGAACGTTTCACAGCACAATAAGAAATTGCCGCATCGTTTCCGATGCGGCAATTTCTTATTGTTTTTTGTTTTTATTGCGCCGGTCCTTATTTCCGCCCGGCCCTCGCCGGCTCGTCCGGCTCTCCGGCGGCATCCTCTTCCTTCTTCCCCAGCTGGGCCACCAGCACCTGGATCAGCTTGTTCACGTTGATGGGCTTGGCCACGTGGTCGTTCATGCCCGCCTCCATGGCCAGCCGCCGGTCCTCATCAAAGGCGTTGGCGGTCATGGCCACGATGGGGATGTTGGCCAGGGCCGGGTCCGGCAGGGCCCGGATGGCGCGGGTGGCGTCGTAGCCGTTCATGACCGGCATCTGGATGTCCATGAGGATCAGGTCATAATACCCCGGCGACGCGTGGCTCATCTTGTCCACGGCCACGGTGCCGTCCTCCGCCGTCTCCACCTGAAATCCGCTCTCCAGCAGGATCTCCTCGGCGATCTCCCGGTTCAGCTCGTTGTCCTCCACCAGCAATATGCGCTTGCTCTTCAGCTCCTCCACCGGGTCCGGTATGGTCTTTACCGGCACGGGCGCGTCCGTCTTGTTCAGGGCGGACACCAGCACGTCCCGCAGCTCGGAGATGAAGATGGGCTTGTTGCAGAAGGCGGTGACCCCCGCCCTTCTGGCCTCGTCCTCAAAGGCCGTCCAGTCGTAGGCGGTCAGGATGATGATGGGCACGCGCTCCCCCGCGATGGCCCGGACCTGGCGGGCCACCTCCAGGCCGCTCAGATCCGGCAGAGCCCAGTCGATGATATAGGCGTAGAACTCGTCCCCCATCTCTGCGGCCTGTTTGGCCCGGAGGACCGCCTCCCGGCCGTGCATGGTCCACTCGGCCCGCATGCCGATCTGGGTGAGCATCTTGGTCACGCTGTCGCAGGTGGCGAAGCTGTCGTCCACCACCAGACCCCGGACGCCGGTCAGCTCGTGGATGCGCTCCACCTGCTTACCGCCCTCCTGGAGCCGGAACTGGAAGTTGATGACGAACTCCGTGCCCTTGTTCTTTTCCGTGTGCACGTCGATGGTGCCGCCCATGGTGTTGACGATACTCTTGGTGATCGCCATGCCCAGACCCGTGCCCTGGATGCCGCTGACGGTGGAGGTGCGCTCCCGCTCGAAGGGCTCGAAGATGTGCTCGGCGAACTCCGGGCTCATGCCGATGCCCGTATCCTTCACCCGGATCTCATAGGCCCCGTAGCCGCTGGGAGCGACCGGCTTCTGGGAGATCATCATGGACACGGAGCCCCCCGCCGGGGTGAACTTGATGGCGTTGGACAAAAGGTTCAGCAGCACCTGGTTCACGTGCAGCTTGTCGCAGTAGATGTCCTCGTCCGTCACGTCCATGGTGTCCATGAAGAAGTTCAGCTGCTTGGCCTGCATCTGTGTCTGGATGATGTTGCGCATATCCCGGAAGATGTCGGAGATGGAGCAGGGCTTCTCGTCGATGTTGAGCTTGCCGCTCTCGATCCGGCTCATGTCCAGGATGTCGTTGATGAGGCTGAGAAGGTGGTTGCTGGAGGAGAGGATCTTCGCCAGATACTCCTGGACACGGGGCTTATTGTCGATGTTGGCCTCCGCCAGGGTGGTGAAGCCGATGATGGCGTTCATGGGCGTGCGGATGTCGTGGCTCATGTTGGAGAGGAAGGTGGTCTTGGCCCGCTCGGCGGCCTCGGCCTTTTTCAGCTTTTCCTCCAGCACGGCCCGCTCCACGGCGGCCTCCATGACCAGCTTGGCCCGCCGGCGGATGAGGATGTAGTACACGGTCACGGCGGCGGCCATCAGCGTGCCGATCACGATGAAGATCCTCCGGATCGCGAACAGGTTGGCAAATGCCTCCCTCTCCGGCACGGACACGCTGATGGACCAGTCGTTGATGTGGGCCGGGCCGTAGTACATGTACTCCCAGCCGTCGGTATCATCCGCGCGGAAGATCACGTAGCCGGTGTTCAGCGCCATGATATCCCGCATGTAATCGTCCCAGTCCTGGGCGCCCTTGGTCTCCCGGTCGGGGTCAGCCTGCTGGGAATACAGGTTGACATTGCCCAGCTCCTCGTGCCAGGTGTCCACCAGGAAATCGCCGGTCCTGGTGTCGATGACGTACACGCTGGCGCTGCCGTTGTAGATCACGTCCACGTTCAGCCGCTCGGGCAGCTCGTTCAGCCAGGTGACGCCGTACAACATGGCCACGGTCCGGCCGTCCTGGACGACGGGGACGAAGTGGCGCACGATGGGCTGGTTCCCGGTGAAGCTGTACACCCGGTTGGACACGTGCTCCCCCAGGGGCGCCTCCTCGGCGAAGGAGATGTTGTCCACGTCGGACACGTCGGTGATGGAGCCGTCGGCGGTGATGACCGTCTCGTCAGGCATGAGAAGCCGGATATTCATGGAGTCCAGCAACGGCGCCACGCTCTCCATGGTCTCGATGGCGGACGTCGGGTCAAGGTCCCCGGAGGCCAGGATATCCGCCGTGGCGTTGAGGATACGGCTGTCCCGCTCGAATTTCTCCGTGATCGCCTCCATGACGGTCTGGACGCCCTCGTTCAGCCGGCTCAGGGACCGCTGCTGTACGGACTGGGCGATCCGAAAATACGCGGCGACGAACAGGGCGGCGATCACGGCGATCATCACCAATGTATCGAGCACGTTCCCGTCCCGGCGCGCGCGCTTTTTCATGTCCCACTCTCTCCCTTCGCCCTGCCCGCTTCCGTATCTGTCTGTTTTAAAGTCCCGCCTCCGCCTTATACGCCCGGATGGCGGCGGCGGTCTGCTCATAATCGGCCTTTACCCGGTCCAGCAGTCCTGCGGCGGCCGCCCCGTCCCGGCCCCGCAGGGCCTCGGTCAGGTCGTGGCTGGACGCGCCCAGCCGGGTGAAACCCAGGTTGGCGCAGACGCCCTTGATGGTGTGGCTGGCCCGGAAGGCGGTGTCCAGGTCGCCGGCGGCCATGCTGTCGCACAGAAGCCGGAAGCTCTCGTCGTCCAGGAATTTCAGCACGAATTTCTGGATCAGCCGCTCGCTGCGCAGCCGGCCCAGCACGTCGTCATAGTCGGCCCCGATGGCCTTGTAGCACTCCTGTATCGTCATGGTTCAGTTCCTCCCGTTTCGTTCGTTCACATCCGTCTCGGCCCGGAGGACATCCTTCATGGAGCTGTCATAGAACAGGTACTGCCGTTTCTTGGCCCGCTTGGCCGCGTACAGCGCCGAATCCGCCTCCCGGAACATGTCCTCATAGCTCAGGCCCGCGTTCTCCGACTTGGACACCCCCATGGTGATGGAGATGTCATAGCCCTCATAGTCCCCGCACAGGCTGTTGAAGATCCGGTCGATGGTCCGCTCCAGATCCGTATTGTACTCCAAAAACAGCATGAACTCGTCTCCGCCCGTCCGGGAGATGATGTCCGAACTGCGCACGCTGTGGGTCAGGCGCTCCGCCACCACCTTCAGGACCTGGTCGCCGAACTGATGGCCCCGGCTGTCGTTGGCGGCCTTGAACAGGTCCAGATCGAACACGCCCATGGCATACCGGCCCTCGGGCCGCTCCACCAGACGCTTTCGGATACGCTCTCGTGCGCTGGCCTGGTTCAGCAGACCGGTCAGGGCGTCCCGCGCCGCCTGCTTTTCCAGGGTGAGCATCCTCTCGTGCGCGTCGTGGTTGTCGATGGCCTTGCCCAGGGCGCCCGCGAATCTCTGGGGCGTGCCGGTGGTCCAGACGGTCCGCACCACCACGCTGTGCCAGCGGGTCTGGCCGTTATAGGTGAGCGGATAGTCGAAGCTGGCGTTCGGCTCCTCCGGCGTGGTCTGATGCACCTCCCAGGAGAACCGGCTCCAGCCGTCATCTCCCAGGATGGCCCTGATCCGCTGGTCCCGGGCCGGGTTGGCGACGACCTCCTCCAGCCCCAGCAGCTCGGCGGCCCAGGAGGACAGAGACAGCCTGGGCGGCGTGACGCTGTACTCGAACTGGAGCTCCTTCGTCATGGCGGAGAAGAAGCTGTGCTTCATCCGCTCGTAGTCCATCAGCCGCAGCGTGCGCTCCGAGGCCGTGGCGTCGCCGGGCGTGGTCCGCACGGAGTCCTTGACGATGTTCTGGCTCTCCCGGATCACGGCCTGATCGCTGTCGGCGTCCATCACCATGCGGATGCTGTCGGAATTCTCGGTCAGGCACTCCAGCAGCAGCGGATTGAACGCGCCGCACTGGCCGTCGAGGATCATCTCCACGGCCCGCTCATGGGGCAGGGGCGGCTTGTATACCCGGGGGCTGGTCAGCGCGTCGTACACGTCCGCCAGGGCCACCACCTGGGCGGAAATGGGGATCTCGTCCCCGCTCAGGCCGTCCGGATAGCCCCGGCCGTCCCACCGCTCATGGTGCCAGCGGCAGATCTCATAGGCGGACCGGACCATGGGGTCGTCCCGCTGGGACTCCAGGGCGTCCAGCATCTCCGCGCCCTTCATGGCGTGGGTCTTCATGACGTCGAACTCCTCCGACGTAAGCTTTCCGGGCTTGTTGAGGATCGTCTCGTCGATGACGATCTTGCCGATGTCGTGCAGAGCGGAGCCCACGCTGATGCGGTTGATGTCCTCGCCGGACAGCTCGTACCGGTCGGTCTTGCGCACCAGCGCCCGCAGCAGAATATCCGTCAGGGTGCGCACATGCAGGATGTGCTGGCCGCTCTCGCCGTTGCGGAACTCCACGATGTGGCTGAGGATCTCCACCATCAGGCTGCTCTGGCGCTCCGTCTCCCGGATCTGCTCCTCCACCATGTCCATCAGACGCTTCTGCTTGGCGTACAGCAGCAGGGTGTTGACCACCCGCCGGCGGACCACCAGCGCGTCGAAGGGCCGGCCGATGAAGTCGGTCACGCCCATGTCATAGGCCCGGGCCACCTGGGCCGAGCCGCTCTCGGAGGAGATCATGATGACCGGCAGGTCCTCGATCCAGTTGTTGCGGGCCATTACCTCCAGCACGCCGAAGCCGTCCATCTTGGGCATCACGATGTCCAGCAGCACCAGCGCCACGTCGGCGTGGTGCTCCTGCAGCACCTCGATGGCCTGCTCGCCGTCCTCTGCTTCCAGGATCTTGTACTCCTCCTCCAGCATATCTGCCAGGATGGAGCGATTCATCTCCGAATCGTCAACGATCAGTATTTTACCCTTCTGCATAGTCTCCCCGTGGCCGCCGCCGGGGCGGAGGCCCGCTCTCCCCTGTTTTTGCACGCCCCGGTCCATTCGGTCCGTTTCAAAGCGCGCCTGCATGATGGTATCGTCTTATTGCGTCTTATTATAGCACATTATAGCGCAAATGTGCCATAGCGAGGCATGCTTTGCCGTCCCGGCGCGGGCCGGGAGCAAAACCGCCTTAGAACAAGTATAACAACTGCTTATACCTATTATAGCATGATGTTTGTACTTATGCAACTCATTTTGACCCGGGATCGGTCAAAGCCACGCCTTCAATGTCTCCGCCAGCTTGGACACCTCCACGGGCTTGGCGATGTGGCCGTCCATCCCGGCCTCCTTCGCCTGGCGGATGTCGTCGGCGAAGGCGTTGGCCGTCATGGCGATGATGGGCAGGGTCTTCGCGTCCTCCCGGTCCAGGGCCCGGATGGCCCGGGTGGCGTCGTAGCCGTTCATGACGGGCATCTGGATGTCCATAAAGACCAAGTCATAATATCCCGGCCGGCTCTGCGCCACCATGTCCAGGGCCTGCCGGCCGTCCTCGGCCTGTTCCACCGTGACGCCCAAAAAGCCCAAAAGCTCCTCCGCGATCTCCCGGTTGAGCTGGTTGTCCTCCACCAGCAGCACCCGTTT
>CANPXZ010000104.1 GCA_947587485.1 uncultured Oscillospiraceae bacterium | reverse complement strand
AACGCCCACGACGGCATGCAGATCGTGGAGGCCGAGGTCCCCATGGCGGAGATGACCACCTACGCCATCGACCTGCGGTCCATCACCCAGGGGCGCGGCTCCTTCACCCTGGACTTCATCCGCTACGATGAGACGCCCATGAACGTCCAGCAGAAGATCATCGAGGAAGCCAAGGCCGCAGCCGCCGAGTGACCGGCGTCAAAACGATATCACGCAACAAGGGGAAGCTGTCGCTTCCCCTTGGGTTTAAATCAGGGAGGCGCACAGAGATATGGACCGTTCCCCCAAGAAAAAAGCCCTGCCCCGGGTGATCCTGGCCGTGCTGATCGTACTGGTGGCAGCGGGAGCCTGCATCCTGGTGTGGCTGCTGGCCGCGCCCGACGCCGTGTCGCAGGTGTCGGAGCTGTTCGCGACCGCCACGCCGGAGCCCACGGCTACGCCCGAGCCTGCCGCCACGCCCGCTCCCACGCCGGTCCCCACCCCCACCGCCACCCCGGAGCCCACGGCCACCCCCGAGCCCACGCCGGCGCCCGTGGAGCTGGGCGAGACCGCCGACGCCGGGCAGGAGTATATCGACAAGATCGTCTTTCTGGGGGACAGCACCACCTATGGCCTGGCGGCCTACGGCCTCCTGCCCGCCACCCAGGTCTGGACGGACTCCATCGGCACCATGAGCCTGTTCAACTGGGAGCTGGACCCCATCGCCTACTATGACCCGGCGACGCCCTATTCCCCCGAGAGCCTGTATATCCCCGACTGCGCCGCCCGGCGGCAACCGGAGTACCTGATGATCACCCTGGGCATCAACGGCATCGCCCTGCTGGACGAGAGCCAGTTCCGGGACTATTACGTCCGGATGGTCCAGGCCATCCAGGCCGCCAGCCCCAACACCAAGATCATTCTCCAGTCCGTCTTTCCCGTCATCGACCGGTACGTGCCCAATGGCATCAGCAGCGAGAAGGTCAACGCCGCCAACACGTGGATCTACGACATGGCGGGCCAGCTGGGCGTGCGCTATCTCAACTCCCATGACGCGCTCATGGACGAGACCGGCCAGATGAAGGGCGAGTACTGCGATGATACCGCCATGGGCATCCACATGAACACCACCGGCCTCAACGCGCTGCTGGACTTCATCCGCACCCACGCGTACCAGTAAGGAGGACTCCCTATGAACGACAGGACCAGAGAGGGCTTTTACACGCTCTGGACCATCGCGATCCTCATATGCCTGGCCGTATGCGTATTCCTGCTGGCCTACGTGTCCGTCAAGGGCGGCGGCGAGCCGGCGGCGGACGCCGCCCTCCCCCCGGCGGACGGACAGGTCCAGACCGACGGACAGGTCCCGGCGGATGGGCAGGCTCCCGCTGACGGACAAGTCCTGACCAACGGACAGGCCCAGACACAGGAACAGGCCCCCGTACAGGAGCAGATCCCTGTAAATAACCCCACCGTTTTGGCGGAGACCCTGGACCTGGGGCAGGAATACCAGGACAAGCTGGTCTTTTTGGGGGACAGCACCACCTACGGCTTCCGGGCCTACGACGTGCTGCCCAGGACCCAGGTCTGGACCCCCGCCAGCGGCACCCTGGCCCTGTTCAACTGGGAGGTAGAGACCATCGAGTATTACGCCCCCGACTCCCCGGACACAGCCCAGACCCTGTCCATCGCGGACACCGCCGCCGCCCGGAAGCCGGAATACCTGGTCATCACCCTGGGCGTCAACGGCGTCAGCAGCCTGGGCGAGACCGAGTTCAAGGGCTATTACCGGGACCTGGTCCAGGCCATCCAGGCCGCCAGCCCCGGGACCCGGATCATGTGCCAGTCCATCTATCCCGTCATCGACGGCATGGCCCCGGAGGGCATCACCAACGCCTCCATCAACAGCGCCAACCAGTGGATACAGGCCGTGGCGGCGGAGACCGGCACACGGTATCTGAACACCCACGACTCCCTGACGGACGATACCGGCAACCTGATCAGCAGCTACAACTCCGGCGACGGGCTCCACCTGACGCCCGACGGTCTGCGGGCCATCCTCGCATACGTCCGCTCCCACGCCTATCAGTAAAGGAGGCCCTTCCATGCCCAGGACACCTTCCCGCCATTCCCGGCCAGCGCCGTCCAAGGCGCTGCCCGCGGTGCTGTGCGTGGTGCTTTGCGCCGCGCTCTTCCTGGCGGTGTATCTTCTTTCCGGACGCAGGAAGGACGCCTCTTCCGCCGCTGTGCCGGTCCCCGGAGCCGTCGCCGCCGAGCCCACCGCCGGTCCCACTGCGGAGCCCTCCCCCACGCCGGAGCCGCCCACGGAGCTTGCCCAGACCGAGGACGCGGGGCAGGATTATATCGACCGGATGAGCTTTCTCGGCGACAGCATCACCTATCAGCTGGCCAGCAACGGCTTTGTGCCCTTCACCCAGGTGTGGGTACCGGAGAGCGGCACCCTGGCCCTGTTCAACTGCCCCACCGAGATCATCAACTACTACCCCAAGGACGACCCGGACAATCCCCGGCCCCTGTCCATCGCGGAGACAGCGGCGGCCAGCCGGCCGGAATACCTGGTGATCACTCTTGGCATCAACGGCGTGGCCGTGCTGGACGAGCAGGAATTCAAGCGGTATTACCGGGACCTTATCAACTCCATCCTGGAAAACAGCCCGGACACCAAGATCATCTGCCAGTCCATTTTCCCCGTGGTGGAGAGCCTGACCCCCGAGGGCATCACCAACGAGAACGTCAACAAGGGCAACCAGTGGATCCGGGACGTGGCCCGGGAGACCGGGACCCGGTACCTGAACACCCACGAGGCCCTGGCGGACAGCTCCGGCGGTCTTGTCCCCGAGTACTCCCCCTGGGACGGCTACCACGTGACGGAGGAGGCCTATGAGGTGATCCTGCAATACATCCGCACCCACGCCTATCAGTGAGGTGGTTTTCCATGCGATATCCCTGCCGCTGCCGCCGGGCCGCGCCCCGGTATCTGCCGGCGCTGCTCTGCGCGATGGCGTGCGCGGGACTTTTCCTGGCCGCCGCGCCTGCCGCCCTGGCCGCCGACGGGCCGGAAGCTCCCGCCAGCGCTGAGCCGTCCCCCGCGCCCTCGCCGGAGGATCTGCCCCCCTATTGGGATGTCACGGAGCTGGATATGACTGACCTGACCCACGACGGGGTGGAGCAGGCGATCCAGTCGCTGGCGCATTATCCCCGGCTGCGGCTGGTGACGCTGCCGCCCCAGACGGACGATCCCTCGGGCGTGACGCTGAAGGATGTGGGCAAATTCCAGGCCGCCTATCCCTCGGTCCTTTTCGACTACCGGTTCACCATCTGGGGCCGGGACGTCTCCACCCTGGACCGGACATTGGACCTGAGCCATGTGACCATGGACGACAACGGCGCGGCGGTCCGGGAGGCGCTGCCCTATATGACCCGCTGCACCACCCTGGATATGGACTCCTGCGGCGTGTCCAACGAGGACATGGCCGCCATCCGGGACGACTTTCCCAACATCAAGGTGATCTGGCGGGTCTGGTTCGGCTGGCGATACACCTGCCGCACCGACACGAAAAGGATCCTGGCCTCCCTGAGCGACTACACCGTCACCGGCGAAAACGCGTCGGTACTGCAATACTGCACCGAGGTCCGCTACCTGGACCTGGGCCACAGTCCGAGCCTGGACGACATCTCCTTCGTCCGGTACATGCCCGACCTGGAGGTGGCGATCCTGGCCATCAGCATCTGGACCGACTGCTCGCCCCTGGCCAGCTGCCCCAAGCTGGAATACCTGGAGATGTTCAACACCAGGTGTACGGATCTGGCGCCGCTGACGGCTCTGAAAAACCTGCGCCACCTGAACGTGGCCTACCTGAAGGACCTGACGGACGTCTCCCCCCTGTTTCAGATGACGTGGCTGGAGCGGCTTTGGGTGGGCCGGGACAATCAGGTGCCCGTAGAGGACCTGGAGGCCCTCCAGGCCGCCCTGCCCGACTGTGAGGTCAACATCACCAACACGTATGACCCCACCGGCGACGGCTGGCGCTGGAACAGCGAGCGCTATCAGCTGCTGCGGGAGCAGTTCGATTACGACAGCGAATACGCTTACTCCCTCTATTGACCCCGGCCATATGACCCCATAAGGAGTTCTTGCCATGCCCTCTCATGTCCGCCGCCGGCGCGGTGCGCCCCGGTATCTTCCGGCCATCCTCTGCGCCGCGCTGTGCGTCGTTTTGTTCCTGGCGGTCTATCTGCTGGCTGGCGGCCGAGAAGACGCCGGCTCCGCCTCTGTCCCAACCCCCACGGCCGAGCCCGCCGCAGTCACAGTTGAACCCACCGCCGGCCCCACTGCGGAGCCCTCTCCCGAGCCCACGCCGGAGGCCCTGCCCGAGACGGCGGACGCCGGCCAGCAGTACGTCGACCGGCTCACCTTCCTGGGCGACAGCCTCACCTACCACATGGCCCTGTTCGGGTATGTGCCCTTCACCCAGGTCTGGGTGCCGGAGATCGCCACGCTGGCCCTGTTCTCCTGCCCCACGGCCCTCATCAACTACTACCCCAAGGACGACCCGGAAAATCCCCGGGAGCTGTCCATCGCGGACACCGCCGCAGCGGCTCAGCCGGAGTATCTGGTCATCAGCCTGGGCGTCAACGGCATGGCCGTGCTGGACGAGGATGAATTCAAGCGGTACTACAGCGACCTGATCGACTCCATCCTGGAAAACAGCCCGGACACCAAGATCATCTGCCAGTCCATCTATCCCGTGGTGGACGGCGTGGCCCCGAAGGGCATCACCAACGAGAACGTGGTCAAGGCCAACCGATGGATCCAGGACGTGGCCAAGCAGGCCGGCCTTCCCTACCTGAACACCTACGAGATCCTGGTGGACGACGCCGGCGGCCTGGCCGCCCAATACGCCCGGGAGGACGGCTATCACGTGACGGAAGGGACCTATGAGCTGATCCTGCAATACATCCGTACACACGCGTATGAGTAACATACGACATCGCCCCGGCCATTGGCCGGGGCGATGCTGTCACTCGGGCCGGACCGCACATACAATGGCCCGGAGGGATGCTTATGGACGACATGCTCAAAGAGAGCCTGGAGGGCTTTGAAAATCTCTGGCAGCGGGTCACCTGCCGGCAGGAGACCCCGGTGGAACCCAGGGATACATATTCCATGGAGGACATGCTCCTGGCCTTCATACACGACGAGACCTGTACGGCAACGGCCGCCTCTGCCCTGGCCAGGATGGTCCAGGGGGACGGCCGGGCGGCGCTGCAGCGCCACGCCGCCGAGGCAAAGCGCCGCCTGCGGCGGCTGCGGGCCGAGTATTTCATCCTCACCGGCGTGCCCGGCGGCTCCAACCAGGACTGCCGCCCCCTGAGCGGCGCTCTGCCGGGCCTGCGCACGGAGCTGCTCCGGGCCGGGGATATGGCGGCCCGATATGAACTGGCCGCGAAAAAAACGGATGACGCCGCCCTGGGGGAGGCGTTCGCCGCCTTCGCCCAGGACGAGCGCCGCCGGGCCCGGGAGCTGCGCGCGCTCATCATCGGGAGCTTTTGATAAAAGTACCTGCTGCGTCCTTTTGCAGCAGGTACTTTTCATCCCTCGCCGGTCAGGCGCACCGGCGTGTATGTATGTCCCGTGGCGGGCAGGATCTTCTCCGTGAGCTCCGCCGTGCGGAATTTCAGGGAACTGGTGTTCTTGCACGGGTGGCAGGCGAACCAGCTCTGGGCCAGCACGTCCTCGTCCACCACCAGCCGCACCCGGCCGTTTTTATCGTTCATCAGTCCCAGGATGCTCACGCTCCCCGGCGTCACATCCAGAAACTCCAGCATGTGCTCCGGGTCCGCGAAGCTCAGCCGGCTCACCCCCAGCTGATGGCTCAGCTCCTTCGTCCGGAAGGGCTTGTCCCCCGGCATGACCAGCAGGTAAAAGTCCGTCTTTTGCCGGTTGCACAAAAACAGATTCTTGCAGATGGGCACCCCCAGCACCGCGTCCACCTGGGCGCAGACCTCCATGCTGGTGGAGGGGGCGTCCGGGTGGTCGGTCCGGTAGTAGTCCACCCCCAGGCCGTCCAGAAATTCGTACGCGCGCCGCTCCCTGTCCTCCCGGCCGGTCATATCCGTCGGACTCCCGTGCATAAGCTCCATTGACCTGTCCCCCTCTGCGCTTTCTCCTAATCATAGCACCTGACGGGGAAATGTCAATCACAAACGCGCGGGGTATGTATTATGTCAACTTTATGGCCCGCCGTCTCCGGCCTGTTGGGCGGGCTGGCCCTGTTTCTGTACGGCATGGGCGCCATGACGGAGGCTCTGGAGGACGCCGCCGGGGCCAGGCTGCGGTCCGCTCTGGCCGCCGCCACGGGCACGCCCCTGACAGGCACGCTGGCCGGGGCCGCCGCCACGGCGGTGCTGCAAAGCTCCTCCGCCGTCACGGTGGCACTGCTGGGCTTCGTGGGGGCGGGGCTCATGGATCTGAGCCAGGCCATCCCGGTGATCTTCGGGGCCAACGTGGGCACCACCGTCACCGCCCAGCTTCTGGCCCTCGACCTGGACGGGCTGGTCTATCCCATCCTGTTCGCGAGCTTCGCGGCCCGGTCCCTGGCAAAGAGAAGCCGGGGCAAAGCTCTGGCCGGGGCGGCGTTTTCCTTCGCCCTGCTGTTGGAGGGCATCCGCATCATAAGCCGGGCGGCGGAGCCATTGCTTGCCGGTCCCCGGTTTGCGGGGCTCATGGCCCTGGCGGCGGAGAGGCCCCTTCCGGGCCTTGCCCTGGGCGCGTCCATGACCGTGCTCGCCCAGAGCAGCTCCGCCACGGTGGCGCTGCTGCAGCGGCTGGCCGCCTGCCCCGGGCCGGACGGAGTCTCCAGCCCGCTGGGCCTTCCGGGCGCGATCCCCATCCTGCTGGGCTGCAACATCGGCACCACCGTCACGGGCCTTCTCGCCGCTGCGGGCGGGTCCAAAGACGCCAAACGGGCCGCTTTGGCCCACCTTATCTTCAACCTCACCGGCGCTGCGGTGTTCCTGCCTCTCACGCCCGTTCTGGCCCGGCTGACGGCGGCGCTGTCCCCCGCCGGCCCCCCGGCCGCAGTCATCGCCCGGCAGATCGCCAACGCCCACACCCTGTTCAACCTGGCCTGCGCCCTGGCGTGGCTGCCCCTGACGGGTCCCATGGCGCGGCTGGTGACATGGCTGGTCCCGGACGAAAAGCGCTCTCACCGCAGCAGGCACAATATGAGTCCGTAGAGCGCGCCGCGTTTCGTTCCCGGCCTTGCACTGTTATGGATCCCAGGGTATAATAAGAAAAAGGAACAGTCTGCGCAGACTGCCGGTCTTTGCAGAACAGCTTCCCCTTCACAGGGGTACCGCGCGGATCCCCATATTATAAAGAGAAGCAGGAGGCGCCAACAGCATGGAATGCTTGCAGCCAGTATCTATCCGGAGAGACGATCAGAGACCCCAGTTTGACGTGATCCTTCGCTTTGAGCCACAGGCTGAAATGTATTTTAACAACCTGATCAATACGTTGGCCCAAGTTACCGGAAACACTACCCGGTCATGCAGCGGGCAGCCGCCCCATGTTTCAATGGGGTTATTTGACATCGTGGACAATTCTGACCCGATCCAAATAATGGAAGCTGTCCTGCGTAATTTACGGCCTTTCTCCGTGACTTTTGACGCCCTCGGGGCATTTCTGCCTGGGACCCTTGTTGCTGCTCCTGTAGTAACGGATGACATGATCGCCATGAACAAGGCGATCCACTTCGTTGCTGATCAGGTATTTGTTCCGTTAAAACAGTATGTTTACGGCACATGGGTGCCTCATCTCACGCTGGCTTCGGAACTGACACATGAAGAACTGGTGCAGGCATTCGATACTGCCGGACAGGAATGGCATCCTATATCGTCACGGGCCGTCAGCATCTCTCTGGTGCATCATTTCCCTTACACAGAGGAACTTGTCGTGCCGCTTGAATAAACCCCTCGGGCAAAATCGACATGTTGATAAAGGACGAGGCATCTCTGCCCCGTCCTTCTCTCATGCAGATGGAAATACACAAATCACCCCTTTGGCTCTTTGGGCGGGGTGTCGATCTGGAACTTCTGGTAGTTCTGAATGATCTGATTGAGCAGTCCCACGATCCGCGTCTCCTCCTTGGACACGAAGGCAAAGGCGATCATCACACCGATGGTGGAGAGCGTTTGCAGAAAGACCGACGTTATGTACATCTGCAAAATGCTGTCCGGCACGTCCACCGGGATGGCCGTGATGGCGTCCAGCAGGATGAAGATCACCATGAAGATATACTCCAGGATCAGCAGCACGGAGAACAGCCCGGCGAACTTTTT
>CANPXZ010000103.1 GCA_947587485.1 uncultured Oscillospiraceae bacterium | reverse complement strand
CCTCCTCGAACAGGCCCCGGCAGGAGAACAGCACCAGGTTGAAGCAGTGGATCATGCCCGCGTCATAGAGCCGGCCGGCCTGTTCGGCGAAGGCCGCCAGCTCCTGCCGCCGGGCGGTCACCTCTCCGGCGTCGGCGCAGCCCAAAAGCCCCGTGAGCTTTTCCGGGCAGTCCTCCGCCGCCCAGCCGCACAGCGTCTCGGCCAGGCGGCCGGCCCGCCACATCTTGGCGTAGCTGGTGGGGTGCCGGGCGGCAAAGACGTTTTGCAGCAGGTCGAAGAAGGTCATGCAGCCGGGCAGCTCCAGGTAGGCGTACAGCACCTGCTTGGCGTAGAACATGAGCTGCTCGTTGTTTTCGGTGTTGGGGGCCCGGACCAGCCACCGGCACATCCGCCGGAGCATCCGGTCGATGCGGCCGGCGTGGCGGGCCTGCCGGGCCTTGGGCATGGTCTTGCAGTACTCCATATAGAGCGCCGGCACGCTCACGTGGGAGAACATGCTCTGGATGCCGAAGTCGTCGTCGGGCATGGCGGTGGACAGGGCGTAGAGGGTGTCGAGCAGCTCCGCCAGCTGCATGGCGCCGCAGTGGTACCGGGCGGCGTAGTAGGCGTACTGCCACCGGGGCTGGAGGGGCTCGCCCCGCTCCCGGGCCAGGCGGACCTGCCGGTCCTGGATGATCTGGGCCGACTCCAGCACCTGGACGAAGGCCTCCGGCTCCGCGTGGCCGGAGCGCAGGTAGCTGAGCAGGGTGGTCCGCTCCTGGTGGCTGGCGTAGATATACCGGTCCCAGGGCAGGGAGGGGGTCATGGCCTGGATGTCCGGGTCGGACAGCAGAGCCAGGGACCGCTTGATGGCGGCCAGCTTTGCCTTGGCGACCTCCGGCGCGGAGCCCTCCAGGCCCAGGGCGATGTTGCCCATGCTCCGGTGGATATAGCCCCGGGTCTCCGGGTCGGTGATGTCGCCATAATCGGTCTCGAAGTAGCCTGCGCTCTCCTGGAAGCACATCCGCATCCGGGTGGCGTACAGGCGGACCTTGTTGGGGGACAGCATGTTCTCCATGTTGTAAAGGGTCATACCCAGGTGATACAGCTCCCGGATGAGCATATCCCGGTGCCGGCCGTGGCGGGCGTAGTCCGTCAGGGCCAGGTGGATGCGGTAGGCAAGGGCCACGTCCTTCTGGGCCGTGCCGGCCATCAGCTTCCCGGCGAAGGCGACCAGCTCGTCCAGCTCCTCCCGGGAGGCGGAGAGGATATCGTCCAGCATGGGGAACAGCTCCTGCCGCAGGAGGGCGGTGCCCCGCTCCACCGCCCGGCGGGCGGCCTGGCTGGACTGGCGCACGGACTGCATGAAGGCCTCCGGTCCCTCCTTGCCCGCGAAAAGGGTGGCCTGCCGGGCCACGTCGCCCAGCAGGGACAGATATTCCTCCTGATAGGGTCTCACGCGCTGCGCCTCCTTTCTCCCGGGGCGGTGCTCATTGTCATCCCAGCTGGGACAGCATCACGTCCGTGAGCTGCTGCATGCTGACGGGCTTGGCCAGGTGGGCGTTCATGCCGGCCTCCTCGCAGGCCCGGATGTCCTCCACGAAGGCGTTGGCCGTCATGGCCACGATGGGGATGGAGCCGCTGTCCGGCCTGGGCAGGGCCCGGATGGCCCGGGCGGCGGCGAAGCCGTCCATGACGGGCATCTGGATGTCCATGAAGATCAGGTCATAGGTCCCGGGGGCGGCGTTCTGGAACATGTCCACCGCCTCCTTGCCGTTGGCGGCGCAGTCCGCCTGGGCGCCCAGCATGCCGATGAGCTCGATGGCGATCTCCTGGTTGAGCTCGTTGTCCTCCGCCAGGAGCACCCGCCGGCCGGTGAACAGGACCTGGCTGTCGGCGTCTTTCGTCCCACGGCGGGCCAGGCCGCCGGCGGTATAGTCCGCCAGGGTCTCCTGCAGGTTGGTGCGGAAGTAGGGCTTGGGGATGAAGCCGGTCACGCCGTATTTGCGCATCTCGTCGGCGCTGAGGGTCCACTCGAAGGAGGAGGACAGGAAGATGGGCATCCCGTCGCCCAGCATGGCCCGCAGCTCCCGGCAGGTCTGCACGCCGTCCACCACCGGCATGCGCCAGCCCAGGATGGCGGCGAAGTAGTCCTGCCCCTCGCTCCGGGCCCGGGCGGCCAGCTCCAGGGCCTGGGAGGCGCCGGAGCAGGTGTCGCAGACCATGCCCATGTCCTGAAGCATCTGCCGCAGCTCGCTCAGGCTCATCTCGTCGCTGTCCGCCGCCAGGACACGCAGGCCCCGCAGCTCCTCCTGATCCTCCCGGCCGGCGTCCAGCTGCTCCAGGGGGATGGTGACGGTGAAGCGGGAGCCCTTGCCCTCCTGGCTCTCCACCTGGATGTGGCCGTTCATCATCTGCACCAGGTTGTTGGTGATGGCCATGCCCAGGCCGGTGCCCTCGATGCGGTTGACGCCGTCCGCCCGCTCGAAGGGCTTAAAGATGCGCAGGAGGAAGTCCGGGCTCATGCCGATGCCCGTATCCTCCACCACGAACTCATAAAAGGCGTAGCCGGGGGCGGCGGTGTACCGCTGGTCCGTCTGGCGGATGCGCAGGGTGATGGAGCCCTCCTCCGGGGTGAACTTGACGGCGTTGGACAGGATGTTGATGAGCACCTGCTGGATGCGCAGATGGTCGCCCCGGACGTGTTCGCAGCGGATGCCGGAGAAGTCCTGCACCACCCGCTGGCGCTTTTTGTCCGCCTGGGGCTGGAACACGGCCATGAGGGAGTGGACCAGCTCGGCCATAGTGAAATCCTCGGGACTGAGGGTCATCTTACCGCTCTCGATGCGGCTCATGTCCAAAATGTCGTTGATCAGGCCCAGCAGGTGCCGGGAGCTGAGGCCGATCTTCTCCAGGCAGTCGTCCACCCGCTCCGGCTGGTCCATGTGGGCCTGGGCGATGGTGGTCATGCCGATGATGGCGTTGAGGGGCGTGCGGATGTCGTGGGACATGTTGGAGAGGAAATCGGACTTGGCCTGGGAGGCGGCGTTGGCCGCGTCCAGGGCGCTCTGGAGGGCGGCGTTGGCGGAGCGGAGCTGCTCCTGCTGATACTGCCGGTCCTCCGTCTCGTCCCGGACCAGGGCCAGCACCAGCCCGGGCCGGAGGCAGCTGAGCCGGGCGGACAGATACCGGCCGTCCAGCGCGCCCTCCCAGATCCCGTACCCGTCGGAGATGGGGCCGGGGAAGGAGCCGGTCATGGCCTGCAAAAGGACGCGCCGGTCCGGCAGCGCCCCGGCCGCCGGGTTCTCATAGGCCAAGCGCCAGCCGCCGTCCTCCGCCTTCTGTGCCAGCAGCACCGGCACGGGCAGGCAGTCGTATCCGATCTTCAGTTCCCGGATGTCGGTCAGCATATCAAGACCTCTTTCTGAACGGGCGGCGGACAGATCCGCCTCGGGTGGGAGCGGTCAAAACCGGACCACATTGTCCGGGCCGATGTCCGCCAGGGTGGGAGCGCCGCACATGGTCATGGTGTCCTTGAGCTCGGCGACGATTCTGTCCAGATATACCCGCAGGCCCTCGGCCCCGGCGGCGTAGACGAAGGGCACCACGGGCCGGCCCAGCAGCACCGCGTCGGCCCCCAGGGCCAGGGCCCGGAACACGTCCATGCCGGTGCGGATGCCGCCGTCCACCAGGACGGGCACCTGGCCGTTCACCGCCTTGGCGATGGCGGGCAGCACCTCCGCCGTGGCGGGCACGCCGCCCAGCACCCGGCCCCCGTGGTTGGACACCACGATGGCCGCCGCGCCGCCCTCGACGGCCTTCTCCGCCCCTCGGACCGTCATGATCCCCTTGACGATGAAGGGCATTTTGGCGTAGGCGGTGATCTCCCGGAGCTCGGCGACGGACTTGCTGCCGGCGTTGGGGTTCATGGCCTTCAAAAAGGGCAGGCCCGCCCCGTCCACGTCCATGGCCGCGGCGAAGATGCCGCTGGCGTTCAGGATGTCCAGCTTTTCGAACACGGCCTCCTTGTTCCAGGGCTTGATGGTGGGGATGCCGATGCCCTGGACCTTGACCATGTCCCGCACGGCGCTCTTCATGATCTCCGGGTCCACCCCGTCGCCGGTGAAGGCGGCGATGCCGTACTCGGCGCAGGCGGGCACCAGCACGCTGTTGTAGGCGAAGTCGTCGTACTTGTCCCCGTAATGGAGCTTCAAAGAGCCCAGGGGCGCGATAAAGACGGGGGCCTTGAAGTCCCAGCCGAACAGCCGGAAGGAGGTGTCCGCCGGGGTGTTGGGGCAGAGGGTGTCCATGTTGACGAGCACCTCCTGCCACTTGGCGTAGTTGCGCCCGGCGGTGTTGCCGGGGCCCTTGCAGCCGGGGCCGGGGATGGCGTTGCCGCAGGCCAGGCCGTTGCACACCGGGCAGGCTTTGCACACGGGCCCTACCTGGCCCCGGGCGGCGGTCAGTATTTCATCGTATGTCATGGCCGTTTTCTCCTTATGTAAAGACATATTCCTCTATTAAACCATTTTTATTTTATACGTTCCCCCCAAAAAGTCAATCCTTAAAAGCTCCGGACATGGATATTGCGCGATAAACGCGGGTTTTGTCTTGCAATCGGCGGCGCGGTTATGTATAATCAGCTGGATAAACTAGATATGGTATAATTGTTGGTCCTGATCGCTATAAATCGCGGAAGATCGGGTGGACCCGGGAAAGGAAATGGGTTTGAAGATATTGCGGGGTAAACGAATGAGCGCGTGGCTGCTGGCCGCCGCGCTGACGCTTTGCATGCCGGCGCAGACGCTGGCGGCGGAAACCGGGGAGGGCCATGTGGTGACCCTCTACAACGAGAGCAACGGCCTGCCCACGGGCGAGGCGAACGATGTGCTCCAGACAGCCGACGGATATATCTGGGTGGGCAGCTATGGCGGCCTGACCCGCTATGACGGCACGGATTTTGTCAATTACAGCATGGAGGGCACGATCCCCTCATCCTCCATCCGGACCCTGTTCGAGGACAGCCGGGGAAGGCTCTGGATCGGCACCAACGATCAGGGCGTTTTTGTGCTGGAGGACGACGTGATCACCGCCGTACCGGCCCCGGAGCCGGACAGCTTCCTGTGCATCCGGGACTTTGCCGAGGGAGCGGACGGCCGGATCTGGGCCGCCTCCAACTCCGGCGCGGCGGAGATCGTGGACGGAAAGCTGGCGCCCTGCATGGGCGTGGACGTGGCGGGCGCGACGGTCTATTCCGTGGCGCCGGACGCCTACGGGCGGGTGTGGTGCGCCCTCAACGGCGGACGCTGCGCCGTGGTCCGGGACGGCAAGCAGACCCATGTGTTCACCTCCGACCAGTTCTTTGACGGCGAGGACATCTATTGCACCGGGTCCGGGGAGGACGGCTGCGTCTATCTGGGCTCCTCCGGCAGCGTGCTGGCGAAGCTCACCTTCCCCACGGAGAGCCTGGAGCCGGAGGACATCGACGTGGAGCTGGTCTCCACCCAGGGCGTCACCACCCAGAACCGTATCCGCGTGTCCGGCGGCGGCGATGTCGTGGTCTGCGGCACCATCGGCGCGTGCGTGATCCACCCCGACGGGAGCCAGAGCCTGTATACGGACCGGGACCGGGCCGCCGCAGTGAACAGCGGCTGCGTGGATTATGAGGGCAGCGTGTGGCTGGCCTCCGCCAACTACGGCGTCATCAAGTATACCAGGAGCTATTTTGACGTGTCGGCGGACACATCGGGGCTGAGCGGCGTGTCGGTCAACTCCGTGATCTGCCGGGACGAGCGGATCTATGTGGCCACGGACAGCGGCGTGCAGGTCTTTGACCGGTCCTGGACGCCGGTGGAGGGCGACCCCCTGGCGGAGCAGTATGAGGGCGTGCGGGTCCGGCAGCTCATCCTGGACAGCCGGGACCGGATCTGGGCGGCGGCCTACGACGGGCAGGCCCCGGTGGCCTGCTACGACCCGGAGACGGAGGACCTGGCGCGCTATACCGTCGAGGACGGCCTTTTGAGCTCCAGCGCCCGCACCGTCTATGAGATGTCCGACGGCTCCATCGCCGTGGGCACCCAGGAGGGGCTGAACATCCTCCGGAACGGCAGGGTGGCCGCCTCCTATGACAGCGGCGCCGGCCTGACCACCGGCTCGGTGCTGTGCCTGATGGAGAGCGGGACGGGCTCGCTGCTCATCGGCAGCGACGGCGGCGGCATCTATGAGCTGGAGGGGGAGACCATCACCGTCCACAGCCAGGACGAGGGCCTGAACGAGGGCGTGGTGCTGCGCATGCTCCCCGACGAGGGCGGTTATTTCATCAGCGCGGGCAGCAGCCTCTACTACTGGGACGAGAACGGCTTCCGCCGGCTGGACGGCATGGAAAAGGGCGCCGGGAGCATTTTCGACATGCTCCTGCGGGACGGCGAGCTGTGGGTGATGCAAAACGACGGTCTGCTGGTCTTTGACCGGGAGGCGCTGCTGGAGGGACAGGCGGCTCCCTCCCGGGAGTACAGCTTCCGCCACGGCCTGTCCGGGTCGCTGAACGCCAACACCTGGAACTTCGTGGACCAGGACGGCCGACTGTACATATCCACCCGCAGCGGCGTGAGCGTGTTCGGCTTTGAGGACGTGGAGAGCCTCCTGCCCAAGGGCATCATCAACGGCGTATGGGTGGACGGGACGTTCTATCCCCACCCGAAGGAGCTGGAGCTGTCCGGCGACGCGGGCCGCATCACCGTGGGCTTCTCCGCCCTGACCTATACCGGCACCGCCGACGTGGCGGTGGCCTATTGCCTGGAGGGCTTCGACGAGCAGACCACGGTGACGGAGGGCCAGACCAGCGGCAGCGTCAGCTATACCAATCTGCCCGGCGGGGACTATGTGTTCCGTCTGTCCGTGTTCGACCCCGAGAGCGGGGAGCGCTCCGGCAATACCTACAGCTTCGCCATCCACAAGCCCATGAAGATCTACGAGCGGGTGGAGTTCATCGTGGCCGTGGAGGTGGCCGTCGTCGCCTGCATCGCGGGGCTGGTGGCATTGTTCTACCGGGCCAAGATACGCCGCAGCCAGCGCAGGCAGCGGGAGTACCGCAGCATCATCGAGCAGGCCCTGCAGACCTTCGCCCGGACCATCGACGCCAAGGACGCCTATACCAACGGCCACTCCCTGCGGGTGGCGGCCTATTCCCGGGAGATCGCCCGGCGCATGGGCATGGACGCGGACCAGCAGGAGAACATCTACTATATGGCGCTGCTGCACGACATCGGCAAGATCGGCATTCCGGATGAGATCCTGCAAAAGCCCGGCAAGCTCACCGAAAAGGAGTGGAGGATCATCCAGACCCACCCGGCCATCGGCGGCGACATCCTCAAGAACTTCACCGCCCTGGACGGCATCGCCGAGGGCGCGCGCTATCACCACGAGCGGTTCGACGGCTCCGGCTACTGCGCCCATAAGAAGGGCTACGACATCCCCCTGGTGGCCCGGATCATCGGCGTGGCCGACGCTTACGACGCCATGAGCAGCGACCGCTGCTACCGCAAGAGCCTGCCCAACGACGTCATCGCCGCGGAGCTGAGCAAGAACAGCGGCACCCAATTCGACCCGGATATCGCCAAGCATATGCTGGATATGATCGCGGAAGGCGCCGCGCCGATCAAACTCTGACGCAGCCGCCGCCTGATCGAGAGAGCCCCCTCGCCTGAGGGGGCTCATTTTCTTGTGCAGGATGACGAAAATGACGAGGGGGCATGGCAGAGATGTGGGTAATAATCATGATATTGAAAGTTTTAAGTATTTGAATTTCATTTTTCCCTTGAATTCACGGGAAAACCCGCATATAATGAACGCACGATGCAGATTCGACAAATTAAAACTGCAAGCAACGTCACACAACACACAGGAGGACAAACAACATGAAAAAGCTACTCGCACTCTTGCTAGCCGTTCTGATGGTCCTGAGCCTGGCCGCCTGCGGCAGCGCGAAGGAGGACGAGGCCCCCGCCGAGGCCACCGAGGCTCCCGCTGAGGAAGAGGCCGAGGCCACCGAGGCCCCCGCTGAGGAAGAGGCTGAGGCCACCGAGGCCCCCGCCGAGGAAGAGGCCGAGGCCACCGAAGCTCCCGAGGAGGAAGCTGAGGCTGAGGATGACGCCGAGGCCGCTCCCGTCTCCGACGTGAGCCTGGCCATGGGCACCGGCGGCTCCGCCGGCACCTACTATGCCTTCGGCGGCGTGCTGGCCACTTATCTGAAGCAGGAGACCGGCATCGACATCACCGTCAACGAGACCGGCGGCTCCGCCGCCAACATCACCGGCATCGACCAGGGCATGTACGACCTGGCCACCGTCCAGTCCGACGTGCTGGGCTATGCCTACAACGGCACCAACTCCTATGAGGAGACCGGCGCTGTCAACTCCTTCGTGGTCCTGGGCGCTCTGTACGCCGAGACCGTGCAGCTGGTCACCTGCGACCCGGACATCAAGTCCGTGGAGGACATGAAGGGCAAGAGCGTGTGCGTGGGCGACGTGGGCTCCGGCACCTACTACAACACCGTGGACATCCTGGC
>CANPXZ010000102.1 GCA_947587485.1 uncultured Oscillospiraceae bacterium | reverse complement strand
ACCCTGGCCAACACCTACCTGGCCCTGGACCACGACCTGGAGATACTCCCCGTTATCAACAAGATCGACCTGCCCGCTGCGGACCCGGTCCGGGTCAAGACGGAGATCGAGGACATCATCGGCATCCCCGCCATGGACGCGCCGGAGATCTCCGCCAAGAACGGCATCAACATCCAATCGGTGCTGGACGACATCCTGACCGGCGTGCCCGCCCCCAAGGGCGACCCGGCCAGGCCCCTGAAGGCCCTGGTGTTCGACAGCCAGTACGACAGCTACCGGGGCGTCATCGTCCTGCTGCGGCTGGTGGACGGCACCCTGGCCCAGGACATGGACGTGAAGTTCATGGCCTCCGGCGCGGTCTATAAAGTCGTGGAGGTGGGCCACCTGCTGCCCACCCGCCTGGAGCCTTGCCAGGCCCTCACCGCCGGGGAGGTGGGCTATTTCACCGCCAGCATCAAAAACGTCCGGGACACCCGCATCGGCGACACGGTCACCGGCGCGGAGGACCCCGCCGACGAGCCTCTGCCCGGCTACCGGCCCGCCCGGAGCATGGTCTACTGCGGCATCTACACCGAGGACGGCAGCAAGTACCCGGACCTGCGGGACGCGCTGGAAAAGCTCCAGCTCAACGACGCAAGCCTGTCCTTCGAGCCCGAGTCCTCCGTGGCCCTGGGCTTCGGCTTCCGGTGCGGCTTTTTGGGCATGCTGCACCTGGAGATCATCCAGGAGCGGCTGGAGCGGGAGTTCGACCTGGACCTGGTGACCACTCTGCCCTCCGTCATATACGAGATCGAGATGACCGACGGCACCGTGAAATACGTGGACAACCCCCACAATTACCCGGACGTGTCCGCCATCGCGGAGGCCCGGGAGCCCTACGTGAAGATGAGCATCATCACGCCCCAGGAGTTCGTGGGCAACATCATGCCCCTGTGCCAGGACCGGCGGGGCATCTACGAGGGCATGCAGTACCTGGACCAGCGGCTGGTGGAGCTGACGTACGAGATGCCTCTGGGGGAGATCATCTACGACTTTTTCGACACCCTCAAGGCCCGGACGAAGGGCTATGCCTCCATGGACTATGAGTTCGCCTGCTACAAGCCCTCGGAGCTGGTGAAGGTGGACCTTTTGCTGAACGGCGAGGCGGTGGACGCCCTGAGTCTCATCGCCCACAAGGACAAGGCATATCCCCGGGCCCGGCGGCTTTGCGAGAAGCTGAAGGAGAACATCCCCCGGCAGCTTTTCGAGGTGCCCATCCAGGCGGCCATCGGCGGCAAGATCATCGCCCGGGAGACGGTGAAGGCCCTGCGCAAGGACGTGCTGGCCAAGTGCTACGGCGGCGACATCACCCGGAAGAAGAAGCTGCTGGAAAAGCAGAAGGAGGGCAAGAAGAAGATGCGCTCCCTGGGCAGCGTCCAGCTCCCCACCGAGGCGTTTTTGGCGGTGTTGAAGCTCGACGAGTGAGGCGGCGAAGCCGCACCGCTTGGAACGCCTCCCTCTGATGAGGGAGGTGGCGCGGTGTAAGCCGCGACGGAGGGAGAGATACACCAGCGCTGGCGGTCACCTATCTCTCCCCCAGTCAGCGCGAAGCGCTGACAGCCCCCTCGTCAGAGGGGGCCTTTGAATATGGAAAAACATTAAAAAAGCCTCCCTCTGACGAGGGAGGTGGCACGGTGAAGCCGTGACGGAGGGAGAGACAGTAACGGCACCACGTATAAAGAAAGGATGCACGGCCGTGCATCCTTTCTTTTTATTTCACCACTCTGCGGGCGCTGTAGAACCGTGTATTGTAATAGCTCTCGGACAGGCTGGAGATCATGACCTTCCCGCCGCCGGAGGAGGCGTGGATGAACTGGTTGCCGCCGATGTAGATCCCCGCGTGGCCGATGGCGCTGCGGGCGCCGTTGTAGAAGATGATGATGTCGCCGGGCTGCATGTCGGCCCGGGCCACCTTGGCCCCCACGGAGTTCTGGGCCGTGGCGGTGCGGGTGATGGAATAGCCGCACTGGCGGTACACGTAGTACACGAACCCGGAGCAGTCAAAGCCGGAGGGGCTCGTCCCGCCGTACACATAGCGCACGCCCAGGTACTTTTTCGCCTCGTTCACAATCTGCTGCCCCGCGTCGGAGCTGATGGCCCCGGCGGCGGAGGGCGCTGCGGCGGAGGAGGCCGTATTGGTGGTCACATAGTCCCCGTGGATGAAGCCGCTGACGCTGCCGTAGGAGACCCGGTACCATTGGCCGGACTTACCGGTCAGGGTGACGGAGGTCCCGGCGGGGAGCACCTGCTTGCTGGTGTAGGCCGTGGAGGGGCCCTCCCGCAGATTCACCCCGGCGGTGGTCCGGGCGGGGGTGCTGTCCATGGCCGTCACGCTGGCGGTGGCACCGGACTGGGACAGATACTGCTTGTACACATAGCCGGTCTTGCCGTTGCAGCTGACGGCGTACCAGTCCCCGGACTGGCCGGTGATGGTCATCTGGGCGCCGTTGTTGTATGTACCCACCACGGAATAGCCGGTGGAGGGGCCGGAGCGCATGCGCACATAGTCGCCGGTGATCACGCCGGTGCCCTGGGCCGCCGTCTGGGTCTGGGACGCGGCCGTCTGGACCGGAGCGGGGGCGGCCGTGCCGCCGCCTACGGACAGATAGTCGCCGGAGACGTATCCCGTGGCCCCGTTGTAGCTGATCTTGTACCAGCCGTCCGACACGCCGGTGACGGAAAAGCTCTGGCCGGTGCTGACGCTGCCGATCACGGCATAGCCCGTGCCCGGGCCGGAGCGCACGTTCACATAGTTCCCCTGCACGCTGCCGGTACCGAAATCCCCGTCGGCCGTGGCGGAGAACGTCAGATACTCCCCGCTCATGTACCCGGTCTGGCCCTGATACCGGACCTTGTACCAGCCGTTGGAGGACTCCAGCACCAGCACCACCGTGCCCCGGGGGACCGTGGTGACCACGGCGCTGGAGGTGCTGGGCTCGGCGCGCATATTCAATGCCGAGGCCGTCACGGTGCCCGCGCCGTTGTCCGCATAGGCGTTCGACGCGCCCACGGCGGCGGTCAGGCACAGCAGGATGCCCAGCACCACGGCCGCTCTCAGAACGGCCGGGATCGATATCCGCTTTCTCATATCACCGCGTGGCCAGAGCCCGGTCCAGCCAAACGCTGGCCACGTCCATGGCCGCGTACAGGCTGTCCTTCTCGCTCTTCTTCACCACCCGGTCCCGGCTCTTCAGGTCCGGGTCCGTCAGCTGCAGCTGCACGGATACCTTCGTGGCCACGTCCAGGTCCTTCACCTTCTTGGTGTCCAGGATCTGGAGCATGATGATGTACTTCTCCGCCATGCTGCCGAAATAGATCAGATTATCCTTCCGGCGCAAAGGGTGGCCCTTGTATTGCAGGGCTGCGGTCTTCTTGTCGGCCATTGCGGTCGCCTCCCTAGACATTTGTAACTGGATTGTAACATATTGTATCTTCTGTGTCAACCGGGTAACAGAAAATTTTTCAAAAATACCGCCCTCCGCCCCCGCAAAGGAAAGGGGGCGGAAAGCGGTATTTGCGTTTTTCTCTCTGGTCCGGCGGTCTTACATGCTCCTGCCGGGGCACATCTCGCAGGCGCAGGTGTCGCCGCAGGTGCACTCCACGCCGTTGCCGCAGGTGCACGCGTCGCCGTTGGCGCAGTTGCACACGGGTATGCCCACCGGCGGCGCGTAGGGGTCCGGGGCCGGGGCCGGCACGTCCGTGACCACCGGAGCCGGTTCCGCCGGTACCGCCGGCTCCTCGGGCACGACGGGCGCGTCCGTCACCACAGGCGCGGCGGGCACGTCCGTCACCACCGGGGCGGCGGGGGCCTGCTCTGGCGGCTGGGTGGGCGCCGGCTCCATCGTGAACACTTCGGCCGGCGGCGCTTCCGGAGGCGTGTCGTCCGTCACAGACGGTTCCACGGGAGGAGGCGGCTCCTCGGTGGGCGAGGCCTCGGGGCTGACAGAGGGGCTGGGGCTGGGCTTGTCGCCCCACAATGTCCCGCCGTAGCCCACGGAGGGCTCCGGGAAGCTGAGCCAGGGCAGGCCCTCGTGGATGCGGCTCATGACGCTCTTCCAGATCAGCGCGGCGGGGTTGGAATAGAAATACATGGCGGTCGGGTACTTGTAGCCGGTCCAGACCGCCGCCACATAGTAGCGGGAGAAGCCGGTGAAGTACCGGTCCTGGTCGTTGCTGGTGGTGCCGGTCTTGTCGGCGATGGCCGTGCTGCCGAAGTAGGCCATGCTGCCGGTGCCGTTGCGGACGGCGGCCTGGAGCATATCGGCGATGTTATAGGCCGTGTTGGCCTTCACCGCCACGTGCTGGTCGGCGGGATTGTCCAGGACCACCTTGCCGTCGCTGTCGGTGACCAGGGAATAGGTCCGGCCCCGGCTCATGATCCCGTCGGTGGCGAAGGCGGTGAAGGCCTGGGCCATCTCCTTGGGGGTGATGCCGTAGTTCAGCTGGCCCAGGGCCAGGGCGGCGTAGCCAAAGTCGGACACCACCTCGCCGGTGTCCTCGTTCAGGTGGTCCCGGACCAGGGAGGTGAAGCCGAAGCGCTGGGTCAGGTAGTTCCAGGAGGCCTGCAGGCCGATCTTGTCCAGCACCTGGGCCGCCACGGTGTTCCGGGAGGCCACCACGGCGCTGCGGATGTTGGTCCAGCCCACATATCCGCCGCCGGAGTTCTTGGGATACCAGGTGGTGCCCCGCAGACGGACGCTGGGGGAGTCGTTGACGGCGGTGTTCTGGGTGACCAGGCCCAGGTCAATGGCCGGGGCGTAGACCGCCACAGGCTTGAAGGAGGAGCCGGGCCGCCGGACAAGCTGGGTGGCGTAGTTGTCGGTAAAGCTGCCGGTCTTCTCGCCCGTGTCTCCCGCCAGGCCCACGATGGAGCCGTCGTTGGGGTCGATGACCACGATGGCGGAGCTGAGCTTCTGGCCTGTGGGGTTCCAGGAGGCGCTGGGCAGGTTGCCGGTGTTCTGGTATACGTCGTCGATGATCGACTGGACCCGGGGGTCCATGTTGCAGTAGATGTTATAGCCGCCGTTGTAGATCAGCATCTCCGCCTGGCGCTCGGTGATGCCCTTGGCCTCCGCCAGGTCCGCCTCCAGCTCCCAGATCAGGGAGTCCACATAGTAAGAGTGGATGGGGATCTCCCGGCCCTCGCCCTCGGCCCGCTTGAACTGGAGAGTCTCCGCCTTGGCGGCGGTGTACTCGTCCTGATTAATGTAGCCCTGGTCGTACATCTCCCAGAGGATCTGCTCCTGGCGGTTCTTGTTGCGCTGGCGGCTCTCCGGGCCGATATAGGGGTCGTACAGGGAGGGGTTGTTGGTGATGCCGATGAGGCTGGCGCACTCGGCCAGGTCCAGCTCCCAGACCTCCTTGCCGAAATACTCCCGGGCCGCGGCGCCCACGCCGTAGCAGCCCTCCCCCAGGTAGATCTCGTTCAGATACCAGGTGACGATCTCCTGCTTGGTGTATTTTTTCTCAAATTCCAGGGCCCGGAACATCTCCAGCAGCTTTCGCTGGACGGTGACGTCCTTTTTGCCCGTCAGGTTCTTGATCAGCTGCTGGGTCAGGGTGGAGCCGCCGAAGGTGTCGCTCATGCTCAGGAACATGTTGCCGAAGGCGCCCACCGTACGCCACCAGTCCACGCCCTTGTGGGTGTAGAACCTCCGGTCCTCGATGGCCACGCAGGCGTGCTCCAGGTTGATGGGGATCTGGTCGTACTCCACCCAGAGGCGGTTTTCCGTGGCGTAGAGGATCTCCAGCTCCTGCCAGTCGTTGCTGCCGGGGCTGCTCTCCACCCAGATGTGGCTGGAGAGGCTGCTGGAGAGTTCCTCCGGCGTCAGGTCCAGCTCCTCGTTCAGGCAGGTCTTCACGAACACCGCGAAGATACAGGCCAGGATCATGCCCGTGGTCAAAAACACCAGCAGCGCCGTGACGGCCACCTTCACGCCCGTTCGCAGGACGAAGCCCGTGCCGGCGGCGGCGGTGTCCACCACCGTGCCCGCAGCCCGCCGGGCCCGGCGGAACCTCCGGGCCATCCACCAGTCCCGCACATGCCGGAACGTATCTCTGATCTTTCGGAATATATTCACAAGCGCCCCTCCGCGTTTTCCGGACCTTGAAAAGGAGATGATTACGAAAAATTACAGTTATGGTTATTATAACACCATTTTTCCAAATTGTATATCCCATTTGTAAATAAATCGAAACTTCCGCACCGCCGCATGAGACCGGTCCCGCCGGGGCATACTCTGCTTGCGGGAGGTCGGGCACATGAGAAAGCTTCGAATGAAGATCGCGCTGTGCGCGCTTTTGCTGGTGTTCGCGGCGGCAAGTCTGCTGAGCGTACTGGCGGATCTGGGCGTGTTTTCGCCCTAAGCGCCTGTCCTCGGCCGGAAATACCCATTTTTTGCTCTTGCAATCCGGCCCCGGAGGCTTTAGAATAGAGACATCAGAAAAACACAGGAGGTCGCTCCCATGGACAGCGAGTTCGGCGCCAGCTATATCACCATCGAGGACGACGAGGGCAACGAGTTTGAACTGGAGCATCTGAGCACCCTGGAATTTGAGGGCGAAGAGTACATGGTCTTCCTGCCGGCCGATATGGACGAGGACGACCCCGACTACGGCTTCGTGATCCTCCAGGTGGAGGAGGTCGACGGCGAGGAGCAGTTCGTGTCCGTGGACGACGAGGATAAGCTCCAGCGCATCTACGAGTATTACATGGAAATGGTCTTCTCCGAGGAAGAGGAAGAAAACAAGTCCGGGGACTGACCGCACACACCGATCGAAACCTGCCCTGTTCGTGGTCTCAAGGGCCCGGTTGGACCCACATCTATTATAAGGGACGCCATATATGGCGGCGGAGCGCAGGCCTCCCGGCATCCGCCGGACGTTGGAAGCACGGAAACCGCCACGAGGCGACCCACCTGCCAGGTTGTGCAGGTTACAAATCTGGCCCCCACGGCAGGGCGGGCCTCGCCGGAGCAAAGGAAACTTTGCTCCGGCGACTGTTTTTAACTGCGAGGGGGAAGTGAATCCCCCCTCGCAGGAAGTCAAAATCCTGTCGCACAGCGGATTTTGACTTCACGCGCGGGAATGCCGCGCGGCTCGGCCTGACCGGCCTTCGCTCCGGAGCAAAGGAAACTTTGCTCCGGCGACTGTTTTTTACCGGGTTTTCGCTTTGAATCAAAACAAAACAGATACAAAACCGTAAACCTATCAAAAAACTGTTGATTTTTGAATTATGTACAATTATAATATTAGGGACCAATTCTTCATTGGTCATTTTGTACTATCAACGCGGCCACGGTATCCCCGGGCCAAAAGGAGGAGATTCCCATGAGCATTTTGTCGGAATACAAGCGCCGGAAGGACTATCTGGTATGCGTGGACTCGGATGGCTGCGCCATGGACACCATGGACTGCAAGCACATCCACTGCTTTGGTCCCTGCATGGTGACGGAGTGGGGCCTGGACCAGTGGAAGGATGAGATCCTTGCCCGCTGGAACGACATCAACCTCTACACCATGACCCGGGGCATCAACCGTTTCAAGGGCCTGAACATGATGCTCACGGAGGTCAACGAAAAGTACACGCCCATCGAGGCCCTGGCCGACCTGACCGCCTGGGTCAACTCCGGCGCGGCCCCCAGCAACGACGCCCTGCAAAAGGCCATCGACGAGACGGACAGCCCCATCCTGAAAAAGGCCATGAGCTGGTCCAAGGCCGTCAACGCCGCCATCGTGGACCTGCCGGAGGAGCTGAAAAAGCCCTTCCCCGGGGCCAAGGAGGGCCTGGCCGCCGCCTCCGCCTTCGCGGACGTGGCCATCGTGTCCAGCGCCAACCGGGACGCGGTCATGGAGGAGTGGACCAAGCACAAGCTGCTGGACCATGTGGACATCGTGCTGGCCCAGGACATGGGCAGCAAGGCCCACTGCATCGCCGAGATGCTGAAATTCGGCTACGCCCCCGACCATGTGCTCATGTGCGGCGACGCCCCCGGCGACATGGACGCGGCCAAGCAGAACGGCGTGCTCTACTTCCCCATCCGGGTCCGGCAGGAGAAGGAGAGCTGGGACCAGTTCGTGGCCGAGGCTCTGGGCCATCTGAAGGACGGCTCCTACGCCGGCGCGTACCAGCAGGCCGTCATCGACGCCTTCCTGGCCAACCTGGGCGGCTGATACGCAGAGGAAACATACCATTAATATCTAAGGAGGAGATGCGCTATGGTCGATTTGAAGGCAAAACCCTTTTTCCTCTCGGATGAGGACTGCAAGTGGGTGGAGGACACCATTGCCGGCATGACCCTGGACGAGAAGATCGGACAGCTCTTCTTCAACATGGGCGACAGCCGGGACGAGGAATACCTGAAGATGACGGTGGGCAAGTACCACATCGGCGGCATCCGCTATAACCCCGGCAAGGCCGACGAGATCTACGAGCAGAACCGCATCCTCCAGGAGAACAGCAAGATCCCCCTGATCATCGCCTGCAACACGGAAAACGGCGGCAACGGCGCCTGCGTGGACGGCACGCCCATCGGCTGCCAGACGAAGATCGGCGCCACCCGTGACCCGAAGTACGCCCACGACCTGGGCTACATGTCCAACAAGGAGGCCGCGGCCATCGGCTGCAACCTGTCCTTCGCCCCGGTCAGCGACATCTTCCTGAACTGGGAAAACCCGGTCATCGGCCTGCGCACCTACGGCAACGACACCGACCA
>CANPXZ010000101.1 GCA_947587485.1 uncultured Oscillospiraceae bacterium | reverse complement strand
TTTTACACGATTTGGGCTATGTTGTCTCTTTTTTCTTTCACCCTCCCTCGGTGTTGCACTTCGTATGATAACCTGCCACCTCCCCTTGCACAGGGGAGGCGATTTATTTCTCCGGTGCCGGGGTCCAGCGCCACTCAGAAATCTCCGGCATATCCACGCCGTACTTATTGATATACTGCCTATGCTCCACCAGCTTATCCTTCATCTGCTGGGCCAGGGCGGCGCTGCGGTTGCCCAGGCAGTCCAGGTTCTGGATAGCGGTCAGCACCAGGTGGTACCGGTCGATGTTGTTGAGCACCCGCATATCGAAGGGCGTGGTGATGGTGCCCTCCTCGATATAGCCCCGGACGTGGAGATTCTTGTTCTTCCGCCGGTAGGTGAACTCGTGGATCAGGCTGGGATAGCCGTGGAAGGCGAACACGATGGGCTTGTCCACGGTGAACAGCATGTCATAGTCCCGGTCGGACAGGCCGTGGGGGTGCTGGGTATCGGCCTGCAGCCGCATCAGGTCCACCACGTTGATGACGCGGATCTTCAGTTCCGGGAAGGCGTCCCGCAAAATGGTGACGGCGGCCAAGGTCTCCAGGGTGGGCGTATCGCCGCAGCAGGCCATGATGATGTCCGGCTCCTGATAGGCGTCGGTGCTGGCCCACTGCCATATACCGATGCCCTCGGTGCAGTGCTTGACGGCCTGCTCCATGGTGAGCCACTGGGGCCTGGGGTGTTTGGAGGCCACCACCACGTTCACATAGTCCCGGCTGCGGATGCAGTGGTCGAACACGGAGAGCAGACAGTTGGCGTCGGGGGGCAGGTAAAGCCGCACCACGTCTGCCTTTTTGTTGGCCACGTGATCCAAAAAGCCCGGGTCCTGATGGGTAAAGCCGTTGTGGTCCTGCTGCCAGACGTTGGAGGCCAGCACATAGTTAAGGCTCGCGATCTTCTGCCGCCAGGGCAGCTGGTTGCATACCTTCAGCCACTTGGCATGCTGGGATACCATGCTGTCCACGATCCGGATGAAGGCCTCATAGGAGTTGAAGAAGCCGTGCCGGCCCGTGAGCAGATAGCCCTCCAGCATGCCCTCGCAGACGTGCTCGGAGAGCATGGCGTCCATGACCCGGCCGTCCTGATCCAAAAATTCGTCGTCCTCGTATGCCTCGGCGTTCCAGTCCCGGCCGGTGACCTCGAATATGGCGCCCAGCCGGTTGGACTGGGACTCGTCCGGCCCGAACACCCGGAAGTTTCGGGTCTCGGCGTTGAGGGCGTAGATATCCCGGACGAACTCGCCCAGCTTGCGCATATCCTCGGCCTCCACCGCGCCGGGTGCGGGCAGATCCACGCCGTAATTGCGAAAGTCCGGCATCCGCAGGTCCTTCAGCAGCAGACCGCCGTTGGCGTTGGGGTTAGCGCCCATACGGGCGTCTCCCTTGGGGGGCAGGTCCAGCAGGGCCTGGACGGGCACGCCGTTTTCGTCGAACAGCTCCTCGGGATGGTAGCTCTTGAGCCAGTCCTCGATCATGCGCCGGTGCTCCTCGCTGTCGGCGGAGATGGGCACCTGGTGGGCCCGGAAGGAGCCCTCCACCTTGCTGCCGTCCACCACCTTGGGGCCTGTCCAGCCCTTGGGAGTCCTGAGCACGATCATGGGCCAGTGTACCCGGCTGCCGTCGCCGTTTCTCCTGGCATTCTCCTGGATGCGCAGGATGGAGCGGACGGCGGTATCCAGGGCCTTGGCCATCTCCGCGTGCATCTTCTCCGGCTCGCTGCCCTCCACGAACAGGGGCGTCCAGCCGCAGCCCTCGAAGAACTTTTTCAGCTCGTCGTGGGGGATGCGGGCCAGGACGGTGGGGTTGGCGATCTTGAAGCCGTTCAGGTGCAGGATGGGCAGCACCGCGCCGTCGGTGCGGGGGTCGTTGAATTTATTCAGGTGCCAGCAGGTGGCCAGCGGTCCGGTCTCGGCCTCGCCGTCGCCCACCACGCAGGCGGCGATCAGGGTGGGGTTATCGCTGACCGCGCCGAAGGCGTGGGCCAGGGAGTAGCCCAGCTCGCCGCCCTCATGGATGGAGCCCGGGGTCTCCGGGGCCACATGGGAGGGGATGCCGCCGGGGAAGGAGAACTGGCGGAAGAGCTTTTCCATGCCGGCCTCGTCCCGGGTGATATTGGGATAGACCTCGGTATAGCTGCCGTCCAGCCAGTCCTGGGCCACCATGGCATTCCCCCCGTGACCGGGTCCGGACAGATAGATCATGTTCAGATCGTATGCCCGGATGACCCGGTTCAGGTGTGTATAGATGAAGTTCTGTCCTGGGACGGTGCCCCAGTGGCCGACGATCTTGTGCTTGAAGCTGGCCTCAGTCAGGGGCTTTTTCAACAGTGGGTCGCTCAGAAGATACAGTTGCCCTGCGGCGAGATAGTTGGCCGCCCGCCAGTACATATCCATGGTATGGAGCATTTCCGGCGTCGCGGCAAATTCCTTGTGATACGTCACAAAAGTCACCTCTTCCTTCATTATATCCCAAACCTGAGTGAATATTTGGCGGGACGCGGCCTCTGCCCGCCGCTTTGCGGACATTATAGCAGGTTTTTCCTCTTATGGGAAGGGCAACCGTATCTTTCCTTTAAAATCACTCCAGCGCCGTGAGCGCCCGTTTCCATGTCTCCTTGCCCACGACGCCGTCCTGTTCAAGGCCCAGCTGCTTTTGCAGTTCCATGACCCCGGCCTTGGTCTTGGGTCCGAACTCGCCGTCCACCGCCTCGTGGTTGATGCCACGGGCAAAGATGATCCGCTGGATGGTGGATACCTCCGCACCCGCGCAGCCCTTGCTGAGCTCATGCAGGCCGATGTCGGCGAACACCACCGCGCCGTAGGGATTGACCGGCTCCACCGGCTGGACCGACTCATCTCCGGACGCGGCCGCGTAGTTGGGCCGCACATAGCCCCAGATGTAGGTGCTGGTCAGCGGATAGGACCGCTCCCGGCACATGTTGGAGGTGTTCCCCTCCCGCACGTACACCGTGGTCTTGTCCACCGCGTACACCATGCCCGTATGGGTCCGGACGCTGCCGTCGTCGGAGAACACGATCACGTCCCCGGGCTTGGGCGTCCATGCTCCCCGCCGGCCCTTCATGCCGGCCGGGGCCGCGTCATAGAGCTGGTTGCACGCCGCGTAAGGCCACACGCCCCACAGCACTTCCTTCGCTGCGGCCTTATCGTTCCCGCAGGCCTCATAGATGGTGAGGCTCACCTGCATGGCGCACCAGGGCCCGCCCGGGCCG
Organism: uncultured Oscillospiraceae bacterium; assembly: GCA_947587485.1. Classification (GTDB taxonomy): domain Bacteria; phylum Bacillota; class Clostridia; order Oscillospirales; family Oscillospiraceae; genus CAJOIG01. Next base: position 5,539 of record CANPXZ010000101.1, on the reverse strand, counting down.
TTGATGCCGCAGACATGGCCCGCGTAGGTCCAGTTGTTGGCGCCCTTGTTCAGTTCAAAGGCGCTCTTGTCCCGGGTGGTCGCGTATTCGGACGTGGCTTTCTCATAGTAGCCCAGCCAGTACTCGAACGCCTTGACCGCCTGGGCGGCCGTACACTTACTCATGGTCTCATTCCTCCAGTTCCGGCAGCCCGGCCACGCTGGTCAGCAGGCTCAGCACGCCGGCCAGCACCGACGCGGACGCCACCGCCAGCCAGTTCACCTCTCCCAGCACCGCCGCCGTGCCGATGGTGGCCACGGCCGTCTGCGCCACGGTCTTGAGCGCCCGGACGCCCGCCGCCTTGAACCATTTTACGATCTTTTCCCTGTCCTTGTTCATGCTATGTATCCTCCTGTGATTTATTTTTCCGCCTGGCGTTCCAGGTCGGTTATCCGATGATTGGCCACGGCCATCTTTTCCTCCAGCACCGGCACCCGCTGGGCGAAGTTGTTGTGCAGCCGCACCTCCCGGGTCAGCTCCTCCAGCTTGGTATCGGTAACGGCCTGGGACACCTCGATCTTCCGCTGGAGCTTGCTATTGCTGTCCCGCACCGTCAAAACCACGCCCACCAGGGCCAGGGCCCCGGTGATCAGCGCGGACACCACCGCGTCGCTCATCCCTCCGCCGCCTCCGCCTTCTCCAGCCGATTGATCTCGTCTCTCCACGCCTGACGCTGGGCGATAACAGCCGCGTATTCCTCCCGGGTGGCAGCGCCTTCCGCTATTTTGATGACGGCATAATCCGTCTCCGAAAGCTTGCTCTTGAGACCCTCGATCTTCGCGGCGTTCCTCTCCCTCCGCTCCCGGGCCTCTATCTCCGCCAGCCGGTCCTCATCCGGGACCAGCCTCTCCCCGTCCCACCTGTAGGCCCGGGCATAGGGGCTGGCGCAGTCCAGGTCTCCCAGCGCCTCCACGCCCGGGACGCCCGGCCTTTCCTCCGCACTGTAGGTCACGGCCTCAAAATATCCGTCCGCGTCGAAAACCAAATAATACATTGCACTTTCACCCCCTATCAGCTGACCGTCCCGTAAACGGTCCCACTCAAAAAGGCGCCTGCGTAGAACATCGTCTCCGTCCAGTTTCCCCCGTCGCCAGCGTCATTATAGATTCGGGCGAAACTCCAATGGGTAGCGGCGGGCGTAGCAAAAAGGCCATGGTCAACGACTGTGCTATCCAGCTTCATACCTCTCTCGCCGTCATATTGCCAGTACGCCAAGACCCGTCCGCCGGATATTGGCGTGATCGCAGGGATACTTTTGTTGAGTCCACGCAAAAGCGGTATGCTGAGGCCGTATTCGAACACGTTTGCATTGGTCCCAGCGGTCGTTATCTTCACGTTGAAATCGACCGTCACAAACCCCTCCGCCGTCACGATCACGGACGCGCACCCTACCCCGGAAAGAGTTCCTCCTGTGGAGTCGATGATCTTCCCGTTAACACCATACACAGCCGGTTTCGATAAGGTAATATCTCCAGACCCGTTGAAAGAGACGCCGTTGATCTTCCTGGACGTGGCGAGCTTTGCCGCGCTGGCGGCGGCATCGTTTATTCCAAGGTATTTGTTCGCCAGCGGCACGCCGTTTTCGGCGAACACACCTGCGCGCATACTTTTTGCATACATCGCAGGGGAGGATATTTTTTGATTCGTATAGATGTATTCTGCATACAACATATTTACAAACAGCGTTTCCGTGAGGGCCCCATATTCCGACGCGATCCTCAACATCGGCCCTTTCCACCACTTCATGTCAGGTGTTTTGGTGGTGCCGTCATATTCCTGATACATGAAGTTTGCGTCGTCTTTTGACATGCTTATTTTTTGGATCGAGAAGGAATCCGCCGCCACATTTCCGCTCACATCGGCTGCCTTCATGGTCACGGTCCCGTCGGCGGCGACCTTGAAGTTGGTGCTGTCCAGCACAAAACGGTTGCCCTTGATGTTGATCTGGTCCGCGGCGGCGTTGAGCATGGAGACGATCTGGCCGTTCTCATTCCGGCCCACCTTCATGGACAGCTCCGCCTGTACAGACTGCTTCATGGCGGTGGTCATGTTGTACCCCGCCGTATACTTCACGGCCCCGTCCGTATAGGTGACCTTGGAGCGCGTCCACAGGTAGTTGTTCACGGGGATCGACGCGGGCAGCGCGTCGGACCAGTTCCCGCCGACAGCGCTGGCGGAGGACGTGGACAGGTAATACTGGGGCGTCACCGTGGACACGCCCACGCCGGTGGCCCCTTTTGCCCCGGCCGGGCCCTGGGCTCCCGTCGCCCCGGTGGGACCGGTGGGACCGGCAGGTCCCCTGGCTCCCGTATCGCCCTTGGGTCCTGTCGCGCCGGCAGCGCCCGTATCGCCCTTATCCCCTTTGGCTCCCGTGGCCCCGGTATTGCCGTACACCCCTATGATCCGCTTTTCGGTCTTTGCCGTGTTCTTGTCCGTGTACGTAATGACCTCATAGTTCCACAGATATTTCTTCGCGGCGGTCATGGTGGGCACGCTGGCGGAGAACTCGCTGTCCGCCGGGGCTGTCGTGGATGTGGACAGCGCGTAATATTCCGCGATGGCGGAGATGCCCTTGCCGGCAGCACCCGCCGCACCGGTCCCGCCGGTAGCGCCCTTGTCGCCATATACGCCGATGATGTGCGGGGCGATTGTAGTGCTCGTGTTGTCGGTATACTTGGTGACTTCGTAGTTCCAGAGGTACTTGTTGGTCGCCGTGATGTTCTGCGGCGTGGTCTTCCAGTTCGGGGTGCTGGTGGTGACCCCGCTCCCGGCGGATGTAGCAAGGTAATAGTTCGTGATGGATGCAATACCCTTGCCGGACGCCCCGGCGGGCCCCTGGGCTCCGGTGGGCCCCTGGGGACCCGTCGCGCCGGTGGGCCCGGTATCGCCCTTGTCCCCCTTGGCCCCGTTGCTGCCGTTTCTGCTGACCGCATACATGGTGCTGGCGGACTTATCCGTATAGGTGATGACGGTCTTGGTCCAGAGGAACTGCCCGGCGCTGGTGGCGGGCACGGTGCTCTGCCACGTCCCGGATGGCACCGTTGTCCCGGATGAGGATGTCTGATAGGTCACCTCCGCAGAGGCCACGCCCTTTCCCGCAACTCCGGCGGGGCCGGTATCGCCTTTCGGTCCGGCGGGACCAGCGGCCCCTTGTGCGCCGGTGTCCCCCTTTGGTCCGGCGGGTCCCGCCGCGCCTGTCGCTCCCGTGGGACCTGCCGGGCCCCGGGCCCCCACAGCTCCCGTATTGCCGGTGATGCACACCCCCGTCTCATCGGGCGTATACGCCCTGTGTCCGTCCGCGTAGGTCACCAGGTTCCGATTCCAGATGTACTTACCCTCCGTCCATGCCGGCTGGCTGTCGCTCCACGTCCCGCCGGAGAGCTTCTCGGCGCTGTCCGACAGGTAATACTGGGCCTGTACGCTCTGGATCGTCACCGTGTCCAGCTTCTCGCTGCCCACCCGGATCCACTCCGCCGAGATCCCCTCCGACCGGATGATCCCCATGATCATCTCGCCGGTCACCGTGAACCCGAAGGGGTAGCTCCTGCCCCCGTCCGTGGAAAAGCCTATGGCCTCGCTGGTCAGCTTCATCACCGCCTGGGACTGGCCTATGGCGGGCTTGTCGTGCAGGTAGTAGATCACGGACCCGTCCGGCTGCTCCTGCCGGGTGCTGTACATCCCGGAGGCTCTCCCCAGCCGCTCGTTCAGCGCCGCCACCGCCGCCTCCCGGGCCGTACGCTCCGCCTGTACCAGCGCCCGCGCCGCCTGCCGGGCCTTCGTCTCCGGCGTCTGGTACCGGCTCACGGCGTGCACTGCGGCCTCCGCGCTGTCGGAAAGGGCCGTCCTGCCTCCAAAGGCGAACGTCACGTCCGTCAGAACCGTCGTGAACGCGTTCCCCTTCCGGTCCGTCACCCGGGCCGTATCCATGCACTCCGCCAGGGGGTAGGCCGTGTACTCCCCGTTGAACCGCCGCACCTGCAAACCTATGAGCCTGGTCCCCAGCGCCGCCAGGGCCTTTGCCTCCTGCCCGGCCATGAGGGGGTCCTCCACCGTGAGCACATACCCCTCCTCGCCCTCCAGCACTGGCGTCTCCTGTCCCTGTTCGTCCGTCACCCGAGCCTCCAGGCCCGTCACCGTCACGCTGTCCGTGTCGGCGGTCAGACTGATCCAGTCCTCCAGGTCATGGTCCGGCTCCTTCTCCGGGTCATAGCTCAAGATCTCCATCCGCCCGTCCCGGTGCACCCGGGCGTTGCCGCCCGCCAGCAGCGCGATGTACCCCAGCATCTGCCGGCAGGTATACCCCGCCGCCGGGGCCGCATTCACCGCAAAGTCACTGTTGGGAAACTCCGCCGTGGAATAGGGGATGCCGCAGCTGTCGCAGATATCCCGGAACAGCTCCCCCAGCGTGACCGGGAACGACAGACCGGTGGAAAATGCCCGGTCCGTCTTGTACATGTCGTCGTATGCCGTCACCGTCACGGTCCCGCCCCGGGTCTCCGGCTCCGTCACCGTGAAGGCGCCCAGCTCCACCCGTTCCTCCGTCTCCGAAAGCCGGAACGTCAGGTAAAGCCGGATACGGGCCCCGAAGAACTCCGTCCCGTCCAGCTTCCCATCCTGGTTCGCCAGGCTCAAACGCACCGTCCGGCATATGGCCGCCCCCAGAGGCAGCCCTTGCACGCCGGGGCCGTCCGTCAGGGTGTTGCCGCTCATGGCAAAGTCCTCCGGCCCGAAGGTCCGCTCCGTCTCGTCCGCCAGCGTCACCTCCGCAAAGCACCTGAAGTCCGTCCGCTCCCGCATCAGCTGTTTGAATTCCGCACTCACATTTATCATGGTGTTCTCCCCCTCATATCGGGTCTATCCCGATCATGTTGAAGCTCAGCTCCTCATACCGCTCCTCGGCTTCGTTCCACCGGCCCACGCTCAGCGTCCCCTTGCCCACATAGAACCGGCCGTCCCGCCAGGCGCCGTAGTAGGGCGACAGGTAATGCAGCGTAAAGGGCTGCCCCTTGGCCACCATTTGCAGCACTGCGGACATCTCCTCCTTCGTCAGCCAGGAGGCTTTGTAGAAAAACGACTCCGCCGTGAACATGGCCGTGGCGTGGAGCGTCCCGCTCTGGACCCTGGTGGAATCCTCCGTGTAGGTAGTCTCAAAATCAAACCCCAGTCCCGCATCGGGCTGGGGTATGATCTTCCCATTGATCTTCATGTACTCCTGTGCCATGGCTCAGCCTCCCATAAGATCCGTGAAGGGGTTGCCCCCGCTCTGCATCATCCGGACCCGGCCCTGGCTCAGGATGACCTGCAGCAGCGTCCGCCCGTCCACGTTCAGGTTCACGTTGTAGGCCGGCTCCTGCCGGACCGCGCCCTGGCCCGGGCCCCGGCGCTCCAGCGTGGACCGAAGCCCGCTCACCGCGTCCGCCAGGCCCTGGACCGGCCCGTCCGCGTACACCGCCTTCGGCGGCAGCACCGTCCCCGCAGCCAGCACCGGCTGGGGCACCTG
>CANPXZ010000100.1 GCA_947587485.1 uncultured Oscillospiraceae bacterium | reverse complement strand
GTATAGCCCGCGTCCGGGGTCACCTCCCCCAGGATGATCTTCACCAGGGTGGACTTGCCGCTGCCGTTGTCGCCCATGACGGCCACCCGCTCCCCGGGACGGATGAGAAGCTCCAGGTGCTCGAAAAGCCGCTTGTCCCCGAAGCTCTTGCCAAGATCGTCGATGACCAGGGCCTCGTCTCCCAAAAGCTCCCGCTCCTTGAACCGGACGTTCAGCTTCCGCTCCCGGGTGGGCTTGGGGGCCGTCTGGAGCTTGGCGATGCGCTTTTCCATGGAAAAGGCCCGCTTGTAGAGCTTGTCGTTGCCCAGAAACGCCCACAGCCGCAGGTCCCTGGCCGCCTGCTCCAGGTGGGCGATCTGACGCTGGCTCTTCTCATACTGCCTTTGCAGCTCCTGATACCGGCGCTGCTTCTCCGCGATGTAAAAGCTGTAGTTGCCCGCGTAGAACTGGCACACGCCGTCGGAAAGCTCGATGGTCCGCTGGGCCACGGTGTCCAGGAACCACCGGTCGTGGCTCACGGTGAGCACGGTGCCCTGAAAACGCAGCAGAAAGTCCTCCAGCCACTGGGTGCTCTTCAGGTCCAGGTGGTTGGTGGGCTCGTCCAGCAGCAGGATGTCCGTGTCCTCCAAAAGCAGCCGGGCCAGGTTCACCCGGGTCTTCTCCCCGCCGGAGAGGCTGTCGAAGCTCTGGGCCCGCATGGCGGGGGAGATGTCCAGGCCGTTGGCGATCCGGTCCCGCTCAAAGTCGGTGTTGTAGCCCCCCAGCCGGTCGTATTCCGCCGCCAGCTTATCGTACCGGGCCAGGGTGGCGGGGGAGTCGTCGGTCTGCATGGCGGATTCCAGGGCCGTCATCTGCTCCCGGATGCGGTCCAGGTGCCGGAAGGCGGAGCGGAGCACGTCCTCGGTGGTGTACCCCTCCGGATAGACGGGGATTTGGGAGATCAGGCCCACCCGCTTGCCGGAGGCCAGGACCACGGTCCCCTCGTCCGGCTCCAGGGCCCCGGTGAGCACGCGAAGAAGGGTGGTCTTGCCGGCCCCGTTGGGGCCCAGCAGCGCCACCCGCTCGCCGGACTGGATGTCGAAGGTCACGCCCCGGAGGATTTCAACGCCCCCGAAGCCCTTTTTCACATTTTGCAGGGATATGTCGATCATGTTTTGTTTTCCTTTTTGGCTGCTCTCTGATAAGGGAGACTCAGGCATTCCTCATCAAGGCCCCCTCTGACGAGGGGGCTGGCAGCGCCAACGGCGCTGACTGGGGGAGAGACAGGTTACCTCCAGTGCCGGTGTATCTCTCCCTCCGTCTCCGGCTGGCGCCGGAGCCACCTCCCTCGTCAGAGGGAGGCTTTTCAAGCGATATCACCCCAAGACTTCAACCGCTTTTTGCAGCACCGTATTGGCGATGGGGGAGGCCACGCCGTAGCCGCTGCCGGCCCGCTCCGCCAGGACCACGAAGGCCAGGGGGGCGTTGGAATTGGTGATGAAGCCGGCGAACCAGGCGTGAGAGCCGCCGTAGGTCTCGGCGGTGCCGGTCTTGGCGTGCAGGTCAAGGCCCGGGTAGTTGCCGGCGCCGTACTCATAGGAGACGTTGTAGCTCATCATCTCGGACAGGGTCTGGGCGGTGGAGGGCTCCATGAGCTTGGCGACGCCGCAGCGCTTGCCGTACAGGAGGGTGGGCTCCACCACGGTGCCCCCGTTGGCGATGGCGCCGATGAACCGCAGGAAGGCGTAGGGGTTCACCAGGTCCTCGTACTGGCCGATGCCCTCCCAGGCGGCGTCTCCGTCGCCGGTCGCGGCGGGCACGCTGCCTGCGGCGGTGGGGATGTCGCTGTTGAGGGTGTGGGCGGAGGTCAGGCCGTACTTCTCCGCGTACTGGCTGATGAGGGCCCCGCCCAGCTGCCGGGACACCTCCCCAAAGACCACGTTGCAGGAGCAGGCCAGGCCCTTCTCGATGGTGAGGGTGCCGTGGACGCCGGAGCACTTGACGGTCTGGCCGCCGATGACTGTGCTGCCGGTGCAGGTGAAGGTCTGGTCCCAGATGTCGGGGATGTTCTCGATGGCGGCGGCCATGGTCACCAGCTTGAACACGGAGCCGGGGGTGAAGGAGGAGCTGATGGCCCGGTTGATGAACGCGCCGTCCTCCGGGTCGGAGGGGACGCCCTGCTCCGGGTCCCAGCCGGGGGTGGAGACCATGCAGATGATCTCGCCTGTCTGGTAGTTATAGACCAGCACCGTGCCCTTTTTCCCGGACAGGGCGTTGTAGGCTGCGGCGGTCACGTCCGCGTCCAGGGTCAGCTTCATGGAGCCGCCCTTGGTGGTGGTGCCGGTGAAGAAGGAGTAGTTGATGAACTTGTCCCGGAAGATGCTCAGAACGCTTGTGCCGATGTTGCCGCCCAGGTCGCCCACCGCGTGCAGACAGCCCCGGCGCACGGCGCTGTCCTCGGCGTAGTGGAAGGCGTCCTCCCCGGCCGCCGCCAGCACGACGCCGTTGCGGTCGGTGACGGAGCCCCGGTTCAGCACGCCGTTGGTGTAGATGCTGTCGTTGGCGTAGAAGGTGGCCCAATCGCCCCCGTCCCGGATCAGACGGAACAGGTATACGCCCATGCCGGTGACCACCAGCGCGGCCAGCAGCAGCACGGAAAAGGCGCGGGTCGTGACTTTTTTCATGATGCGCGCCCTCCCTGGGGATAGTCCCCGTCACCGCCGCCGTAATAGCCGTCGTCGTAGTATTCGCCGTCCCCGTCGTCCGGGTAGGCGTCGTCCACGCCCGCGCCGCCGGAGAACTTCTCCGGCCGCTTCACGGCAAAGCTGGCATTGGCCCGCATGTCGCAGCCCTTGATGAAGGCCAGCATCATCCAGCAGGCCAGAAGGCTGCTGCCGCCCACGGAGGCGAAGGGGAACGTGACGCCCGTGAAGGGCAGGATGTCCATGGCCCCGAACACGTTCAGCATCACCTGGACCATCATCATGCTCACCGTGGCGGAGGCCGCGATGACGAAGTAGCTGGACCTGCCGGAGGAGGCGTTTTTCACCACGAAGCCCGCCAGGGCCAGCAGGGAGCCCACGCAGCACAGGCCCGTGACGAGGCCCATCTCCTCGCAGATGACGCCGAAGACCATATCCGTCTCGGCAGCCACGATGTCGATCAGCCACCCGTTGCCGGCGCCCTGGCCGAACAGACCGCCGCTGGCGGCGGCGCTCATGGAGCGGACCTGCTGGTAGCCGTTGTCGTACACGTCCTCCCACACATGGCCCCAGGTGGCGAACCGGTCCATGATGTAGGGCTTCACCGTCAGCACCAGCATCACGCCCAGCACCGCCCCCGCCACGGCCAGGAACACCGTGGCGAAGCTGCCCGAACGCATGTAGGAGATGACAAGGAACGTGACGAAAAACACCAGCGCCGTGCCGAAGTCGCCCATCAGGGCCAGCAGCCCCACGCAGGCGGCGGAAAAGCCGATGTAGAAGATCAGGTTTCGGTTCACGAACAGCCGGTCCAATGTGGCCGCGCCGGCGTATATGTACAGCACCTTCACGAATTCCGACGGCTGGATGGTCAGCGAGCCCACCTGTATCCAGCTCTTGGCGCCGTAGCGCTCGCTGGCCAGCACCAGCGTCACGGCCAGCAGCCCGATGGCGGCGGCGAAGGCGTAAAACCGCACCCGCTGCACCCGGCGAAGGTCCCGTATCCACAGGCACATGAACACGAACAGCCCTATGGCGGCCAGAAACAGGATGATCTGCTTGAACATGTCGTCCGGGGTCTTGGAGGCGCACACGCTCATGCCCACCGTGGACAAAAACAGCGCCAAAATCTCCGGCTCGAATCCCGTCTGGCCCGAGGCCCGCAGCACGATGAAGTAGCTCCACTGGACCGTGGCCAGGATGCCGAAGCCCATGGCCACCCCCAGGCCCGCGTCCGGGTTATAGGTGAGCTGCTGCAACAGGAGCAGGATCTGGAACACGGTCAGAAGCAGCATGGTCACGCCGGGCCGGACCCGCCGGCCGGGGGCGTGGCGGTACTTGAGCAGGCTCGCCCGCTCCTCCTCCGTCAGGTCCACGAATCGGGTGGAGACCTGCCCCAGGGTCAGCACGTCCGCGTCCCGGACCAGCGCCCCGCCGGCCTGGACCGGCTCCCCGTTCACATAGGTCTCGCCCTTGCCCAGGTTGTACACGGTCCAATCGCCGGTGGCGTTGCGGATGAGGCAGGCGTGCATCTTCTCCACGGAGGGATCGTCCACCTGGCCGTCCACGCTCCTGGCCCGGCCCAGGATGCACTCCCAGTGCCGCAGAGGCACCATGACGTTCCCGGTCATGTACAGGTATGCCCAGGTCTCCGGCTCATACCGCTCCCGGAGCATGCTGCGCACGCACCGGGCCACGATGACCAGCGCCACCAGCGGCAGGATGTACCGGGATATGTCCGCCAGCAGAGGGCCGGCTTTCCCGAAGATCAGCGTCACGATATCCAATTCCGTGCCTCCTTTCGGAAGGATAGGGTCCGGCCGTAAAAAGTTTTGTGGCCCGTCCCCATCAGAATCTTATTGACATTATACATTCCTGTAACTAAAATGTAAACTATGAAGCGAAAAACAGTTTTTTGGATCGCGCTGTTCGCCGCGTTGGCGGCGCTGGGCGTCGGGGCGAGCGTACTGCACGGGCCCGCGGGGACCAGGGCGGTCGTATACGTGGACGGGGAGATATACAGGACGGCGGACCTGGCCGCCGTGGCCGCGCCCTATGAATTCACGGTGGAGACCGAGTATGGCCGGAACACCGTCCGGGTGAGCCCCGGGGCCATAGAGGTGGCGGAGGCGGACTGCCCCAACCAGGACTGCGTAAAGCAAGGGGCCATATCCGACGGGGCGATCCCCATCGTGTGCCTGCCCCACCATCTGGTCATCCAGATCGAAGATCAAAATGAGTAAGACGCGAAAACTTGTGTTCATGGCCCTGCTGACGGCCCTGGAGCTGACCATCTGGGTACTCGAGGGGCAGATCCCGGCCCCGATCCCGGTGCCGGGGGTGAAGCTGGGGCTGGCCAGCGTGGTGACGCTGACGGCCATGGTCCTGCTGGGCCGCCGGGAGGCGGGGTGCATCCTTCTCATGCGCGTGGTGCTGGGGGCCCTGTTCGCCGGGAGCTTTTCCGCGATTTTGTTCTCCATGGCGGGCGGAGCCCTGTCCTGGGCCGTGATGGCGGGCATACTGGGGCTGTTTCCGGAAAAGCTGTTATGGGTGGTGAGCGTGTTCGGGGCCATGGGCCACAACCTGGGCCAGCTGCTGGCGGCGGCGGCGGTGACGAAAACGCCGTCCCTGTTCTGGTACGGCCCGGCGCTGCTGGTCTCGGCCATCGTCACCGGGGCGTTTACCGGCCTGGGGGCCATGTACCTGGTGCGGGCGCTGAGAAGCTATCAGAAAAAACAAAGACCGTAGGTCCGAAAGGAGCAGAAATCGTGACACTGGATCGAAAAGAACTGAAAAGTCAGGCGAGGGACGCCATGCGGGCGGCCCGGCCCGCCCCCTATTGGGTGGCGCTGCTGCTGACCGTCATCACGGCGGTGCTGAGCGTTCTGGGCATGAGCCTGAGCGGGTCGCTGCAGGCGTACCGGACCATGCTCGGCGCGGCATTGGAGGGAGAGCTGGTCTACGTGGAGCCGGTGGCTGCGGCAGGCGGCCTGGGCTGGCTGCTGCAGGTGGCGCTGGAGGTCATGAGCCTGGAGATGGCCATGGGCTTCATCATCTACGCGCTGCGGGTCTGGCGGCGGCAGGAGGCCGGCTGCGGCAATCTGTTCGACGGGTTCGGCGTGTTCTTCCGCTCCATCTGGATCCAGGTGCTGCCGGCGCTGTTCGCGTCGCTGTGGTCGCTGCTGTACGTCATGCCGGTCACCATGCTCATCGTGTGGACGGGGGAGCCCATGTGGCTGCTGTACGGCCTGCCCCTGATGATCCCCATGATCATGGCCGTGTATTCCTACCGGCTGGCCCCCTATATCATGCTGGATAACCCGGAGATGGGCTGCTTCCAGTGCGTGGCGCTGAGCCGGGAGATGATGCGCGGGCACCGGTGGGAGCTGTTCAAGCTGGAGCTGAGCTTTCTCGGCTGGGCGCTGCTGTGCGCGCTGATCCCGATCGCGGGCCTGCTGCTGGCCATATGGGTGTCGGTCTACATGCAGGTGACCACGGCCGGGTATTACGAGACCGCCGCGAAGCGGTTCATGTCCCGGAACGCCCCGCCGGTGGAGCCCCGGGGCCCGGAGATGTAAGGTAAAAGCAGCAGATATCTCTGCTGCTTTCGTGAGCCGCGAAAAAGCCGGGAGCCGCCGGGCGGCAGGCTCTCGGCTTTTGCATGGGAGTTTCCCCGGAGTCAGTATTGCAGGGAATAGGATCGGAACTGGGCCGGTTTGGGCCGGTATCGTATGCCCGAGACGATGCCCATGGCGGCGAACATGGTGAACAGGGACGAGCCTCCGTAGCTGAAAAACGGCAGCGTAAGGCCGATGACCGGCGTCAGGCCCGTGCACATGCCCACGCTGTTGAACAGCTGGAAGCAGAGCATGGCGGCCACGCCAAGGCATACCAGCATGCCGAAGGTGCTGTGGCAGTGGACGCCCACGTATACGCACCGGAGGATGATGGCCATCAGCAGCAATATGACCACGATGCAGCCCACCATGCCCATCTCCTCGCCGATGCAGGCGAAGATATAGTCCGCGTGCTTGCTTCGCAGGCCGCCCTCGGCGGTCTGGGTCTGGGTGCCCTGATAAAGGCCCGTGCCCCACAGCCGTCCGGAGGACAGGGCCAGCTTGGCCCGGGTGGGCTCCCAGCTGATGCCGTAGCCGGAGGGGTCGATCTGGTCCTGGATGTAGGGCAGCAGGATGCGGTTTTTCTGGTTCTCGCTGAACACGTAGTTCCAGGCCAGGGGCACCGCCAGCGCCACCGCCGCCGCGCCAAACAAAAACCAGTACAGCTTCACCCCCGCCGCGAAGATCAGCACCGCGAACACGAAGATGAACACCAGCGCGTTTCCCAGGTCGCCGGAGATCACCATGTACATGCCGAACAGCAGCACCAGATGGCCCACCAGCTGGAACATGGACAGCGGCGAGCTCAGGTTCCGGTATTCCTTCAGGTATGTAAGGTGTTTGGCGGTCAGCACGATGTAGATGACCTTCACCACCTCGGCGGGCTGGATTCCGATGCCGAGAAAGCGTATCCACGCCCGGTTGCCCGTGTCGTCCATGGACCCGAAAACGGCAAGCATCAGGATCAGCCCGAACTCCGCCACCACCAGCAGCGGCCACTGGTCCGCGAAGATGTCCGCGTCGATGAGGGTGAACAGGAAGAACAGCGCGATGCCGATGAGCAGCGCGAAGGTCTGTACATAGATATAGGACCGGCCCATGGTGGCCGTGGCGCTGGAGATCGCCACCAGCCCCATGATGGACGCGGCCAGACACAGGAAGAACAACAGCATGTCCGCCCGCTTGAGGAAGCTGCGGATGTCGGAAAACTTCAGCTTCACAGGCTGTCCTCCTTTTTGCCTCGTAAAAGGTCGATACAAGAGGCAGTATAGCACAATTCCGCCGGGGAGGCAACGGCAACTCCTTTAAGAAACTGTTAAGGATCGTATAACGCCATGGAGAGCAAGAATTCAAATCCCCACGCCAACCACCGGGAGCGGATGCGCCGGCGGTTCATGGAGCATGGGCTGGACAATTTCGAGGACCACAGCATTTTGGAGCTGCTGCTGTTTTACGCCCAGCCCCGGAAGGACATGAACGTGACGGCCCACCGGCTGCTGGAGGCTTTCGGGAGCCTGGAGGGCGTGTTCGACGCGGCGCCGGAGGCGCTGAAGACCGTGGAGGGCGTGGGGGACAGCGCCGCCGTGCTGATCCACCTGGTGCCGGAGGTGGCCCGCCGGTACCTGATGAGCAAGGCGGACCCGGGCCGCATCCTGACCGACAGCGAGGCCGCCGGGCGATACCTGCTGCCCCGGTTCCTCACCTGCAAGGAGGAGCGGATGGTCCTGGTGTGCATGGACGCGAAGCTGAAGGTGCTGGACTGCCGGGAGATCGGCCGGGGCGGCACGATCTCCGTGGGCGTCAACGTCCGCAGCATCGTGCAGCTGGCCCTGGGCCAGAACGCCACCTACGTGCTCCTGGCTCACAACCATACCAGCGGCATCGCCCTGCCCTCCAACGAGGACGTGGCCGTCACCCTCCGGCTCCGGCAGGTGCTGGCGGAGGTGGGCGTGACCCTCACGGACCACATCGTGGTGGCCGGCGACGACTTCGTGTCCATGGCCGACAGCGGCTATCTGCCGCCCTTGTGACGGTATCCATGCATTTTTCCGGCCGCCGCCGGGGCCCTCCCGGGGCGGGATGGAAATTCCCGGATTATGTTAAATAAAAAACTGAAACAATTTGTTGCTGGACACGATTGCTGAATTTGAAATAATTTCCAATTCCGGGCAAATCGCGGATAAGTCAAAGGGAAATTGGATGTTGAAATCCCTGTTGAAAATGTCGATAACTTTCTGCATTATAAATGAGTAGATAATTATGTTGACGGCGTTTTGCAAAGACCTGAAACCGAAAAAAGCTGAAACGACGGGGCTTTCCGGGGCCGGGGAAAGGGCGGGGCCGTCCGGAGGGATGAAAATTGTTGCGGGGATGAATGGAAAAACATGGGCAAATTGCTGAGAATAATACAAGGCGTAATCGCGAAAAGTGAAGGATTTTTTTGGGTTGACTTCATGGGGCGCCTATGCTAAAATACTTGGGCACAGATGAGAGGTGCTAGTGTAGCTCAGTCGGTAGAGCAGCTGATTCGTAATCAGATAGGCAAAATTTCATAAAAAAATCAGTCAGTGAA
>CANPXZ010000099.1 GCA_947587485.1 uncultured Oscillospiraceae bacterium | reverse complement strand
GCCCCTTTAGGGGCAAGCTAGTACCAGGCCCTTCTAGGGCCTATTCAAGCCTCCGGCTTCGCCGGAGGTTTTGACTTTCGTTGTCGGCGCAACCAATGATTGAAAATATCCAAAATCGTCTCCATTGTATTCAACCGGCGTTTGCGGTAAAATTCAACCAGAAAGGCGAAAGGACGGTGCCTGGCATGGCAAGCAAACTGAGCGAACAGATCGCCGCGCTGCGAAAGGAGCGGGGCCTCACACAGGAACAGCTGGGGAATATGGTGGGCGTATCGGCCCAGGCGGTGAGCAAATGGGAAAAGGGCGGCACGCCGGACGTGGAGCTGCTGCCGATCCTGTCCCGCCAGCTGGGCGTGACCGTCGACGCCCTCTTTGGCATGGAGGGCGGGGAGCAGGTGGCCGTGGAGGACGCGGTGGGCCGGTGGCTCCGGGGGTTCCCGGCGAAGGACAGGATGGATAAGTTCTGCCGCCTGGTCTGGGATTCCGTTGGCTACTTCATGCCGGAGGATCTCGTTCTGCCGGACATGAGCTATCCTCCATCCTGCAAGATCGACGGCGGCGACGGGATCGTCCAGCTGTTTTTGACCCAAGTGGTGGAAGAGAGCGGCATGCTGCTGGACGTGCACGCGGACGACCTGTCCTTCGTGACGCTCTGGCCGAGGCCCAAGGGCGGCTGGGCACAGTGGCTGGCCCCCATGGAGGAATACCGGAAGCTCTTCACGGTCCTGGCAAAGCCGGGGTGTCTGGAACTGCTGGGCTGTCTTTACCGGCGCAACGACAATTGGTTCGCGCCGGGCGTTGTGGTGAAGGACCTGAAAATGCCGAAGGAAGCGGCGGTGGAACTGCTGGAGGCGCTGACGGAGCGGGAGATCCTGACATCCATGGAGCTGGAACTGGAGGACGGCGAGGCGAAGGTCTATCGGGTGACGGAACCCATCAAGCTGGTGCCGTTTCTCCTGCTGGGGCGGGTGCTCATGCAGTTCGATTCCAACCTCATGCGGTTCGGCGACGCTTTGCCGATCCTGGGCCCGGACGAGGTCTGGGCGGAAACAAAAAAGGAGGCAGAAAAATGAAATACTATCTGAAAAAATACTGGGGCGCCAATCTGGCGGCGGTGGTGCTGGCGCTCGTCGTGTGCGCGTTGCAGACCGGGAACAACCTTCTGCTGATGCAGACCTTCCAGGGCATCATCGACCGGGACCTGCGCAGCTTTTTCTTTTGGATGCTGCTGCTGGCCGGCTCCTGGTTCATTCTCTTATGGGTCAACGGCCTGCAGGAGTATTGCCAGGGCCGGGCCGTGCGGCTGATGAACAACGCTGTCCGGCGGGACATGACGGCCACGCTGCTGGCCAAGTCCCACACGGATTTTCACGAAAAGGACACGGGGGAATACCTGTCCTGGTTCACCAACGACGTGAACCAGATCGAGACCCTTGCCTGGCAGCCCTTTTACCAGTGCGTCGCCTGCGGGGCCAGCGCCATTTTCAGCGCCGTTGCCCTGCTGACGCTCCACTGGTCCCTGCTGGCGGCGGCGCTGGTCAACGTGGTCGTGATGATGCTGGTCCCCCAGCTATTTAATAAGCGCATGGAAAAGCTGGGCAAAGACTGCGAGGCGGGACAGGCCAGTGCCACCGGGAAACTCAAGGACATTCTGGCGGGCTACGACGTGCTGCGCTCCTTTGGCCGGGAGCAGCGCTTCCGCCAGGGGGCGGCCGAGGCCAGCGAGCAGATCGAAAAGCCCAAATTCAGATTGACCTATGTGAAGGGCTTTGTCAGCGCCGGGTTCGGGTGCGTCAACATCGCGGTGCAGATGCTGATCGACGTGTTGATCGGCATCCTGTCCATCCGGGGCGTCATTATGCAGAGCGCACTCATGGGCGGCGGCAATCTGTGCGGGAGCCTGTCCAACGGCATCGGGACCGTGGCGCAGCTGCTGCTGCTGTCGTTCTCCGCCACGAAGCCCTATTTTGACAAGATCACCGTCCGCGCCGACGACATGCAGACCGAAGAAAGCGGCGGACTTCCCGCGCTCAGCAGCGCCATCACCGTGGATGACCTGACCTTCCGATACGGCGACAAACCCGTCCTCAGCGACCTGTCCCTCACCTTCCAAAAAGGCGGCAAATACGCCCTCACCGGCCCCTCCGGGTGCGGCAAGTCCACGCTTTTGAAGCTCCTTCTGGGCTGGCTGCCGGACTATGGCGGCACCATCCAATTCGACGGCGAGGACGCCCATGCTTTCACCCCGGAGCAGCTCCAGCGGCAGATGAGCTACATCGAGCAAAACGTGTTCCTCTTTAACTCTACCATCCGGGACAACATCACTTTGGGCGAGACGTTTACCGACGAGCAGATGGAGAAGGCCCTGCGGGACAGCGCCCTCCTGGGCGACCTGGCCTCCATGCCTGACGGTTTGGATACTATCGTGGGCGAAGAAGGCGGCAATCTCTCCGGCGGGCAGAAGCAGCGAGTGGCCATCGCACGGGCGCTGATACATGACCGCTCCATCCTCCTGGTGGACGAGGGCACCAGCGCATTGGACCAGAAGAACGCGGACATCGTGGAAAAGAGTTTGCTGGCGAATCCCGACCTGACGCTGATTTTGGTCAGCCACCACCTGTCCCCGGAGAGAAAAGCCCAGTTTACGGGCGTGTACGATCTGGAGCCGGCGGCAGCCCGTCAACAGGCCGCGTGAAAATATAGAGTGACGAAAAACGAACTGCTGCACGACGGCAAGAGAAAGCCGTCGTGCAGCAGAAGTATATGTCCTGCGGCGTTTCGCCGTCAGGTGATCGTGATCTGCAGGTTGTCCAGGCAGGGCGGCAGGTGCATCATGTAGTGGTTCGTCATGGGTGTTTCCAGCATCCCGGCGCGGGTGAGCCTGCCCCAGAATACCAGCAGCCACACGGAGCGCAGGTCGGAGGTGACGCCGCCGGCCTCATATATCCTCATGACCCACTCCTCCGGGACCATCTCGAAAAGCTCCCCGGCCTTCAGCCCCGCGATGATCTTCCTGGTGTTCGTCCCCACTTCGATCATATAGTCCCGAAGCGCCTCCGGCCGGATGGCCTTTCCAAACTCTATGGCTTCCTCAGGCTCCAGAGCGTTGCCCGTGTCGGCGATCGGCGAGCCGATCCTCCTTTGCCAGCCGTCGTTGAATATCTGGTCCCGGTCCGCCAGAAGGAAATTGCTGACCAGGTCCTCGATCCGCGCGGTGTGCCAGAGCTGCCATACCATGGGTACCCGGTCCGTGCCGGCGTAGTGGAGGTCGGTCTCCCAGGGCTGTCTGGGCGCCAGGTCGTTCTGATGCCCGGCGAGCATATATTCCACCACCCAGTCCGCCATGGTCCTTTCGCTTCTGCCGGATACGCAGGCGGGATGGACAAGGGCGTGGAGCTCCAGCGCCAGGGCCTTGACTCTCTTGGGGTCCCTGGCGTTCAACGCCTCATGGAAGGCGAGATCGAGCGTGTGATAAGCATCATAAAGCGCCTGTTTTGTCATGGCGTTTCCTCCTTGTATTTCCCGCAGCCTCCCGCTCGCGCGCTGTGTCACGCCCGGCGAAGGGACCGCAAAATGTCCCGCAGCTTGGGGCTGGCGCCGTACAGCAGCACGCCCACCCGGTAGATGCGCGCGGCCAGGACCCCCACGCCGAACACGGACGCCGCCAGGATCAGCGCGGACAGGGCGATCTCGACCCAGGACACCGTGCTCATGGCGATGCGGGTGAACATGGCCATGGGGGAGGTGAAGGGGACGTAGGAGCAGACCTTCATGACCGTGCTGTTGACCGTGCCGCTGCTCATGGCGAACACCACCACCATGAAGCCCGCGATGAACACCAGCATGATGGGCATGACGGAGGTGTTGATATCCTCCAGCTTGGTAGCGGTGGAGCCCACCGCGCCGAAGAGGAACGCGTACAGGAAAAAGCCCAGCACGAAGTAAAGGAGCATGTACCCCAGCAGCGCCGGGGGCATGTCGAAAAGCGCCCCCATGAGCGGGTTATCCCCCCACGCGGCCCGGTTCAGCCGGTAGAACAGCAGCGCCGCCCCGAACACGCACACCAGCTGGAAAAGTCCCGCCAGGCACGCGGCGATCACCTTGCCGAACATCATGGACACGGGCTTTGCGCTGGTGATGAGAAGCTCCATGGCCCGGGAGCTCTTCTCCGTGGCCACGCTGTTGGCCACCATCTGGCCGTAGAGCAGAATGACCATGTACAGGGCAAAGATCATGATGTAGGTATAGAAGAAGTTCTGCCCCTGATCCGCCCCCAGCGTTTCCACGGTGTACTCCGGCTGGAAGGAGAGGATGTCCGCCGCCTGCTCCGGGGTCAGGCCGCCCGCCGTCATGGCCCCCAGCCGGTACATCTGCCCCAGCACCTGGTCCGCGATGTCGGTGTTCATGTCGTACAGGGAAAGGTCTTCCACGTAATAGGTATAGCTTCCCAGCCCCTCCAGGGCGAAGGCGCACTCGGCCGTACCGTCGGCGATCTGCGCCTCGATGTCGGCAGCATCTCCGGCGCGGACCTCATAGTCCGGGAACGCGGCGGAAAAGGCATCCAGCAGCGTATCCTCGTCCGCGTCCGACACGTCCAGCAGCATCACGGGCCGGTCCTCGGCCTCGGCGGTCTCGTCGCCGCCATCCTTGAACAGCCCGGCGATACGGGGGAAGAACAGCAGCACCCCCAGGGCCAGCACCAGAAAGACCGTGACGCCCACGAATACCTTGTTTTTCAGATAATTGCCCAGCTCAAAGCGCAAAATGACCCCAAACTGTTTCATGCCTTTTCGCCTCCCTGTTCCTGATCGCCGGCGTACTCCACGAAGATGTCGTTGAGGGACGGCTCGAACACCCGCAGCTCGTCGATGTCGAACCGCTCCGTCAACGCCTTCATGGTCTGGCCCTTGGCCTCGGGGGAGGGAAGCCGCAGCAAAAGCTCCCCATTCTCCCGCCGGACGCACACGTCCGGGAACGCGGCGGCGATGGCGTCCGCCTGCTCGGAGCGGATCACCAGCCGGTCCCGGGGATAGTCCCGCTTGATGTCGTGAAGCTGCCCGGCCAGGACGATCCGCCCGCCCCGCAAAATGGCGATGGAGTGGCAGAATTCCTCGATGTAGCTCATCTGGTGGCTGGAAAACAGCACCGTCTTGCCCCGGGCCAGCTCCTCCTTCACCACGTCCTTCAAAAGCATGGCATTGACCGGGTCCAGGCCGGAGAAGGGCTCGTCCAGGATGATCACGTCCGGGTCATGGGCCAGGGCGGTGATGAGCTGGATCTTCTGCTGGTTGCCCTTGGAGAGGGTGTCCAGCCGCTTGTCCCGGTACTCGGTCATGCCCAGCCGGTCCAGCCACGTATCCACTGCTTCTGCCGCGGCGGTCTTGCTCATGCCGTTGAGCCGGGCGAAGTAGACAAGCTGCTCGCCGATCTTCTTCTTGGGATACAGCCCCCGTTCCTCCGGCAGGTAGCCCATGGACACCCGGCTATGGTCGATGGGAGCCCCGTCGGCCAGCACCCGCCCGCCGTCGGCGGGGAACACGTCCATGAGGATGCGGATGCTGGTGGTCTTGCCCGCCCCGTTGCGGCCCAAGAGCCCCAGGGCCTCGCCGCTCCGGGCGCGGAAGCTCACCCCGTCCAGCACGGTCTTGGGCCCGAAGCTCTTTCGGATGTCCTGAAATTCCAGGTCCATATGATATCCTCCTAAAACGAATCTTTTTCAGATCGCGCCCTCGTGCTGCAAAAGCCAGCTCTTGACGCCAAGGCCCGCCGCGTAGCCGGTCAGGGAGCCGTCCGCCCCCACCACCCGGTGGCAGGGGATGATGACGGAGATGGGGTTGCGCCCCACCGCGCCGCCCACCGCCTGGGCGGACATGGTGTACCGCCCCATGCGCCGGGCGGCCTTGTCCGCCAGAGCCCCGTAGGTGGTGACCTCCCCGTAGGGGATATCCAGCAGCAGGTCCCATATGAGCCGCCGGAATTCGCTCCCGGCGGGGGCCAGGGGCAGGACCCGTGGGTCCGGCGCGTCCCCGCCAAAGTACCCGTCCAGCCAGTCCCGGACCGGACCGAACACCGGCAGAGCGGCGTTTTCCTCCATGGGCCCGGCGGGAAAATACTTCTGCCCCTGGAACCAGAGCCCGGTCAGCGCTTCGCCGTCGGACCCCAGGACCATCCGGCCCGCCGGGGAGGGATAGACTGCGGAAAAGAGCATAAAAACGCCCCCTCTCGGAAGGAAGGATACCACATTCCGGGAGAGGGTGCAAGCTTTGCCGGCCCCGGCCAGGGCCGGCGTCTCAAAAAAACAGCTTGCATTGCGTACAATGAGGCGCTATAATGGGAGAAACGGAATAACAAAGGCGGGACTTGGAGTGGTAACGACACCCCAAGCCCCTATGCAGGAGAAGGACACTCTCCCACACAGCAGTTATCTGCGCCTGCCTCATTATACCCGTTTGCCCTCCCATTTACAAGAGGGGAGGCAAGGGGTGTTATAGGGTTGTTGTGCGGCCTTTTATGCGGTGTAGGGAATTCTTATCCCCTGCGCCGCTTTTGTTGTTCCGGCAGGAAAGCCCGGGGGCGCAAGCCGCCCCTTGGGCCGGTACTGTCGTGAAGAGAACAACAAAATAATGAAAGGAAGGCACACATCATGGCAAAGCGCAGCTTATCTATGCTCCTGGCGATCGTGACGCTCTTCTCCCTGGCCGTCCCGGCTTTCGCCGAGGAAGCCCCGGCGGAAGAGCCCATCGTCACCGAGGAGCCCGTCGTCGAAGCGGAAGTTCCCGTTGAGGTGACGGAGGACCCCGTTGCGGAGGCGGAAGAGCCCGCCCCGGCGGACGAGCCCATGCCCGTTGCGACGGAGGAGCCCGTTGTCACGGAGGAACCTGTCACTGCGGAGCCCGTCGAGGTGACGGAGGAACCCGTCGTGACGGAGGGGCCTGTCATGAAGGAAGAGCCCGTCGTGACCGGGGAACCGGAGGCCACAGAAGAGCCGGAGACCATTGACGCGGAAGATGAACCAGCCCCGGCGGATGTTTTCGCGGGGGCCGTAGGCGTCTGCGGCGCTGAAGGGAATGGGTCCAACCTGACCTGGGCCCTGTCCTCCGACGGCGTGCTCACCATCTCCGGAACGGGGAAGATGAGGGATTTTGAAGATCATGATTCGACCCCGTGGGTTGAATATCGTCGTGACATCAAGTCAGTTGCCATTGAAAATGGCGTGACCAGCATAGGAAGTTATGCGTTTGATGACTTTTGGTCGCTACGGGATGTTACAATTCCTGACGGAGTGACGAGCATTGGGGAAGCAGCATTTCAAAACAGTAGCTTAACGAGCGTGACGATTCCTGCCAGTGTGACTAGCGTGGGGGATTGTGCGTTCAATTTGACAGACATAACGGATATAAATATTGCTAAGGACAATAAAAGTTTTGTTTTTGTGGACGGCGTACTGTTCAACTGGGATAAAACAGAGTTGGTCTGGTATTCACGCCTTGAAGCTTCGTCCTATGCTATTCCAAATACAGTCAAATCCATTTGCAGTGGAGCATTTTGGAACAATAGTTACCTGACGAGCATAACGATCCCGGCCAGTGTGTCTTCTATTTCGAGTAGTGCGTTTGCATTATTTTACCTAGCAGATTTCAATGTGGACGAGGGCAACAAGAGCTATTGTTCTGTGGATGGAGTGCTGTTTAGCGCCGACAAAAAAACAGTAGTCTCTTACCCGAGGGGCAAGTCTTCTTCTTCCTATACCATTCCAAACACGGTCGTTTCTATTGCAGTGTCTGCGTTTGATGGTTGCAATCTGGAAAGCGTAACGATCCCCTCTGGCGTAACTAGTATTGGATCTCGGGCATTCGCATATAACAACCTGACCAGCGTAACGATCCCCGCCAGCGTAACCAGCATTGGTTACTGGGCATTTGACGACTGTGATAGTCTGACAAGCATGACGGTTCTGAGTCCCTACTGTGCTATTAATAGCTTCAGTACCACGTTAGGGAAACCTGGTACAACCGTCATCTCCGGCTATACCGGGTCCACGGCGGAGGCGTATGCCAAGGAGAACGGCTATACTTTCCAATCCCTTGGCCCCGCGCCTGTGACGCCCATACCGGAGCCCACGGCTACCCCAAAGCCCACGGCCACGCCCAAGCCTACCGCGACCCCCACGCCCGCGCCGGCTAAGCTGGCCACGCCTAAGATCACCAAGATGGAGAACACGGCCAGCGGCTTGAAGGTGACCTGGGGGAAGGTAGACGGTGCGGTCCGGTACACGGTTTTCTACAAGCTCAAGGGGGCCTCGAAGTGGACCAAGATCGGCACCACCACCGCCACCAGCTATACCCGGAAGGCCAAGGACCTGAAAAGCGGCAAGACCTATGTCTTTACCATCCGCTGCGTGAAAAACGACAAAAAGACCTACACCAGCGACTATGACAAGACCGGCAAGAGTCTGACCTACTACGCCGCCCCCACGGTGAAGATCGCCAAGGCGTCCAACGGCGGGATCAAGGTGACCTGGAACAAGGTCGCGGGAGCCAGCCGGTACATGGTGTACTACAAGGAGAACGGTGGCAGCTGGAAGCGGATCGGCACCACCACGGCTGCCAGCTACACCCGGGCGGCCAAGTACCTGAAAAACGGCAAGACCTATCAGTTCACGGTCAGGTGCGTGAAGAACGATAAAAAGACCATGCTGAGTTCGTATAAGGCATCCAACAGTTTGAAGTACAAGAAATAAGCAAATGTTCATGGGCGCGTCCGGACCTCCGGACGCGCCCATACTTGATGGAAAGCCTCCCCTGTGCAAGGGGAGGGGGCAGGTTATCATACGAAGTGCAACACCGTGGGAGGGTGAAAGAAAAAAGAGACAACATAGCCCAAATCGTGTAAA
>CANPXZ010000098.1 GCA_947587485.1 uncultured Oscillospiraceae bacterium | reverse complement strand
TTCATATTTGCTGTCTCGGCTGGCTCTCGCCAGCCTTTTTGTTGTGCCCGTTCCTTTGCTGCACTTTTTCTTCATTTTGGGCTTGACTTTTTATTCGCAGGCTCCATTTGTACTTTCAAATTGCCCAGGGCCGTGGCCTCGATGGGTAGAGCCACCACTTTAAGGCCCGTGGCCTGTTCGGTCAGGCGGTTCAAAAAGGCGTTTTTCGCCCCGCCGCCCACGATGTACAGCTTTTCGTATTTCTTGCCCGTGTTATGCTCCAACTCCCGGATGGCGTCCCGGTAGCTGAGGGCCAGACTTGCATAGGCGCAGCGGAAGTAGTCGCCGGGCGCTTTGAGGGCCCCGCCCGCGGCCTGGTCAAAGGCCGCCTTCATACTCTCCGGGGCCAGGAAGGCCGGGGCGTTTGCGTCCACGGTGGCGGTGCAGGTACTGGCCTCCGCCAGCTTCACGATCTCGGGAAATGGCGTGTCCGGGCACAGCTCCTTTTGCAGCTGATTGACCAGCCACATGCCCATGATGTTCTTTTGGTAGCGGTTATACCCCACGCCGCCCTCGTTGGAATAGTTGGCCTCCCGGCTGGCCTCGTCCGTGATGGGCTTCGGCGTCTTCACCCCCAGTAAAGACCAGGTGCCGGAGGATATGTAGGGCTGGTTCCCCTCCATGGGGATGCCCTCTACGGCGGAGCCGGTGTCGTGAGTGGCGCAGAGGACGCATTGTATCCCCTTGTATTCCCCTACGACCGTTCCCGGCTTGGTGAGCTTCGGAAACAGCGCCCGGGGCAGGCCCAGGGCATCCGCGATGTCCAGATCAAATTCTCCGGTCTGGGCGTTCACCATGCCGGTGGTGGTGGCGTTGGTGTACTCCCGGGCCCTGACGCCGCAGAGCTTCCACATAAGATACTCCGGCAGCATCAGCATGTCTGTCACGCCCACCAGCCGCCCGGCCAGTTTGTCCGCATAGAGCTGGTAGATGGTATTGAAGGGCTGGAACTGGCAGCCGGTGCGGCGGTAGAGTTCCGCGAAAGGCATTTTTTCGTGGACCTTCTCAATGACCGCCTCGGTGCGCCCGTCCCGGTAGGCGTAACAGGGCAACACTTCCTCATTGCCCCGGAGCAGGACGTAATCCACGCCCCAGGTGTCGATGGCGAGACTTTCGATGGAACCAAATTCCGCTTTGGCCTTTTCAATACCCGCCCGGACCTCCGCCAGCAGAGCGGCCACGTCCCAGGTCAGGCGGCCGTCCCGCTCCTTTGGCCCGTTGGGGAAGCGGTGGACCTCTTTTGTCTTCAGCTCGCCGTCCTCCCGCCAGCCCACGATGTGCCGGCCCGACGACGCCCCGATGTCGATGGCAAGATGGTACTTCATGACTTCACCCGCCTTCGTTTTTATCAGTATAGCATATCACGCCGGCCAAAGCAAAGACATCGCTGCAAATATCCTATATCGCCGTGAGAGCGTTGAAATCCTGTCCCCTCCATGCTATATTACATCTTGTCGCGGCAATGAATATATGCCAGCCGCCGAAACGGCGTTGAAACAGCTATGAAAACACAAAGAACGAAAAAATTATCCCAGGCCATGGCGTTCATCCTCCTGTTCGGCATCGTGAGCCTGTTCTCGGACATGACCCACGAGGGGGCCAGCAGCATCCGGGGGGCGTACCTGTCTCTGCTGGGGGCCTCCGCCGGGACCATCGGCTTCATCTCCGGGCTGGGGGAGCTGGTGGGCTACTCCATGCGCTATGTGTTCGGCCGGCTGACGGACAAAACGAAGCGGTACTGGCCCATGACCATCCTGGGCTACGTGCTGGACATCCTGGCCGTGCCGGCCCTGGCCCTGGTGGGCGAGCACGGGTGGGTGGCGGCATGCGCCCTGCTGGTGATCCAGCGCATGGGCAAGGCCATCAAAAAGCCCGCCAAGGACACCATCATGTCCTTCGCCGCCAGCCGGGAGGGCGCGGGCAAGAGCTTCGCCATCCAGGAGGTGCTGGACCAGTTCGGCGCGTTTCTGGGGCCGGTGCTGCTGTACCTGGTCATGCTGGCAAAGACCGACGGCACGCCCCTTCAGGTCTACTCCCTCTGCTTCGCGGTGCTGGCCGTCCCCGGCGCGGTCACCATCGTCCTGCTGCTGATCACCAAGCGCCGGTTCCCCGACCCGGAGCGGTTCGAGCCCTCCCCCAAGGAATATGTCCCCTTCAAAATGAAGGGGGAATTCGTCCTGTACATCGCCGGCATCAGCCTGTTCGCCTTCGGCTTCATCGACTACTCCCTCGTCATCATGCACGTGTCCCGGACCTGGACGGCCCTGGCCCCCGGCCTGGCGGAGACCTCCTCTCTGGTCAACAGCGGTACATTGCCGCTGCTGTACGCCGGTGCCATGCTGGTGGACGCGGCGGCGGCGCTGGTGTTCGGACTTATATACGACAAAAAGGGCGTGAAGGCCCTGGTCTGGTCCACGGTGCTCTCCGCCCCCTTTGCCGTATTCGTGTTCGCGGGCAAGTCAGTGCCCATGGTGCTGGTGGGCGTGGCCCTGTGGGGCGTGGGCATGGGGGCCCAGGAGTCCATTTTGAAGGCCGCCGTCACAAGCATGGTGCCCAAGACCAGCCGGGCCACGGGCTACGGCATCTTTGAGTGCGCCTTCGGCATAGCCTGGTTTCTGGGAAGCTGGCTGCTGGGGGTACTGTACGACGTGAGCCTCCCGGCCATGATCGGCCTGTCCGTGGCCGCCCAGCTGGCCGCCATCCCCCTGTACCTGGCCTCCGCCCGGCTGGCGAAGCGATAAGGGCACAATGCGCTTGTTTTCGGCGGGACAAGCTGGTAAAATGAAACCATCCAATCTTTTGAAAAAGGAGCCATTGCAATGATGAAGGATTTTGGGGTCAAGCCCTATCTCTATCCCATGCCCACCTATATGATCTCCACCTACAACGACGACGGCACGGTGGACTCCATGATGATGGCCTGGGGCGGCATCTGCGCCGAGGACATGGTGGCGCTGAACCTGGAGGCCAGCCACAAGACCGTGGCCAATCTCCGGGCCCGGGGCGCTTTCACCCTGTCCGTGCCCGGCACGGACACTCTGGCCGCCTCCGATTTCATGGGCATCGCCTCCGCCAACGACACCCCGGACAAGTTTGAGCGCACCGGCCTGCACGCGGTCAAGAGCGCCCGTGTGGACGCGCCCGTCATCGTGGAGTATCCCCTGACGCTGGAGTGCACCGTGGAGCGGTTCGAGGACGAGCCCTACGGCCTGCGGGTCCTGGGCCGGATCGTGAACGTCATGGCGGACGAGAAGGTCCTGGACGAGCTGGGCCGCATCGACGCGGGCAAGCTGAACGCCTTCGCCTTCGACCAGATGCGCAACGGCTACTACGCCGCCGCCGAGAAGGTGGGCCAGGCCTGGAACTCCGGCGCGGGCCTTCTGAAAAAGTGACGGGCAAGAGCGTTTCGCCATGAATGACATCCTGACCGCCCTGCACGCGCGAAGATCCGTGCGGGCCTATCTGGACAGGCCCATATCCGACGCCGACAAAAAGGCCATTCTCCTGGCGGCATGCGCCGCGCCCACGGCCGGCAACCAGCAGCTTTACACCATCCTGGACATCACCGATCAGGCCCTGAAGGACGCCCTTGCCGAAAGCTGCGACCACCAGAGCTTTATCGCCCAGGCGCCCATGGTGCTGGTATTCTGCGCCGACTGCCGGAAGTGGTACGACGCCTATGCGGAGGCCGGCCTCTCCCCCAGGACGCCCGGCGCGGGGGACCTTCTTCTGGCGGTGACCGACGCCGCCATCGCCGCCCAGAACGCCGTCACCGCGGCGGAGAGCCTGGGCATCGGCTCCTGCTACATCGGCGACATCCTGGAGCAGTATGAGACCCACCGGGAGTTGCTGTGTCTGCCGGAGTATGTGGTGCCGAGCGTCATGCTGGTGTTTGGCTACCCCACCGAACAGCAAAAGCGCCGGGAAAAGCCCCAGCGCTTCGATCTGCGCCACATCGTCCATGAAAACCGCTACCGGCACATGGACGGCCCCGAGCTGCGGGAGATGTTCGCGCCCCGGGCCGCGAACGGCTATGACGCCTGGGTCGCCGCCTTCTGCAAGCGCAAATATGAGTCCGACTTCGCCCGGGAGATGACCCGCTCCGTGGGCCAATATCTGAAGCAGTTTGACAGCGGAGAAGAACAGGAATATAATTGTACCAAACCAAACTCAGGAGGAACTGTCATGGAGAAGGTATACGAATTTTTGAAGGCGGCCGGGACCTATTATCTGGCCACCGTGGACGGGGACCAGCCCCGGGTGCGGCCCTTCGGCACCGTCCACATCTTTGAGGGCAGGCTGTACATCCAGACCGGCAAGAGCAAGGACGTGTCCCGTCAGCTGGCCGCCAATCCCAAGGCGGAGCTCTGCGCGTTCAAGGACGGGGTCTGGGTCCGGGTGTCCGGCAAGCTGGTGGAGGACGACCGGGTCGAAGCCCGCAAGAGCATGCTGGACGCCTACCCTGACCTCCGCGCCATGTACGACGAGAACGACGGCAACACCCAAGTCCTGTACTTCCAAGACGCTGCCGCCACCTTCAGCTCCTTCACCGCCCCTCCCGAGACGGTGCGGTTCTGACAATTTTATGTAAACTGAATTATGTAAATATAGCAAACGCCGCCCTTGCCGGGCGGCGTTCTTATTCACTGTCTTCGGTCCAGGAGATATACGCTTCCTCCGCTTTCCGCTGCGCCTGCACCAGGATCGCCCGGGCCAGGACGCAGTCGCCTCGGTCCAGTGCGGTCAGGGCGTCGGCCACCCCGTTGAACATGATCGTGTACGGCCGCTGGTAGTCGTCCGCCATATGAGCACCTCCCGCAAATATTAACCGATATTGGTTAATATTATTATAGACCATTATCGGTTAACATTCAAGTAAAAATGGAGCTTGAATGTTATGATTTCCTACGACAATCTCTGGAACGTGATGCGGGAAAAGGGAATAAGCCAGTACGCGCTGATCAAGGACTACCACGTCAGTCCCGCGCAGATCACCAGACTGAAGCGCAACGAGAGCGTCAGCACCCACACCATCGACATGTTTTGCAAGATCCTGGATTGCTCCGTAGGCGACATCATGGAATACATCCGCGAGGAAGAATAAAGCTCATCCCCATCTGTCCCGGACAGATGGGGATATTCTTATGCCTTTTTCTCTTCCTCCGGCGGGTCCGTCTGCGCCAGGTAATCCTCCTCGCACGCCCGCTGCGCCCCGATCAGAATATTGATCGCCTTCTCCATGGCCCGGTTCATCTTATAGTACATCTGCTGATGGTCCACCATGGTATCGCCTCCAAAGACTACGCATAGCCCAATAGTAGCATGGATAGCCTACTTTTTCAAGAAAACTCCTCTACAATGGCAAACAGGAGCGTGATGACGAGTGACG
This sequence comes from uncultured Oscillospiraceae bacterium, assembly GCA_947587485.1. Classification (GTDB taxonomy): domain Bacteria; phylum Bacillota; class Clostridia; order Oscillospirales; family Oscillospiraceae; genus CAJOIG01. Next base: position 3,496 of record CANPXZ010000098.1, on the reverse strand, counting down.
GTACAGGAAGCGGTCCGCAACCGCATTTTACAGCTTTGCGGAGAGAAAAATATCACCATCAACAGGCTGGCGACGCTGGCGGCCTTGCCGCCGTCCAGCGTGAAGAATATCCTCTACGGCAGGAGCCAGAACCCAACGCTGCTGACCATCAAAACGATCTGCGACGGTCTGGGTGTGACCCTTGGCGAGTTTTTCGATTCGGAGGATTTCAACGCGCTGGAGCCGGAGCTGTGACGACTGCCGGATATCGATACAGACGCATACGGGACCTGCGGGAGGACGCGGACCTGACCCAGCGGGCGGCGGGGAAGGCGATCCACGTCCTCCAGCGGACCTATGCCTATTACGAGAGCGGCAACGTATGATCCTGCCCCAGATATTGTGCGCCCTGGCGGACTTCTACAATGTATCTGTAGCCTACCTCCTGGAGCGCACCAATAATCGGTAGACTCTTATGAATGTGACCATCCCCATCTGTCCCGGACAGATGGGGATGGTTTTACATCGTCATGAGCTTTTGCAATATGGCGTCGTCCGCTGGGCAAAACTGGTAGTTTGGTATCTCGCCCACGGTGAGCCAGCGCAGCTGGACGTGCTCCAGCAGCTTCGGGGTCCCGGCGGCGATGGCGGCGTTGAACAGCGTCAGATGGACCGTGATGTCCGGGTATTCGTGGACCACGTCCATGAATACGCTCCCCACCGAGACGGTCACGTCCAGTTCCTCTTTGCACTCCCGGACCAGGGCCTGCTCCCTCGTCTCCCCGGGCTCCACCTTGCCGCCCACGAACTCCCACAGAAGCCCCCGGGCCTTGTGGGCCGGACGCTGACAGGCCAAAAACCGGTCCCCGTCCCAAATGAGCGCTGCGACTACCTCAGAAGGGCTTTGAAGATTCGAGGCTCTCGCAAGCGAGATCCCCTCATCGGTCAAAGCTCTTCTTCGTTTTCCCCACGCGACAGGCGTGCCGCGTGGGGGCCCCGAAAAAGTATCATACAAAAGCATTCGCGCTCCCTCCCTTGCCGCTCGTCCGATTATAGCACATCACACGTTGAAAATCACCGGGTTTCAGACTATAATACCACCAAAACCAACCATGCGAGGTATCCCATGGACCACCGTGAAAAGGAGCCCGGGGCCATCCAGGTCCGGGGCGCGAGAGTACATAACCTGAAAAACATCGACGTGGACGTGCCCCTGCACCAGATCGTGGGCATCGCGGGGGTGTCCGGCTCGGGCAAGTCCTCCCTGGCGCTGGGAGTACTGTACGCGGAGGGATCCCGGCGGTATCTGGAGTCCCTGTCCACCTACACCCGCCGGCGGATGACCCAGGCCGCGGCGGCCCAGGTGGACTCTGTCCGGTACATCCCCGCGGCCCTGGCTCTGCACCAGCGGCCGGGCGTGCCCGGCATCCGCAGCACCTTCGGCACCTCCACGGAGCTTTTAAATTCTCTGCGGCTCATGTTCTCGAGGCTGGCCAGCCACCGCTGTCCCAACGGGCACTATCTGCCGCCCACCCTGGACGTGGCGGCGGAACGGCCCATGTTCTGCCCGGTCTGCGGCGAACGGGTCTACGCCCCCGGCGCGGAGATGCTGGCCTTCAACAGCCAGGGGGCCTGCCCCACCTGCGGCGGCACGGGCACGGTCCGCACCGTGGACCGGTCCACCCTGGTGCCGGACGAGTCCCTGACCATCGACCAGGGGGCCGTGGCCCCCTGGAACAGCCTCATGTGGTCGCTGATGACCGACGTGTGCCGGGCCATGGGGGTCCGGACCGACGTGCCCTTCTCGGAGCTGACGGAAGCGGAGCGGGACATCGTGTTCAACGGCCCGGCGGAGAAAAAGCACATCCTCTACCGCTCCAAGAGCACGGAGGAATTCGCGGAGCTGGATTTCACCTACTTCAACGCGGTCTACACCGTGGAGAACGCCCTGGCCAAGGTGAAGGACGAGAAGGGCATGAAGCGGGTGGAGAAGTTCCTGCGGCAGGATGTGTGCCCGGACTGCGGCGGCACCAGGCTTTCCGAGGCGGCAAGAGCGCCGCATCTTCGGGGCATCTCCCTGGCGGACGCATGCAAGATGACCCTGTCAGCGCTCATCGAGTGGGTGGCGGGGGTGCCGGAGTCCCTGCCGGGGCCCATGCGTCCCATGGCGGAGAGCATCTGCGAGGCATTCCAGGCCACGGCCCGGCGGCTGGTGGACCTGGGCCTTTCCTACCTGACATTGGACCGGGCGGCCTCCACCCTCTCCACCGGCGAGCGCCAGCGCATGCAGCTGGCCCGGGCGGTCCGCAACCGGACCACCGGGGTGCTGTACGTGCTGGACGAGCCCTCCATCGGCCTGCACCCGGCCAATCTGGAGGGGCTGACCGGGGTGCTGGACGATCTGGCGGCGGACGGCAACTCCGTGGTGCTGGTGGACCACGACGTCAACGTCCTGGCCCACGCGGACTATATCATCGAGCTGGGCCCCGGCGCGGGGGCCGACGGGGGCACGGTGCTGGCCGAGGGCACGGTCCGGGACCTGACAGCGGACCCGGCCTCCCGGATCGGCCCCTTCCTGGCCCCGGAGGTCCGGACGGCGCTGCGTCAGCGGACGGACCCGGCGGCGCTTTTTGACCTGGGAACGGTCACCCTGTCCACCGGACCCATCCACACGGTGAAGCCCCTGACGGTCCGCTTCCCCAAGGGGCGGCTGAGCGTGGTCACCGGCGTTTCCGGCTCCGGCAAGACCACCATGGTCCTGGAGAGCCTGGTGCCGGCCCTGGCTGCTGCGGCGTCCGGCGGGGCGCTGCCCGCCCACGTGCTGAGTCTGGACGCGCCGGGCATCCGGCAGGTCAAGCTCATCGACGCCACCCCCATCGGCGTCAACGTCCGCTCCACCGTGGCCACCTACGCGGACGTGCACGACGAGCTGCGGAAAATCTGGGCCCGGACGGCGGACGCCAGGGCCCGGGGCCGCAAAGCCGGGGATTTCTCCTACAACACCGGCGCGCTGCGCTGCCCCACCTGCGACGGCACGGGCAGCATCAGCCTGGACGTGCAGTTTTTGCCGGATGTGGACATCCCATGCCCGGACTGCGGCGGGTCCCGGTACGGCCGGGAGGCCTTTGATATCTTCCGGGAGCGGAAGGACGGCGCGCGCCTCAGTCTGCCCGCGCTGATGGCCATGAGCGTGGACCAGGCCCTGGAGGCATGCTCCGACCTGAAGACCGTGCACAGCCGGCTGCAGGTGCTGCACGACGTGGGGCTGGGGTATCTGACCCTGGGCGAGCAGACGCCGGGCCTGTCCGGCGGCGAGGCCCAGCGGCTGAAGCTGGCCAGCGAGATGGGCCGGGGCCAGTCGGACTCCCTGTTTGTCTTTGACGAGCCCACCATCGGCCTGCACCCCCTGGACGTGCAGAGCCTCATGGGCGTGTTCCAGACCCTCATCGGCCAGGGGGCCACGGTGATCGTCATCGAGCACGACCTGGACGTGATCCGAAACGCCGACTATGTGGTG
>CANPXZ010000097.1 GCA_947587485.1 uncultured Oscillospiraceae bacterium | reverse complement strand
GATGATGCTGCGCACCTTCATCCAGGCCCCCTTCCAGCTGCTGGTGGCCATGACCATCGTCGTCACCTATTCCTGGCGGCTGGCCCTGATCTATATGGTGGCGGTGCCGGTGCTGTTCATCGGCGTCATCACGGTGATGACGCTGGTGGATAAGCTCTTCCTGGTGGTCCAGCAGAAGCTGGACGCCATGAACGCGGACATCCAGGAGAACCTGATCGCCATCCGGGTGGTGAAGGCATTCGTCCGCCAGCGCTACGAGCGGCAGAAGTTCAAAAAGGCCAACGACGAGCTGACAAAGTCCAACCTGAAGGCAGTAGGCGTCATCATCGCCATGAGCCCGCTGGCAACCATCGTGCTGAACGCGGTGACCCTTTGCATCTACTGGTTCGGGGGCCGGATGGTGGCCCGGGGGGACATCGAGAGCGGCCAGCTGCTGGCGGTCATCAGCTACCTGAACCAGATCATGATGAGCGTGATGATGTTCTCCATGGTGCTCATGCAGTACACCCGCTCCCGGGCCTGCGGCAAGCGCATCGCCGAGGTGCTGGACACGGTGCCGGACATCCAGGATAAGCCGGACGCCAGGCCCCATACCATCGCACAAGATCACGGCTCCGTGGAATTCAAAGACGTGTCCTTCCGCTACTCCCGCACCGGCAACGGCGAGAACGTGCTGAAAAACGTCACCTTCTCCGCCGAACCGGGCCAGACCGTGGCCATCATCGGCGGCACCGGCGCGGGCAAGTCCAGCCTGGTGAACCTGATCCCCCGGTTCTACGACGTGTCCGAGGGCCAGGTGCTGGTGGACGGGATGGACGTACGTGACTACCGGATCGAGGACCTGCGCGCCGGCATCGGCATGGTGCTGCAAAAGAACGTGCTGTTCTCCGGCACCATCCGGGAGAACATGGCCTGGGGCAGCGCCGGCGCCACGGACGAGGAGATCGTCGCCGCGCTGAAAAACGCCCAGGCCTGGGACTTCGTCTCCCAGATGCCCGACGGGCTGGACACCTATATCCAGCAGGGCGGCGCCAACGTCTCCGGCGGCCAGAAGCAGAGGCTCTGCATCGCCCGGGCCATGCTCAAGCACCCGGCCATCCTCATTCTGGACGACAGCACCAGCGCCGTGGACTCCGACACGGAAAGCCGCATCCGGGACAGCTTCTCCCGGGAGCTTGCCGACACCACCGTGTTCATCATCGCCCAGCGCATCTCCTCCGTGGTGAACGCGGACAAGATCGTGGTCCTGGACGAGGGCGGCGTGGAGAGCGTGGGCACCCACCAGGAGCTGATGGAAAAAAGTCCCATTTATCGGGACATCTACACTTCCCAGGTAGAGGAGGCGCTGTCCAATGGCTGAGAAAAAGCAGAGCATCTGGGCCCAGCTGAAAGCCCGCGTCGCCGTGGACAGCGTGGACGAGAACGACGAGAAGATCTACAGCGGCGGAGGCCGGGACTTCCGCAGACCCAAGGACGCCAAGGGGACCCTGATCCGCATCCTGGGCTACGCCGGCAAGCGCAAGGGCCTGTTCGTGCTGGTGCTGGTGACCATGCTGATCTCCACCGTGTGCACCCTTGCGGCCAGCTATTACCTGCGGCCGCTGATCGACGACTACATCGTGCCCCTCATCACAAGCCCGGAAAAGGACTTCTCCGCCCTGGCCCGGCAGCTTTGCATCCTGGCGGGCATCTATCTTGCCAGCGCCGTGGCCACCTACTTCACCTCCCGCACCTGCATGACCCTGGCCCAGTGGGCCACCAACGCCCTGCGCCGGGACCTGTTCTCCGCGCTGCAGGACCTGCCCGTCTCCTTCTTCGACGCCCACACCCACGGCGAGCTCATGAGCCGATTCTCCAACGACGCGGACAACGTGCAGATGTGCCTGGAGCAGGGCATCGTGCAGTTTTTGTCCGGCATCATCACCTTCGTTGGCACCGTGGGGCTGATGATCAGCCTGAGCTGGAAGCTGTTTCTCATCACCCTGGTCACCATCGGACTTTCCTTCGCCCTGGTGAAGGGCATCGGCAAATACTCCCGCATCCTCTTCAAGAAGCAGCAGTCCTCCCTGGGGGCCCTGAACGGCTACATCGAGGAGATGCTGGACGGGCTGAAGGTGGTCAAGGCCTTCAACTACGAGGACCGGGCCAAGCAGGGCTTTGAGGCGCGCAACGACGAGTACCGGGAAAACGCCATCTTCGCCAACTTCCTTGGCAGCATCATCTTCCCCACCATGAACGCCGTCATGAACATCTGCTACGCGGTCACCGCCGTGCTGGGCGGGTTCATGACCGTGGCGGGTTCCTTCACCATCGGCTCCCTGGGGGTATACCTCAACTACATCCGCCAGGTGACCATGCCCATCAACATGATGTCCAACCAGGCCATCAACCTGTTCTCCGCCATCGCCGGCGCGGAGCGTATCTTTGCCATCATCGACCACGAGCCGGAGCCGGACGACGGCAATGTGGCATTGGTGACCGTGAACCATGCCCCGGACGGGACCCTCACCGAGACCGGCCACGGAGAACGCACCGGCTTCTGGGCCTGGAAAATCCCTCAGGCCGACGGCTCCTATGAGTTCCGGGAGGTGAAGGGCAGCGTCCGGCTGGAGCACGTGGACTTCTCCTACGTGCCCGGAAAGCCCGTGCTGCGCGACTTCACCGTCTGGGCGGACCCGGGCCAGAAGATCGCCTTCGTGGGCTCCACCGGCGCGGGCAAGACCACCGTTACCAACCTGATCAACCGGTTCTATGAGATCGACGGCGGCCGCATCCTCTTCGACGGCATCGACGTGAAGGACATCAAAAAGGCCGGCCTGCGCCGGAGCCTGGGCATCGTGCTGCAGGACACCAACCTGTTCACCGGCACGGTCATGGAGAACATCCGCTACGGCAAGCTGGACGCCACGGACGAGGAGTGCGTCGCCGCGGCCAAGTCCGCCAACGCCCACGGCTTCATCAGCCGCCTGCCGGACGGATACAATACGATGATCACCGGCAACGGCCAGAACCTGTCCCAGGGCCAGCGGCAGCTGCTGGCCATCGCCCGCACCGCCGTGGCCCGGCACCCGGTCATGATCCTGGACGAGGCCACCAGCTCCATCGACACCCGTACCGAAAAGCTCATCGACCGGGGCATGGACGCCCTCATGGAGGGCCGGAGCGTGTTCGTCATCGCCCACCGGCTCAGCACCGTCCGAAACGCCCAGGCCATCGTAGTCATCGAGCACGGCCAGATCGTGGAGCGGGGCAGCCATGAGGACCTGCTGCAGCAAAAAGGCCGGTATTACATGCTCTATACCGGCCAGAGCGAACTGGACTGAGTTACTTTTCTAAGAAGAAAAGTAACCAAAAGAATTTTTGGAGCCGCACGGACATTGGCACGAATCGGACAGCTCAGCCCGATAACTAAGTGCGGCACACGGCGGAAAGGCGGATATATTGGCGTTGAACAGTTGGGAAAAGCTCCGGGCGGACTGCGCCGGGTGCATGCGCTGCGAGCTGGGCAGGACCCGGCACAATCTGGTGTTCGGCGTGGGGAATGAGTCGGCGGACGTGATGTTCATCGGCGAGGGCCCCGGCGAACAGGAGGACTTACAGGGCGAGCCCTTCGTGGGCCCGGCGGGAAAGCTGCTGGACACCATGCTGGAGATCATCGATCTGGACCGGACGAAGGTCTACATCGCCAACATCGTCAAGTGCCGCCCGCCCCGGAACCGGGACCCGCTGCCCGACGAGCAGTCCGCCTGCATCGGCTGGCTGCACCGGCAGATAGACCTGGTAGACCCGAAAATTTTGGTCTTTCTGGGCCGGATCGCCGCCATGGCCTTCATCAAGCCTGATTTCCGCATCACGAGGGAGCACGGCCAGTGGTTCGACGTGGGCGGCCGCCGGGCCATGGCCATGTACCACCCCTCCGCCCTGCTCCGGGACCCCTCCAAGCGGCCGGAGACCTTTGTGGACCTGAAGACTTTGCAGCGGGAGATCAAGAGCCTTGATGATTGAACTGCACCCGGTCACCCTGGCCGACAAGACCTGGATCGACCCGATCGTGCTGGCGGAAAATTCCCCCAGCGCGGACTATAACTTCGGCAACATCTTCCTCTGGGATGAGACCTACCGCCAGCAGGTGGGCCGGCTGGGAGACCGGATGATCTGCATGCCCTGCTATGAGGCCGCGCCCTTTTTCGCCTGGCCCGTTGGCAGCGGCGATGCGGCCCCGGTCCTGGCCGAGATGGGCGCTTATGCCGCGGCCCGGGGCTTTCCCCTGGTGCTGCGGGGCGTGACGGCGGACCACCTGCCCCTGGTGCGAGACCTCTGGGGGGACGGCTGCAACCTGGAGCCGGAGCGGGACCTGTGGGATTATCTCTACGAGGCCGAGAAGCTGGACACCCTGGCCGGCAAGCACCTGCACGGCAAGCGCAACCACATCCACCGCTTCGAGCAGGAAAACGACTGGTCCTTCTCCCCCATCGCCCCCGCAGACATCCCCGCCTGCCGGCAGATGCTGGACCGGTGGATGGAGACCTGCGGCGAGGACGAGCGGGACGGCATCGAGGACGAGTACCGGGCCATCTGCCGGGCTTTCCAGCACTATGAGGACCTGGGCCTGGAGGGGGGCATGCTCCGGTCCGGCTCCGATTTGGTTGCCTTTTCCATCGGGGAGATGACCTCCGCCGACACCTTCGACGCCCATTTTGAAAAGGCATACGCCCACGTCAACGGGGCCTATACCATGATCAACCGGGAATTTGTCCGGTATATCCGGCGCGTCCATCCCCAGGTCCGGTGGATCAACCGGGAGGACGACACGGGCCGGCCCTCTCTGCGCCAGTCCAAGCTCAGTTACCATCCCGACCGGATGGTGGAAAAATACAAGGTGGTGCTGCAAAATGGATGAACACGTGACGATCCGTCCCTGGCGGGCGGAGGACCGCCCCCGGCTGGTGGAGCTCTGGAAGACGGGCTTTGACGACAGCGAGGACTATATCCGCAACTATCACGCCCTGTTCCTGCGCCCGGACCACTGCCTCGTGGCGGAGGCGGACGGCCGGGTGGTGTCGGCCATGTACATCATGAACGGCCCGCTGATGTTCCCGCCCTCCGGCCAGTCCCTCTCCACCGCCTATACATACGCCCTAGCCACCGACCCCGCCTACCGGGGCCGTGGCATCGGCACGGCGGTATACAAGGCATGCGTGGCCTCCGCCCTGGAGTGGGCCCACGCGGTCTGCGTGCTGCCGTCGGAGCCGGGGCTGTATCCCTTCTACGAAAAGGCCGCCGGCTGCGTGCCGGTCAGCTTCATCCGGGAGGCCGTCATCCCCCGGGCCCAGATCACCGGCGCCATCCGGGAAAACGCCGTTTCCATCTCCGCCGGGGAATACTATCTGCGCCGCAAGGCGCTGCTCCGGGGCCAGCCCTATGCCGTCATGTCCCCGACCTTGCTGTCCCTGGAGACGCTGCACATGCGGCGCTTCGGCGGCGGCATGCTGGACCTGGACGGGGACATCGCCGCCGTGGAGCTGGACGGGGACACCTGCCGGGTGCTGGAGCTGCTGGCCCCGGAGGGGGACTGGGCGGACGTGCTGGCCTCCGTGGCGGCCCGGTTCCCCGCAGAGCGATACGCCGTGCGCACCCCCCTGTTCTACCCCGGTCCCGGCGAGGTCAGGCCGTTCATGCTGGGCGCGCTCAGTCCCGACATCCGGGAGCCGCTGCCCGACGAGCTGTGGTGGGGCTTCGCCTTCGACTGAAAGATATCCCAAAACTTAATACTTTCGTAATGAACTATCCCTTTCTTTTGTAACATCCGGCTGGTATGATTATCCTTACAAGAAGTCAGTTTCATCTTTTTCATTTTGTCCTCGATCCAAGGGAATCGCCGGAGCACGATGTGTTCCGGCGGTTTTCTTGATGTTTGGTATCCGCTATGAAGAAATTAGCCATTGGAATATTGGCCCACGTGGACGCGGGCAAGACCACCCTCTCGGAGGGGATGCTGTATCTGACGGGCCGCACCAGAAAGCTGGGCCGGGTGGACCACCGGGACACCTTCCTGGACACCCACGATCTGGAGCGGGCCCGGGGCATCACCATCTTCTCCAAGCAGGCCATCCTGACCGCCGGGGACACGGAGATCACTCTGCTGGACACGCCGGGCCATGTGGACTTCTCCCCGGAGGCGGAGCGGGTGCTCCAGGCCCTGGACTACGCAATCCTGGTGATCAGCGGCACGGACGGCGTGCAGGCCCACACGGAGACGCTGTGGACCTTGCTGGGCCGGTACCGGGTGCCCTCGTTCCTGTTCGTCACCAAGATGGACGTGGCCGGCACGGACAAGGCCGCCCTCATGGCGGGCATCCACGGCCGGCTGGGGGACGAGTGCGTGGACTTCACCGCCCCGGCGGCCGACCGGGACGAGCAGCTTGCCATGCTGGACGAGCAGACCCTGGACATGTACACCCAGACCGGCTATGTGTCCGACGCCGGCGCGGCCCGGCTCATCCGGGAGCGGAAGCTGTTCCCATGCTATTTCGGCTCCGGGCTGAAGCTGGACGGCGTGGGTGATCTTCTGGCCGCCCTGGATAAGCTCACCCTCTCCCCCGTCTGGCCCGCCGCCCCCTTCGCCGCCCGGGTCTATAAGATCGGCCGGGACGGCCAGGGGAATCGGCTCACCTACCTGAAGGTCACCGGCGGGGAATTGGCCGTTCGCATGCCGGTGCGGTATCTGCCCCTGAACGGCTCTGAGCCGGCGGAGGAAAAGATCGGCCAGATACGCCTTTACTCCGGCGTCAAATACGACACGGCGGGCGCGGTCCCGGCGGGCACGGTCTGCGCCGTGACGGGCCTTTCCGCCACCTGGCCCGGCCAGGGTCTGGGGGCCGAGCCGGACGGGGAGGCGCCGTACCTGATCCCCGCCATGGGCTATCGGATCGTGCTGCCCAAGGGCGCGGACCCCCGGGTGATGCTGCCCAAGCTGAAAACCCTGGAGGAGGAAGAGCCCCAGCTGCACATCCTCTGGCAGGAGGCCCTGGGGGAGATCCACGTCCAGCTCATGGGCGCGGTGCAGATTGAGATATTGAAAAGCCTCGTCAAGGAGCGCTTCGACGTGGACGTGGACATCGACTCGGGCCGGGTCCTGTACCGGGAGACCATCGAAAACGCCGTGGAGGGCGTGGGCCACTTCGAGCCCTTGCGCCACTACGCGGAGGTCCATCTGCTCCTGGAGCCCGGCGCGCCCGGCTCCGGCATCCAGGTGGACACGGCCTGTTCGGAGGACGTGCTGGACCGGAACTGGCAGCGGCTCATCCTGACCCACCTGGAGGAAAAGCAGCACCTGGGCGTACTCACCGGGTCCCCCCTGACGGATGTGAAGATCACGCTGCTCACCGGCCGGGCCCATCTGAAGCACACCGAGGGCGGCGACTTCCGCCAGGCCACCTACCGGGCGGTCCGCCAGGGGCTCATGCAGGCCAAAAGCGTGCTGCTGGAGCCATACTACGCCTTCCGGCTGGAGGTGCCGGCGGCCCAGATCGGCCGGGCCATCACCGATGTCCGGGCCATGGGCGGCAGCCATGAGAGCCCTGAGCCAGCGGGAGAGATGACCGTGCTGGAGGGCATGGCTCCCGTGTCCGCCATGGGCGATTACGCCGCCCAGGTGGCGGCCTACACCGGCGGCCGGGGACGGTTTGCCTGCCATGTGGCCGGCTATCGGCCCTGTCACGACGCGGACGCGGTCATCGCGGCGGCGGACTACGACCCGGAGGCGGACCTGGAGAACACCCCGGACAGCGTCTTTTGCGCCCACGGGGGCGGCTTCACGGTGAAGTGGGACAAGGTGAGCGAGTACATGCACCTGGAAAGCGGCCTGAAAAAACCGGACCGGCCCGACGAGAGCGCCGGCCCCCGGCTCCGGCGGCAGAACCTGGACATCGACGAGAAGGAGCTGGAGGCCATCATGGTCCGGGAGTTCGGCCCCATCCGCCGCAGGCAGTATGCCGCCCCCCAGGTCAACAGCGCCGTGGGCATCCAGCTCCAGGCCCGCAAGACGCGCGAGCACATCATCGTGGACGGGTACAACGTGATCTTCGCCTGGGACGCGCTGAAGGCCCTGGCCGGACAGGGCCTGGACCTGGCCCGGGACAAGCTGCTGGACATGCTGGCCAACTACCAGGGCTATACCAAATGCGACCTGGCGGTGGTCTTTGACGCTTACAAGGTCCCCGGCGGCGCGGGCAGCCGGGACAGCCGGGGCAATGTGCATGTGGCCTACACCAAGGAGGGCGAGACGGCGGACATGTACATCGAGCGGCTGGTGGACCAGATCGGCAAGAACGAGACGGTCCGGGTAGTCACCTCCGACCGGCTGGTCCAGCTGGGGGCCTTCCGCTCCGGGGTGCTGCGCACGTCCTCGGGCGAGTTCAAGGCCGAGGTGGACTGGGTCCTGGACCAGATCGCCCAGGCGGTGAAGCGCTCGCAGTTTTAGCGTTGCCGCACGAGCGCGGCAAATCAGGATTCGCATAGGAGGCACAAAATGAGTAAAGTTCATGTAGCGCAGATCATCTTTTTGATTGTCCAGTTCATCGCCGCTGCTATATTGACGGCAGCGGTGCTTGGGGATATGGACCCTGACATTCTTTCAGCTTCCGCGATCGTAATCGGGGTGGGAATGATCGGAAACGCGATATGCGCGATCATCAGAGCCGTTCAAGGATCAAATAAGAAATAATCCCCGTTTTCCGCGCCGCAGGCGCACACCTCCCCTTGCACAGGGGGCCTATCAATAAAAGGTGCGGCTTCGCCGCATAATAATGCCTCCCTCTGACGAGGGAGGTGGCACGGCGCAGCCGTGACAGAGGGAGAGATACACCAGCACTGGAGGTCATCTTCTCTCCCCCAGTCAGCGCAAAGCGCTGACAGCCCCCTCGTCAGAGGGGGCGTCATAAGACAGTACAATATCGTATTTTGGAAATGGCGTGGCGTTTGTCACGCCATTTCTTCTTGC
>CANPXZ010000096.1 GCA_947587485.1 uncultured Oscillospiraceae bacterium | reverse complement strand
GGGTGCGGGCCTCGTCAACCAGGAAGGCCAGAGCCTCCGGCACCCCGTCCCCGTCCAGGTCCCGGAGCTGGATGGACTGGCGGTTGCCGCCGCCGGTGGGGGCGGCGTAGGCGCCGCCGTCCTCGATGCGCTGGTCGATCAGATCCTGCAGCTGCACGTACTGCTCCGACATCCGGGGCAGGGAGTACAGTTCGTCCACGCTGGCCGTGCAGCCGGCGCAGAGGCAGACTATGAAAACGCTCAGCAGCAGCGCCGGAAAACGCCTGCCATGCCGTTTCATAGTATCACCTCTCCTGTAACTTTTTGCCCTATCTTTAACATTATATCACATTGGTTACGGAATTCCTAGAGAAAAGTTACAATTGTTCTGAGAAGTTTTTTGTTTTTCGTCGAAATTCTCCGGACAGGAGGGAGGAAGTTGCCTGTTTGGGCGGATAAACTCTTGCAGACCGGGGAAAAGGGTACTATAATATGATGCCAAGCAGACAGACGGATCTGTAACATATGACGCGAAGCAGGAGGCGGAATCTACCATGGAGATCAAGATCACAAAAACGACGACACCCAGGCCCAGGCCTGACGAGAACAACATTCCCTTCGGGACGTTCTTCTCCGACCACATGTTCCTTATGAACTACGAGAAGGGAAAGGGCTGGTTCGATCCCCGCATCGTACCCTACGGGGCCCTGGCGCTGGAGCCCTCCTGCATGACGTTGCACTATGCGCAGGAGGTCTTTGAAGGGCTGAAGGCCTATCGCACTGCGGAGGGCCACATCCAGCTGTTCCGGCCCACGGAGAACATCGCCCGCATGGCCCGGTCCTGCGAGAAGCTGTGCATCCCCGAGGTGCCGGCGGACGTGTATATGGACGCGCTGAAGACCCTGGTGGCCCTGGACGCGGACTGGGTCCCCTCCGCGCCGGACACCAGCCTGTACATCCGGCCCTTCGTGTTCGCCACGGACAACCATCTGGGCGTGCACGCGTCCCATACATACCTGTTCTGCATCATCACCTGCCCGGTGGGCAGTTACTACCCCGAGGGCCTGAACCCGGTGCACATCGCCATCGAGAGCCGGGAGGTCCGGGCGGTCCGGGGCGGCACCGGCTTCACCAAGTGCGGCGGCAACTACGCCGCCAGCCTGCACGCCAGCGAGCTGGCCGAGAAGAAGGGCTTTTCCCAGGTGCTGTGGCTGGACGGCGTGGAGCAGAAGTACATCGAGGAAGTAGGCTCCATGAACGTGATGTTCAAGCTGGGCGGCAAGGTGGTCACGCCGTCGCTGGTCAGCGGCTCCGTCCTGCCCGGCATCACCCGTAAGACCTCCCTGCAGCTGCTGCGGGAGTGGGGCTATGAGGTCGAGGAACGGAACATCTCCGTGGACGAGCTCATCGCGGCGGCGGAGGACGGCACCCTGGAGGAAGCCTGGGGCACCGGCACCGCGGCGGTCATCTCCCCCGTGGGCGAGATCTATTACAACGACAGGAAATATACCATCAACAACTTCGAGATCGGCCCGGTCACCCATAAGCTCTACGAGACCATCACCGGCATCCAGTGGGGCCGGATCGCTGACGATCACAATTGGACCGTCAAGGTCTGCTAAAGTCGTTTGGAGGTATAATATGACCATCTTACTCACCGGCGCGGCCGGATACATCGGCTCCCATACCGCCGTCGCCCTGGCCGAGGCCGGGTACGACGTGGCCATCGTGGACGATTTCTCCAATTCCAGCCCCGAGGCGGTGAGGCGCTGCCAGGAGCTGACCGGCAAAAAAATGCCCTTGTACGAGGCGGATGTGGCCGACAAGGCGGCCCTGACGAAGATCTTTGCCGAGACGAAGCCCGCAGCGGTCATGCATTTTGCCGGCTTCAAGGCCGTTGGGGAGAGCGTGGCCAAGCCCCTCATGTACTACCGCAACAATCTGGACACCACCCTGACCCTGCTGGAGTGCATGGCCCAGGCGGGCTGCAAGCGGTTCATTTTCTCCTCCTCCGCCACCGTGTATGGGGCCAAGGCGGCCGTGCCCTATACGGAGGACAGCGAGACCGGCGGCTGCACCAACCCCTACGGCTGGACCAAGTTCATGATCGAGCAGATCGCCTCCGGCGCGGCCAAGGCGGACCCGGACATGAGCGTGGTGCTGCTGCGGTACTTCAACCCCGTGGGCGCCCATGCCAGCGGCCGCATCGGGGAGAACCCCTCCGGCATCCCCAACAACCTGATGCCCTACATCACCCAGGTGGCCGTGGGGCGGCTGCCCCATCTGAACGTGTTCGGCGACGACTACGACACCCCCGACGGCACCGGCGTGCGGGACTACATCCACGTGGTGGACCTGGCGGCGGGCCATGTGAAGGCCCTGGAGTACGCCCTGGACCACACGGGCACGGAGATCTTCAACTTGGGCACCGGCCACGGCGTCAGCGTTCTGGAGCTGGTCCACGCCTTTGAGAAGGCCACCGGCGTGAAGATCCCCTACGAGATAGCCCCCCGGCGGGCCGGGGACCTGGCCAGCGTGTACGCGGACTGCTCCAAGGCGGAGCGGGTCCTGGGCTGGAAGGCGGTCAGGACCGTGGAGGACATGTGCGCCGACTCTTGGCGCTGGCAGAGCTCCAACCCCAACGGGTACTGAAAACAGCATAACAAATGTACATTCAGTCGAAAAGCGCCCTTAAAATAAGGGCGCTTTTGTCGTTTTTATGGATTTATTTGGAAATCGCCCCGAACGGGGATTTTTTGCTTACAATTCCTGTAAAAAAGTGCTACAATACAAGTGGATAAGTAGAAGTGTCGGAAGGACAGGCCGCCTCGGGCGGCAGAAATCGAAGGAGCGTGGCATTTTGTATCAGATCGGCGACCTCATTTTGTACGGCGGCACGGGCGTGTGCCGGGTGACGGACATCATTTCCAAGAAAACGGGACGGGCAGAGCCGGAGCGGGCGTATTACGTGCTGACGCCGCTCTACCAGACGGGCACCATCACGACGCCGGTGGACAACAACAAGGTGTTCACCAGGCCGGTCATCACGAAGGATGAGGCCATGGACCTCATCGACCAGATCCCCAGCATCCGGGCAGAGGCGTACCACAACCAGAATCTCCAGCAGCTGGAGAACCACTACCGCACCGAGATGGAGGAGCACGACTGCCTGTCTCTGCTGCGGCTGACCATGTCCACCTACCGGAAAAAGGTGGAGCGGGAGCAGAAGAAGCTCAAGTTCGGCGCGGTGGACCGCCGGTATATGGAGCGGGCGGAGAATCTGCTGTACGGCGAGCTGGCGGTGGCTCTGGGCATCGCCAAGGACAGCGTGCAGGACTTCATCGCCCAGCGGCTGCAGACCATCGGCGCCGCCGAGTGACCGAAACAACCAAAAGCCGCCGGGACCTCTTGTGAGGCCCCGGCGGCTTTTTGGTTAAAGTCCCAATATCTCGTCCGCAGAAACGCGGTACAGCTTGCACAGCGCCGTCAAATGGCGCAGGGGAAGCTCGTTGGCGCCGCGCTCATACCGGGCGTACATCGTCTGGGATGTGCCCAGATACTTCGCCACCTGCTCTTGGGTCAGGTCATGGTCCTCCCGGAGCGCCCGTATGCGCTCCTGATAGCTTTCCATGGCCCCACCCCCTGACAGGGGGAGTATACCCCAGTAAAGAAGTTTACTATTGACTTTAGTAAAGATTTTTACTAAAATGAAGAAGAAATTCCCATGCGCAAGAATAGAACCAATGTTCAATTACTAAAAAAACAGAAATTTAGGAGGAAAAAGCCATGAGTATGCTTACCACAGTGATTGTGATTCTGGCAGAAGAATCAGTACAGCGCTGAAGCTTCTCCAATCTATAAATGGTTAGTCTAGGAGGTTATAATTCTATGTCCAAAGATTACTACGGCAAATGTGGGATGTGCAAATACTGCGAACTGGGGACCGCCTACACGTTTGCCTATTCCACCAGCTTCAAATGCAGCCGGAACAATTACTCTGTAAAAGCAGACGAAAAGCCCTGCGGCCGCTTCGAACCGGCGCCGGGAAGGACCAACGCGACCGTCGCCCAATATGACCGGTGACCGGACCCATGCTGCCTTACAAGTACATCCGCCGGGGCGTCAGCTGCTTTGGCGAGATCGCCTACAACATTGACGGCAAGTATATCCGCCGTGGGCTGGACTGCTTCGGTCCCATCCTGTACAATGTGGATGGCAAGTACGTGCGGGAGGGTGTGAGCTGTTTCGGTTCGATCAAGTTCAATCTGGACGGCAAGTACATCCGCCGGGGCGTGAGCTGCTTCGGTGAGATCGTTTGCCATTTTGATGGGAAATACATACGGCAGGGCTGTGACCCATTCGGCAGCATCCTCTACAACCTGGAATAACACCAAAGGAGCGGTGACCCCGATACGGTCACCGCTTCGCTATCAGAATTGTTTTAGGATGTCGTGGTGCCCTACGTCCACCAGAATGATCATCTTGTCGCCTTCGTAATACCAGATGATGCGGATGTCCATGTTGACGCTGCACTCGAAAAGGTCCGTCGTCCCCTGGATGCGTTTGGTCCGCAGCGACGGATGGGCAGGGTTCTCGGCCAACAGCTCCAGCTTGCTTTTCAGCAGCTTCTTCTCCTGAGCGGTCAAGTCCTTGAAATGCTTTTGGAAACGGGGCGTAAAGGTGATCCTGTACGCCATCAGTCTCCCTCCAACTTGTCAAACAGAGCGTCCACGCTGTCAAAAACTGGCTGCTCCCCGGAGGCGATCTTTGCCTTTACGCCGCTGATCTCCTCCCGGAGTTCAGCCAGGTACTTCCTGGGGTAGACGACCACGGGCATAAGGCAGATGGAGCCGTCCTTCTCAAAAATGTCCAGCTTGTCGCCCTCTGACAGGCCCAGCTTGACGATGATCTCCTTGGGTATCGTGACCTGGGCCTTCTGCCGCAGCTCGGTCAGCATAGTATCATCTCCTTTGCTTTGGGTTAGAAAGTAGGAATTTCTTACTTTCTAACTATTAGTATATGCTCTTTTGTCCCATTATGCAAGGGGAGGATCGGAATATATAAGCGGCATATACATCTCTGTCTCCTTGTGAAAGCAGCGGGGGCAAGATGGTCTTGCCTCCGCTGTTACGCTCGCGCTTGGAGTGGCGAAACACGCACTTTCTTTCATTTTCACGTCAGATACGAGAACGCCATGGGGTTGATGGCCTGGGCGGTGGCGCTGGCCCGGATCTCGAAGTGCAGGTGCGGGCCGGTGGAGTTGCCGGTGGAGCCCACGTAGCCCAGCACGGAGCCCATGCTCACCGTCTGGCCGTAGCTGACGGCGACCCGGGACATGTGGCCGTAGACGGTGGTGTAGCCGTTGCCGTGGTTGACGATGACGCAGTTGCCGTAGCCGCCGTTCCATCCCGCGTGGATGACCGTGCCGCCGGCGGCGGCCCAGATGGCGGAGCCGTAGCTGGCGCCCACGTCCACGCCGTTGTGGCTGCGGGTGTAGCCGTACAGGGACAGGTACCGGGGCCCGAACCGGCTCGTCAGGTATTTGGTGTAGCTGGGCCACATCATCCAGGAGGAACCGCTGACCGTCACCGCCGGCGCGGCCGCGCCCATGGCGGCCTGCTGTGCCGCCAGCGCCGCAAGACGGGCGGCCTCCTCCTTGGCCTTGGCCTCCGAGAGCTCCTTTTCCTTTTGCGTGATCAGCGATTCCAGCTGGGCCTGGGTCTCGGCCTCCTGGGCCAGCACCGCCTCATAGTCCGCGGTGTCCTGCTCCATGCTGGCGATGAGCCCACAGGCGGCCTCGATGTCGGCCTCCAGCTGGGCCTTCTTCGCCTCCTGCTCCGTCCGGCGGGCCTCGTTCTCCTTGAACATGACCTCCGCCTGGGCCTCCAGGGTCTCCACCCGCTGCCGGGAGGCGATGTACTGGGCCTCCAGCGCCTCGTCATAGTCCATGACCTCGTTGACCATGTCCAGACGGGTCAGCAGGTCGGAAAAGCTGGTGGCGTCGAACAGCACCTCCATATAGCCCACGTTGGAGCTCTCCTCCATGGCCCGCAGCCGGCTCATCCAGAGCTCCTTCTGGTATTCCTCCTCCTGCCGGGCATCCTCCAGGTCCTGGCGCATGCTGTCCATCAGCCCGTCGGTGATGTCGATCTGCTCCTGGATCACGTCCAGCTCCTCCTGGGCCAGAAGATTTTTCTTGTCCAGGATCTCTTTCTTCTCCAGCGTGTTGGCCTTTTCATAGTCCAGACTGTCGATCTCCGACTGGATCTCGTTCATCCGCCCCTGGATCTCGCTCTTCTGGCCGTTCAGCTCGTCGATCTCCTGCTGGATTTCCTTGCTGGTGGACGCCTGTGCGTCCACCCCCGCGTAGACCGGGAACAGGGTCAGGACCAGCGCAAACGCCAGCAGCCCGCTGATGGTCCGCCTGGGCCGCCGGCGTGATATGCTATGGATCATAGGTGGGTACCTCCTTCCATACAGGAGGATAATAGCACCATTTTGTAATTTTTGCAAGCATTTTTGTAATCTTTGGGACATTTTTAAAACTTTTTGTTACTTTTAGAGTGGCTTTTGGGCGGCTGACAGGCAAAAATGACCGCTGACCTTTCACCGGGGAGCCGGTGTGTCAACGGTCTGATTTTCGGTATGAAGATGTGTCGGTGTGTGAAGCGATGAACGAGGAAACCTCGCAGAGCGCGCGATACATGGTTGCCGGACCATGTATAGAAAGCCCTTTAGTGCCAAAGGGTTTTGCAGCGTCTCGTCAAACGGGAATTTGCCATATCCCTATTTCCCGGTATATTCTCTCGATAAAGGGAGACTTGTGTTCGATATATTTCTCCATATCATACGGATAGAGCGCTGCCCCTTCTTCTTTGACGCGGCTGTATTCACATACAGCTTCGGGATGGGAACGCAAATAGTCCCTAAAAGCAATGTGCCTTTTTAGTTCTGCAGAATCTTGTGGACAAACATATAGATGGTGTTTCTGCAAATGATCTTTACCGTCATAATCGAACGCTTCCCGCTCGATAATGCCAAGATTTCCTTCATGGCGGTAACCAATACTATTCAAGGCGGCAACTGCGTCATTGAACAAAGAGTAATCTCTTATGATAACGTCAATATCAATGATTGGTTTTGCAGATAGACCTCGCACAGAAGTGCTGCCAACATGCTCAATACCCAGAGACAATTTGCCAAGAGCATTTTGAATCTCATCTTTTATTTTTATATAATTCTGTTCCCAGACCTTATCATAGGGCAGGACTATAACATGTTTTGTAACCATTTTCACTCACCGTACAAATAACGATTTCTCGAACAGTCGCCCACTCGACATTTAACATTATACCATTCAAATGTGAAGGAATCTACTGTCCGTTAAGACGGTCCATCGAATTTTTGCCCAGAGCGTTCCTATCCGCTGTCCCGGCTCGTCTTAATAACGGGCTCAGACTATACCTGCTTTATGACCGGCCGCGAGAAGCCGGTGCGGGAAGGTCAAAGCCCTTTTGCCAGGATGGCGTCGGCGATGCGGCGGAACGCGGCGATCCGGGCGCCGGCGTCCAGGTCCCCGGGCCGGCCGGCCCGGACGCTCTCGTCCCAGGCGGTCTGGAATATGTCCTCCATGCAATCGCGCAGCAGCCGGACCGCGTCCCACCGGGAGCCGGAGGCGTCCCGCTGCCGGAAGGCCATGACGGCCCCGCCCGCGCCGGAGGCGATGGCCGGGACGTAGACCCCCGCGCCGGCGGCCAGCGTGCGGGCGGCCAGGGCGGTACAGGTCCGGCCGACGCCCTCGAATACGCCGGCGGGCCGGTGGGCGGCGACGCGGCGCGCGCCCTCCGCGTCCAGCCGGGCGCGGCCGTCGCAGAGGAACACCGTGTCCGCCGGGATGTCCCATAGGCCGGGACCGGGGCGGTATTCCACCCCCGGGGCCCGGATGGCCCACAGCAGCAGCGGCAGACCGGGTTGAGCGGCCATGCGCCGCAGGATGGAAAGGGGCAGGCCGTTTTGGGAATGGAGGCACCCGGTCCCGTCCCCCAGGGCGACGACCTGCGCGCCCATGCGGGCGGCCTGCTCCGCCGCCCACGCCGCCGGCCCGTCCCGACCGGAGATCAGTACGGTCTGGCTCTCCAGGCCCGGCAGACCCATGTGCCGCAGGGCCAGCTCCGCGAATACGCACAGTCCCTGTCCCGCAGCCTGGTGCCATGTCATGGGACCGGGATTGGGCTGCATGGACGCCTCCCGGACCCAGGGGCCCAGGGCGGCCAGCCGCTCATACTGGCCGGTGAGGTACCCAAGCTCCCGGCCGGGGACCCGACCCGCCCAGTCCGCCGGGTGGAAGGCCGGGGGGAGGAAGGGGTACAGGGCCAGCATGAAGGCCCGGCAGAACCGGAGGCTCTCCCCCGCGTCCCATCGGAGAGGGGACACGTCCGCGCCGAAAAAGCCGCCGCCCAGGGGCAGTCCCGCCAGACTGTGCTCCAGGGCGGCCTCCAGGGCCAGGGCCTTGGCCGCGGCCATGTCCAGCCCGGTGCGAAACAAAAGGTCGCCCCGGCATGGGCCCAGGGCGGTGCTGTATTGGATGAAGAAGCCTCGGGCCTGCCGGGGCGTACCGCAGCTGTCGCTCCAAAGGACCGGGAAAACGGCGGCCCGCTCCGGCTCTCCCAGCCGCTCCAGCAGGCCCGCGTACCGGGGCTGCTCCTCCAGACACGGCCCCAGGCAGTCGTAAAGGGCCTCCAGGGCCTGCAAAAAACCGGTCTCTCCCGGGTCCCGCGCTGCGGCGGCGGCATAGGCCCGGCGTATCGACGGATGCTCTGTCATGTGATCCCTCCCAAATCGCGCTTTTGCATCCTATGCCCCGCCGGGGCCGTCCTATGCCGGGCGGGCGAGGGGCGTCGGAAGGGGGCGGAGAAGATTTTTTCCGGCCCGGCGCATTTTGCCGTTGACAAGAGGTTTGATTTATGGTATAGTTCAACGGCTGGGAAGATTGGCTGGTATAGCTCAGTTGGTAGAGCAGCTGATTTGTAATCAGCAGGTCGGGGGTTCGAGTCCGTCTACCA
>CANPXZ010000095.1 GCA_947587485.1 uncultured Oscillospiraceae bacterium | reverse complement strand
GAGGAGCTGACGGCCTTTGCCGAGCGGGCGGGCCGGCTCTATGACGCGGGCATGATCCACTGCTTCAACCTGGTGCTGTTCTCCTGCCGGGGCCTGTTCGAGGAGGAATACGCCCTGTTGCAGCTGCACGCCTACTGCGGCTCTCAGCTTTTGAGCGCCCACCCCTCCACCGCCGCCTACGCGGACGTGGCCCACGGCCACCACTGCCACTTCGACGAGCGGGGCGGCTACCCCCTGGGCTTCTCTCCCCGCACCTCTCCCGTCCGGCCCATCATCCACATCATCGCCGTGGCCGACGCCATCATCGCCGCCACCGACGACGTGGGCAGCCGCTACCGCCCCGCCAAGACCTTCGACCAGATCCTGGCCGAGCTGCGGGAGGGCTCCGGTACCCGGTACGCCCCCTTCGTGGTGGACCTGCTGCGCCCGCCCCGGCGGCAGCAGGAGCTGAAGGACTCCCTGGAGCGCTGGACCCCGGACGCCTACCGGGCCCTGTACGACCGCCTGGCCCAAATTCGGGAACTCACCTGACGCAAAAACGCCGCCTGCCGGTTTGGCAGGCGGCGCTTTTTTGCGGCCTTAAATAAGGTTTTTCAATCTCAAACTGGCCGCGTAGAGCTCGTTTTTGCTGTAGGTGTTGGCCTCGTCGGCCAGCACCGTTTTGATGGCGTCCCTGGCCCGGCAGCTCTCCCGGACCATGGCGTCCACCAGCAGGGCCTCCGGGCTCACCACATGCTCCCGCTTGGGGGTCAGATACTCCTCCGCCAGCTCCACCACCAGGCAGAACTCTCCCTTCTCATACTCCCCCTTGTCCAAGAGCTGGTCCCGGACCTGGGCCGGCGCGCCCCGGAACGATTCCTCGTGCAGCTTTGTAAGGTCGTTGCACAGGCACATCCGACAGGGCACCGCCTCCCGGATGAAATACTCCACCGCGTCCAGCACCCGCTTGGGGGACTCGTAAAACACCTGGGTCCGCACCGCGCTCCGGCGCATCTGGTCCAGCAGCCGGCCCCGGTCAGCGTTCTCCCGGGGGAAGAACCCCCGGAACACGAACGCGCTCAGGTCGAACCCGGACACGGACAGGGCCGTCACCGCCGCGCAGGGCCCCGGCACGCCCACCACCCGGACGCCTTCCTCCACGGCGGAGCGGATCAGCTCGTTGCCCGGGTCGGAGATGCAGGGCGTTCCCGCGTCGGTGATCACCGCCACGCTCCGGCCGGCCTTTAAAAGGTCGATGAAATACCGGGCCTTGCCGTGCTCGTTGAACTTGTGGTTGCTGGCCAGCTTCCCGGCCCGGATGCCCAGCTTGTTCAAAAGCACCACGCTCCGGCGGGTGTCCTCTGCGGCGATCACGT
This sequence comes from uncultured Oscillospiraceae bacterium, assembly GCA_947587485.1. Classification (GTDB taxonomy): domain Bacteria; phylum Bacillota; class Clostridia; order Oscillospirales; family Oscillospiraceae; genus CAJOIG01. The sequence continues at coordinate 7,807 of CANPXZ010000095.1, read as the reverse complement.
CCGCCCGCTCCAGGATGTCCATGCCCCGGGGGGACATGTCCCGGGCGTTGCCGATGGGCGTGGCCACGATGAACAGCACCCCATAGCCGTTTTCCGTCTGCATTTTATCCATATCGTGCTCCTCCGCCCCGCTGCTGTCCGGTTTTTCGGACTCCCGGCGGGGTATCCTGCTGTCAGAAACAAAAAAGGAAGGTGTATCCCATGTCAAAGAAAAAGAATGTACGCAGCCATCTGATCTTCTGGGGCATCCTGGCGCTGGCCTTCACGGCCGAGGGCTGGATGGATGCCATATGCAAGGTGGTATTCTAATCGTACAGCGCCGCCAGGGCCCGGGCGTGATCCCGCATGGCCTCCGCAGCGGAGGCCGGGGCCAGGATCTTCGCCCGGGTCCCAAAGCCCCCCAGCCAGCCGAAAAACTGCACGTTCACCGCCGCGTTCACCGTGACGGAGAAGTGCCCTTCGTCCAGGGGCACCAGGCTCACGTCCGCCCCGAACTGGTCCACCACCGGCCCGGCCAGGGCGTTCTCAAAGCTCAGCCGCACGCTTTGCACGTCCCCGGAGAACATGCCAAAGTGGCTGTTGGAATAGGCCGCCATGTCCAGCTTCTGGAAAGCCTCCGCCCCCTGGCGGGGCGTGTCCCCCTGGGCGATGGCGCTCATCTTGTCCACCCGGTAGTGCTTGATATGGCCCGCCTCGGGGTCGTAGGCGATCAGGTAATAGTTCTCGCTGTCCCACATCAGCGCCCAGGGGCTCACGGCGTAGCGCTTCCCCTCCCGGCGCCAGACCCGCTTTTTGTCCACGCCCCAGTCGAAGTATTTGAAGGTGACGGTCCGGTCCCCGTCGATGGCGGCGTGGATCTCGTCCACGTTGTAGTAGATGGACTCGTTCATGGCCTTGATCCGGCCCCGGACGTAGACCTGCCGGCTCAGCTCCCTGGCCTGGTGCTCGCTGGCCAGGCGCTCCAGCTTGCCGATCAGCTCCAGGGATTTCCTCTCCGTGATGAACCGGGAGGACTGCACGCTGTCCACCAAAAGCTTCAGCTCCGGCAGCTGGAAATCCCGCTGGCCGATGAAATACCCCGTGGCGGACCCCACCCGCACGGCCTGCACGTCCAGGCCGAACAGCCGCAGGGCCTCCATGTCGTCATACACGCTCTTGCGCTCCGCCGAGATGTCCTGCCTGGCCAGGTACTCGATCATCCGGGCCACCGTCACCGGGTGGTCCTCGTCGGACTGGCGCAGCAGGTACCGGCAGAGATACAAGAGCTTCAGCTTTTGGTTGGATGACTTTGCCATAACGTCATCTCCTTAGTACCGTTCGATATCGATCTCCGTCACGTTCTCCACGGGCCAGCCCAGAAAGGTGGTCCCGTGGCGGGCAAAGGCCTCCCGCCGGGCGCTGCAAAAAAACTGCCGCGTACCGGCGCTTTTTTTGTCCCCCAACGCGTTCCGGGCCTCCAGCGCCGCCAGAAGCGTTCCTACCGAGGCGGCCCCGGAGTCCACCAGGGCCATGCCCGGCCCCAGGGCCGCCTCGATGGCCTCCCGGACGATGGGATAGTGGGTGCAGCCCAAGATCACCGTGTCCGCGCCGAAGGCCCGGATGGGCCCGGCGTATTCCTCCGCCGCCCGGCCCAGGGCCGGGTCGGCCGGGTCCGTGCGGCCGCTCTCGACCAGAGGCACCAGCTCCGGGCAGGCCACCGCCAGGACCTCCGCCTCCGGCAGCAGCTCGCGGATCGCCCGCTCATAGGCCCCGCTGCGGACCGTGGCGGCCGTGGCCATCACGGCGATCCTGCCCGATCCGGCCAGTTCCGCCGCCGCCCGGGCCGCCGCCCGGATGACGCCCACCACCGGCAGGCCCCCCGCCTCCCGGACCATGGCGTCCATGGCGTTGGCCGTGGAGGTGTTGCAGGCCACCAGGACGGCCTTCACGTCCCGGGAGCGCAGGAAGCGGATGTTGTGGCCGGAAAGCGCCGTCAGCTCCGGGCGCGTTTTGTCCCCGTAGGGGGCGTTGGCCGTGTCCCCCAGGTAGACGAAGCTCTCCCAGGGTGCCTCCCGCACCAGGGCCCGCACGGCGGTCAGGCCGCCCAGGCCGGAGTCGAATATGCCGATGGGCCGTGTGTCCATAGAGAGGGCATCCTTTCAAAAGTCGTGCTTGACGTTCGCCGCCGCCGCGCCTAAAATAAGGACAAGCGGGGAGGCGGGAAGGTTGACGAAAACTGTGGGCATCATCGGCGGCATGGGGCCGGCGGCCACCTGCGACCTGATGGAGAAGATCATCGCCCTGACGAGGGCCTCCCGGGACCAGGAGCACCTCCACGTGATAGCCGACGTGAACACCGCCATCCCCGACCGGACCGAGGCCATCCTCCACGGTGGGCCGGACCCGGCGCCGGAGATGGTGAAAAGCGCCCGCCGGCTGGAGAGCGCCGGGGCGGAGCTTCTCATCATGCCCTGCAACACCGCCCACTATTTCTATGACGACGTGGCCGCCGCCGTGGGGATACCGGTGCTGCATATGGCCCGGGAGACCGCTGCGGTGCTCCGGGCGGCGGGCATAGAGACCGCCGGGGTCCTGGCCACGGACGGTACGGTGCAAAGCGGCGTATACGAGCGGGCACTGGCCGAAGCGGGCGTCCGGGCCGTATATCCCGGCCCCGCCATGCAGCATGAAGTCATGCGCCTCATTTATGAGGGCGTGAAGGCCCGGGCCGTGCCCCTTGAGACCATCCCCGTCGGGGACATCCTGGCGGATGTCCGGGCCCAGGGAGCGGAGACAGTGCTGCTGGCCTGTACGGAGCTGCCCATCGCCTTCCGGGAGCTGGGACTGGCGGCGGGCTGTCTGGACCCCACCCGGGTGCTGGCCTTCGCCGCAGTGAAGGCCGCAGGGGCGGAGACCGCCGTCCCGGACCCCTGGTGAGGTACGGCGAACAACATTGTGCCATGTCGTGCGGTTCCGGCGTCAGCCGGGAGCACGACTGGCATCTTTCTGGTACAACAGCGTCTTTGGCGCTATTGTAGCACATTCCGGAAATATGCGCAACCGTGCCTGTCCCATTCATGGGACAGGCGCATCAAGAGGAGGAGGATATAAAATGTACCAATTGGGCTTCATCGGCGTGGGGAACATGGGCGGAGCGTTGGCCCGGGCTGCTGTGGCGGCCACCTCGCCAAAACAGATCGTCCTGGCCAACCGGACGCCGGAGAAGGCGGCCGCCCTGGCCCAGGAGCTGGGCTGCGCCGCCGGCGACGCAAAGACCGTGGCGGCCACGGCAAAATACATCTTCCTGGGCGTCAAGCCCTACGATATGGCCGCATGCCTTGCGGACATCGCCCCGGTGCTGGTCCACCGGGAGCAGGACTACCACAAGCAGGACCACTTCGTGCTGGTGTCCATGGCTGCGGGGCTGGACACCGCCGCCATCCAGGCTCTGGCCGGCCATCCCTGGCCGGTGATCCGCCTGTGCCCCAACACGCCCGTGGGGGTGGGAAAGGGCCTGGTGGCCTGGTGCGAGAAGGATACGGAGCCTGAGGACGCCCCGGAGCTGATCGCCGCCATGGCCGGCGCGGGGGTCTGGGACCCATGCCCGGAGAAGCTGATGGACATCGCCGGTACCATCGGCGGGTGCACCCCGGCGTTCGCCTATATGTTCATCGAGGCGCTGTCCGACGGGGCCGTTGCCTGCGGCATGCCCCGGGCCCGGGCGCTGAAATACGCCGCCGTGGCGGTGGAGGGGGCGGCCGCCCTGGCCCGGGCCGACGGCCGGCACCCCGGGGCATTGAAGGACGCGGTGTGCTCCCCCGGCGGCTCCACCATCCAGGGGGTACTGACCCTGGAGCGGTCCGCCTTCCGGGCCGCCGCCTCCGACGCGGTGACCGCCGCCGTGGAAAAGACGAAGACCATGGGAAAATAAGGGCTGTTACATGCTAAAGTAAAGTAAGAACCGCGCTCTTTCCAGTCGGAAAGAGCGCGGTCTTTTGAATTTTCAGTCCCCCTTAGAGGACGGCTCCCGCGTTGTCAGAGCTTCCGGAGTATATCCAGCGTATGATGGGACGCCCCGATCAGGTCCTGCCGCTCGCAGATCGCAAAATGATAGTCCATCCACCTGGCGAAGGTATCGTCGTCCATGGCGTCGATCAGCTCCCGCCGATAATTCGTCGCGCCGTCCGTGGCGGCCAGCTTGACTCTCTCCACCGGGAACTGCGCGTCCAGCGCGGCGATGTCCTCCGTCCTTGCCAGTTCAAAAAGCTCCTTCGGCTCGCTGACGCAATGCCAGTCCGGCGTGACCATATTCTGCTCCAGCACCTCCCGCAGGCGGTTCGATTCAAAGACATACTGGATGACCGTGGGCTCGTTCATGCAATAGGCGACCAGGATATACCCGCCGGGCCTGGTCACGCGCACCGCCTCGGCAAGGGCCTGGCGTTTATCCTCCTGTGTGTAGAGGTGATACATCGGTCCCAGCAGCATGGTCAGATCGTAGGCCCGTCCGTCAGATCGGAGGCGCAGTGGGCGCACTTCTTCGCGCCGTAGGGGATCTCCGACAGGCAGTAGGGGCATATCTTGGTGGCGGGCTCGGCGGGAGCCTCTTCCGCCTTGTGCTTCTTGAGGGAGCTGGCCTTGTTCAGGGCCTTGATCATGACGAAGATCACGAAGGCCATGATCACAAAGTCGATGACGGCGGAGATGAACGCGCCGTAGTTGAAGGTAGTCACACCCAGCTCCGTGGCGGTGGCCAGGCTCGTCACCTGGGCGGCGTCCACGCCCTCCGGCAGGCGGAGGATCCAAAACGCGTCGTTGAAGTTGGAGTTGCCGGTGATCACGCCGATCAGGGGCATCACCAGATCGTTGACGGCGGAGGTCACGATCTTCTGGAAGGCGGCGCCGATGATGACGCCCACGGCCAGGTCCACCACATTGCCCCGGGTGGCGAATTCCTTGAATTCCTGGAAAAACTTTTTCATAGTTCCACGCCTTTCTTTGTCTCCCGCGCTTTGGCGCGGGTTTTTTCTGTATCATAACATGTCTTTTGGCCGGTTGCAAGCGTCTGCCGGGCCATATCCGCCCGGTCTCCCCGGTTTTTTCGCGTCCGGCGACGGCCTTCGACCGTTTTTGCCCCCGCTCCTGGGCCATTCTATAGGCAGGACGAGAAAGGGGGCGGAATGGATGCGCAGGACGATCCTTTTGCTGCTGACGGCCGTCCTGGCGGGGCTGGTGGCGGCCCGGGGCAGTCTGCCGGAGCCGGCGGCGCCGGCCATGGGGACGCCGGTCTGGGACACGGAATGCTGCAACGTGCTGGACCTGGACCTGGCCGCCCCGCAGGAGACGGCGGGCAGCGCTCTCGTGGCGGAGATGAGCCGCTACTTTCTGTCCCGCGCTCCCACGGCGAAGCATGAGCACACCGGCGTTTTGGCGGGCCGGGACCTGATCGTGCTGCTGGCGGAGAACTGGCATGTCCCGGAGCCGGACGGCGCGTCCATGCCGGCGCTCTATAAGCTCCGGCAGGAGGGGGTCCGGTTCGACGCGGCGTTCGCCCCGGACTGGTACCAGGGCGCGGAGGGCCGGGAATTCGCCCTGCTCTCGGGCCTGACGCCCGCCAACGTGCAGGACCTGTCCTCCCTGACCTACCTCGCGCAAAAGGACGTCTGGCTCCCCTTCGCCCTGGCCGCGGCGATGGGACAGGCCGGGTATACCTGCCGGGCCTGTCCGGCGGAGACGGGCCTGGAGGCGGCGTACCGGGCCCTGGGCTTTTCCTCCGTCATGGCGGGCGCGGCCCCGGAGGAGCAGGTGGCGGAGCTCGCCCGGACCGGGCCGTTTCTGCTCTACGCCAGCCTGCCGGATCAGGACGGGGAGGCGGCGCTGGAGCGGCTCATGCGGGAGCTGGAGCGGGAGGATCTAATGGACGGCGCGGCGGTGTGCCTGGTCACCGGGGGCGACGGGCTGCGGGGCGGGCTGTATCTGTGGGCAAAGGGGCTGGAGGGTCTGGCCGTGACGGCCCCCTGCTCGGAGCTGGACGTGACGCCCACGCTGCTGGACCTGTTCGGCGCGGCGTACGACGCCCGGTTCCTGGCCGGGCGGGACCTGCTGGCGGACGGCGCGGAGGCCGGACCGTCGCCGCCGGTGGCCCTGTACGGCAGCGCCTATTCCGACTGGGTGTCCGGCGCGGGCAGCTACGCCGGGGCGGAGGGCATATTCACCCCCGCGCCGGGACAGTCCGGGAGCGCCCAGGAGCAGCGGCTCTACGCCCAGCAGGCCCGGCAGCAGGTCTACGACCAGTACGTCTTCTCCCGCCGCATCCTGGAGCACGACTACTTCCGCCAGATACAGGCCCGGTAAAACGGGTTGCGTTCAGGGGAAAAACGTCGTATAATAAAGGTGCAGAACATGAGATCGGAAGGGGGAATCCGCCATGAAGACAAAGAGGATCGCCATCCTCCTTGTGGCGCTCATGCTGATCGTTGCCCTGGAAGTCGTGATGATGAACCGCTGCACCCGGGGGGATGAGGCGGCCCGGCCCACCCCGACGGCGGAGCCGTCCGCCGCGCCCGATCCGTCCCAGACCGGAGATCAGGCCGGGGCCCAGGCGGGTCTGCCGGGAGCGGCCTCCACGGCCACCGCCCGGCCCGGCTTTACCAGCCCTCCGGGGCCCGGCAACGGCGCGCCCACACAGCCGCCCGCCACCAACGCCCCGGCGGCCACCCAGCGGCCCGCGTCCACGCCGGCCCCTACGCAGCCCCCCGCGCCCACGCCTGAGCCCACCGACGTACCGCCCAGCTCTGTGGGCGGCACCCTCTCCAGCGGCACCTTCTCCTCCAACACCGGCACCAGCCTCAACATGAGCGTGAGCTGGTCCGCCACGAACCTGGGCGACGGCAGGGCCCGGCTGGACATCACCGGCACCGTCAACTCCTATGACCTGCAGGTCCAGGCGCTGCCCGTCTCCATCAGCTTCGGGGACTATTCCACCTCCGTCACCGGCAGGAGCATCACCGCCTCCGGCGGCTCCCTGGCCAGCAACACCCTGTTCACCACCTCCATGGAGGTGTCCACCGACATGGCGGGCACCATGACCGTCACCTGGCAGTACAACGGCGAATACAGCGGCTCCACCCTGTCCGAGATCACCGCCAGCGACTATGTGAACACGTGATATTATCCTGAAACAGCAATCTGCCTGCCGCGATTTGCGGCAGGCAGGTTGTTGTTTTTTTCCGCTTATTTCTCCGGGGCGGGAATTCGCTCCTGGGGGGCCAGCTGGACCATCACCACGGCGGCGAACACCAGCACGCAGCCGAAGATCTCCCATCCGGTCAGGCCGGTCTCCGGCATGAGCACATAGCCCGCCAGGGCGGAAAACACGCTCTCCAGGCTCAAGATCAGCGACGCCACCGCCGGGTGCACGTCCTTCTGGCCCACGATCTGCAAAGTGTAGCCCACGGCGCTGCTCAGCACCCCCGTGTACAGGATCGGCACGGCGCAGGCCGTCAGGCCCGCCCAGGTGGGGCCCTCCCGGATCGTGAAGGGCAGACCCAGCAGGCCGCACACGAAAAACTGCACGCAGCTCAGCCGCACCCCGTCCACCTTGGGCGAGAACCGGTCCACGATCAGGATGTGCACGGAGAAGATCACCGCGCAGAGCAGAAGAAGCCCATCGCTGCGCTCCAGCGTCAGGCCCTCCCCGGCGGCCAGGCCGTCCATCAGGCTCAGGAAGAAGAACCCCGCCAGGGCGACCGCCGCCCCCAGCCACACCAGCGCCGGGGATCGCTTGCCCAGGAAAAGCCCCAGCACCGGCACCAGCACCACATAGCAG
>CANPXZ010000094.1 GCA_947587485.1 uncultured Oscillospiraceae bacterium | reverse complement strand
AACCGGCAGCCCCGGATGCAGCCCCGGAACACCTCCAGGCTCACCCGGTCGTGGACGATCTCCGTGGAGGGCACCACCGGCGCGGTGGGATAGTAGCAGCCGTCGAAGTCCTCCACGATGCGCTTGCGCACCTTGGCGGGCGCACCGTCCCTGGCCGTGACGGACGCCACGGTGCCGTCGGCGTTGTAGGCCGCGCCGTAGAGGCTGGGCACGTACACCCCCTCGATGGAGGCCGCCGAGCGCAGGAACCGGGGCTTGTCCCAGCCCTCCCGCTTGGCGGTCCGGTACAGCTCCAGCACCTCCCGGTCCACGTCCTCGCCCTCGCCCAGAAAGCACAGGTCGAAGAAATCCGCCATGGGCTCGATGTTGCACATGCACCCGCCCCCGGCCATGACCATATGCTCCAGCCCCGGCCGGTCCGCCGCCCGCAGCGGGATGCCGCCCAGGTCCAGCATGTCCAGCACGGTGGTGTACGCCATCTCGTAGCCGATGGACACGGCGATCACGTCGAAATCCCCCAACGGGTCCCCGCTCTCCAGGGCCCACAGGGGGATGCGCTCCTGCCGGAGCCTGTCCGCCATGTCCCCCCAGGGGGCGAACACCCGCTCGCACCAGACCCCGGGCATGTCGTTCATGACGCCGTAGAGAATTTTGAGGCCCAGATTGGACATGCCGATCTCATAGGTGTCCGGAAAGCAGAAGGCCACCCGCACGTCCACCTGGCTCTTGTCTTTGACGATTTGATTGTACTCGCCGCCCACGTACCGGGCGGGACGCTGTACCTGCCGAAGCAGGGCGTCGATCTTTTCATTCATTTCCATACGTGCAGTTTACCGCATTTCAGGGAAATTGGCAAGCATTCCCATCCAAATTCCCGCTGCGGCCGCCGCGATGGACCGGATGCAGACCCCCGTGGCCAGCACCCCCAGGGCGCACAGCGTCCCCGTGAAGCGCAGGACCGCGGCTGCGGTCCGCTCCGGCAGGGCCGTCTCCAGGGCGTACTGGGCCAGCCGCCCCCCGTCCATAGGCAGCACCGGCAGCAGGTTGAACAGCGCCGCCAGCAGCGCAATGGCCCCGGTGTAGCACAGAAACGGGACGTCCGTGACGAAGCACAGCACCGCGAACAGCAGCCCCGCCACCGGTCCCGCCGCCAGGATGCCCGCCTCCTGCCGCCGGTCCAGCGCGCCGCCGTACTCGATGACCGGGCCGCAGGCCGTCACCCGGATGCCCCGGATGGTGACGCCGGCCATGAACATGGCCGCCAGATGCCCCAGCTCGTGGGCCAGCGCCGCCGCCCAGAAGGCCGCCAGCGCCCCCACGCCTCCCGCGAAATAGACAGCCGCCGCCAGCAGCAGGAACCCGGGACTGACCGTCAGCTCCAGTCCAGCCACGCCAGCGCCTCCTCCGGCAGCGGCAGGGCGAAGGTCTGCTCGTCGACCAGCGCACGCACCGCGCCGAGGGTCTGTTCGCTCTGCTCAGGCAGGTATATCTTCAGGCACGTCGCCGCCAGAAACAGCGCCGCCGCGATCATGAGCCGGTGATATGTCATTTGCATCCCCTCCCGTACAAGCTATGACCGTTTCGGAAATTTATGCTTGCATTCTCCCTGGGAGGGTGCTATAATCTTAAAGCCTTGCAGGTGTAGTTCAATGGCAGAACATCAGCTTCCCAAGCTGAATACGAGGGTTCGATTCCCTTCACCTGCTCCACCACGTCGGAAGTTTCCCGAGGATGTCGGTGCCCCGCAAGCGGGTCACCTCCATCGGTCGGAAAACTTCCTCCTTCTCCCCACGCGACAAGCGTGTCGCGTGGGGGCCCCAATGGGGGCGCTTTCAAAAGACAAGCGTGCCGCGTGGGGGCCCCAGAGGGACAAGGTGTCCGCAGAGCGGACAAAATTTATTTCGGGGTGTAGCGCAGTTGGTAGCGCGCTTGGTTCGGGACCAAGAGGCCGGGTGTTCAAGTCACCTCACTCCGACCAACACGTCAGAATGGCTCTGAAGATGTCGGGTCCCCGCAAACGGGTCCCCTCCATCGGTCAGAGCCATTCTTCCTTCTCCCCACGCGACAGGCGTGCCGCGTGGGGGCCCCATATAGGGCCTCTGAAGATGTCGGGCCCCGCAAACGGGTCCCCTCCATCAGTCAGAGCCATTCTTCCTTCTCCCCACGCGACAGGCGTGAAGCGTGGGGGCCCCGGAAAGTTTTCTTCCCCTTTCCATTGCAAAGTCCTGCATGTGCCGTGTTCCGGTGCTTGCAGGGCTTTTTTATGCTTAAAATCTGAAATTTTGAAAAATCACCTTGCGTGAGGTATTGCTCATGACGCTGCGTAATGATGTAATATGAGGGCGAAAGGAGGTCAAGGCTATGTCAAGATACACGACGGGAGAAATGGCGAAGCTCTGCGGCGTATCCGTCCGTACCGTACAGTACTACGATACGCGCGGCATCCTGACGCCCAGCGAGCTGTCCGAGGGTGGCAGGCGGCTCTATTCGGAGGATGACCTGAAGCGCATGAAGATCATCTGCTTTCTCCGCGACGCCGGGCTATCCATCAACAGCATCGGAGAGCTGCTCCGCGAGCCTGACCCCGGGAGCGTCATCTCCGTTCTTCTGGAGCAGCAGGAGCAGACGCTTTCCGAGGAGATCCGACAGCGGCAGGCAAAGCTCGAACTGCTGGGGGGTATCCGGCGGGCGCTGAGGAGCGTTTCCGATTTCTCCATCGAATCGATCGGCGACGTAGCTTATCAGATGGAAAACAAACTGGAAATGAAGCGCCTTCACGCCGTTCTGCTGCTCACGGGCATCCCCCTCAGCATCTTTCAGTGGGGCTCGATCATCCTCTGGATCGCCGCTGGGATCTGGCGGCCCTTCGCCCTTTACGCCCTGCTGGTCATCCCCTATGGGGTCTGGGTGACAAGGTACTATTTCGCAAGGGTCGCCTACATCTGCCCGCAATGTCACCGGGTATTCAAGCCCGCCCTGAAAGAGGCGTTTTGGGCCAGGCATACCCCCACCCTCCGAAAGCTCACCTGCGCCCATTGCGGGTATAAGGGCTTCTGTGTGGAGATCTTCAGAAAGGAGAACGATTAAATGGAAAAGCTCGCAGAATTTCTTCCCTTCCTCATCCCCCTTGCGGTCGCGGAATTTGCCCTTCTGGGCTATACGCTATACCACATCCTGACCCACAACAATTACAAACGGGGAAGCCGCACGCTGTGGCTTGTTGTCGCGATCTTCGGCATGGAATTCATCGGCCCGATCCTGTACTTCCTGCTGGGGAAAGAGGACGTCTAGCATGGAAGTTCTGACGATACAGGGCCTGAAAAAGGATTTTGGCGGCAAGGAGGTCCTTCGCGGCCTTGACCTGTCCGTGCCGGAACACAGCATCTTCGGCTTCATCGGCAGAAACGGCGCCGGAAAGACGACTGCCATGAAAGCGGTCCTCGGCCTTCTGAGACCGGACGGCGGGACCATCCGCATCATGGGCGAAAAGGTCCGTTTCGGGCAGACCCGCACGAACCGGCATGTCGGCTATCTGCCCGATGTGCCGGAGTTTTACCCATATATGACGGCACTTGAGTATCTGCGCTTCTGCGGCGAGATCGGCGGGATGGCCAAGGCCGACATCTCGGCAAGAAGCAAGGAGTTATTGGACCTCGTAGGTCTTGGGCAGGAGCGGCGCCGGATCAAGGGCTTTTCCAGGGGCATGAAACAGCGTCTGGGGATCGCCCAGGCGCTGCTGGCCCGGCCGAAGCTTCTGATCTGCGACGAGCCCACGTCGGCCCTCGATCCTGTCGGCCGCAAGGAGATACTGGATGTCCTCCTGGCGGCGAAGGAACAGACCACGATCCTGTTCTCCACACACATCCTCTCCGACGTGGAGCGTATCTGCACCGAGGCCGCCTTTCTGTCGGACGGCAGGATCGCCATGCATGGGACCATCCCGGAGCTGAGAAGTATGCGGCCATCGGACGGATTCATCGTCGAGACGGAGCGAAAAGAAGACGCCGCCAGCCTGACAAAAGCCTTTGGCGAGCTCAGGCCCGGAGAAGATAACACGCTCACCTTTCATGGCGGCCGGGAACGCTTCTTTGCCGTTATGGGATACGTCGCCGAGAACAGGATACCCATACAGAGGATCGAGCGGATCGAACCGACGCTGGAGTCGCTGTTTTTGGAGGTGACGAAATGAGGACGCTGTTTGCGTTTATGAAAAAGGAATGCATGGAGATCGCGCGGACGGGCAAGCTCACGGTCCTTGTACTGCTATTCGCCCTGTTCGGCGTAATGAACCCCGCCCTCGCCAAGCTGACGCCCTGGATGATGGAGATGCTCTCCGGCTCCCTGGCGGAAAGCGGGCTGACCGTTACGAACGTTCAGGTGGACGCCATGACGTCGTGGACGCAGTTTTTCAAGAACATCCCTTTAGCCCTGATCGCCTTTACGCTGCTTTCCAGCGACAGCTTCACCAGGGAATACCGATCCGGCACATTGCTGCTGGCGCTGACAAAGGGCCTGGCGAGATATAAGGTCGTACTGGCAAAAGCCGTACTGCTCTTATCTCTGTGGACATTGGGCTGGGGCCTTTGTTTTTCCATCACCTACGGCTATACCGCTTATTTTTGGGACAACGGTATCGCGGATCATTTATTTTTGGCGGCAGCCATGTGGTGGCTGTTCGGCGTGTGGGTGATCGGCCTGCTCGTTCTGTTTTCATCTCTGCTGCAAAACAATACGGCCGTTACCCTGTGTACGGGCGGCGCTGTGAGCCTTGCCTATTTATTGCGCGTCATACCAAGAGCAAAGGCATATTCGCCCGCCCTGTTGATGAACGCCGATCCCCTGCTGTCCGGAGCGGAGGAAGCAGTGGCATACCGGGCCGCCGCCCTTGTCGCCGCTGTTTCCGCCCTGATGTTTATCATCCTCAGCGTGATGAACATGAACAAACGGCAGGTGTAACTGCCGCATAACAGCGATAAGCCGGCTCCTGTCAGGAGCGAAACGGCCGCGGGCTCTGCGCGTTCAGCTTCGGCAAAAAATGAGGCGCCGCAAACGCGGCGCCTCGTTTTTGGTCGTTTCCTTTTACATGCACATGACGCGGATCTGCTCTTCCCGCTCGTTGACCTTGATGTGCAGGATGGTCTCCGTGCCGGACGGGCCGATGAGCTCGCAGTGGCAGTTGATGCCGGACTCGTCCGGCTCGATCTTCACGATGGTATCGTCCTCCACCGACCACTCGGGCGTGGCCGTGATGGTCCGGGGATACCAGGTCAGCGTCAGGTCGATGGACATGCCGGACTCCAGGCCGAAATAGCCGCCCTCGATATAGTCGATCGCGCCATCCGTGCCCCAGCGGCACTCCAGGTCCATGATCTCCGGCGCGGGGCTGGGCGACGGCGTAGGCGTGGCGGTCGGCAGCGGGATGGGCGTCGTCTGGGTCTGGGCCTGCACCTGCTGGTCGACCAGCTCCTTGTCCTTCACGTCGCTTCCTATATTGTAAGACACCATGGCGATGGTGGCCACCAGCAGCGCCACCAGCAGCACGCCGCCGATGAGCATCTGCATGTTCATGGCCTCCACCGCGCTCTTCGCCGCCTTGGTGCCGGGCGTCACGCTGTCCGTCTCCGGTACGGCGCTGCGGACCTCTTTGTCCTTTTTTGTGCCGCAGTATGGGCAGCGGCCACGGAAGGACGGATACTGCCGGTGGCAGCGCCGGCAGGTCGTATTCGGGATCAGACTCATAGTATCACACCTTTCTGTAACCTAATTATAACAAAGGTTACAGAAAGATACAAGTCTTTTTTCCCTGTTTCCAAAAAAATTTTTGGCAAGTTTTTGTTTTTTCCCGCCGGTTTTTGTCAGATCGTGAGGGTGCCGGTCTCGTCCTCCAGCAGGATGAGGATCTTTTCCTCCGCGCCGGTCTGGGCGTTCACGTACAGCAGGTACCGGTCTCCGGACTTGGACTGGCAGAGGAACTCGTGGCAAAGCCGCTCCTCGCCGCCGGGCGACGGGATGATTGCCATGGCGTGGCTCTGGACGCGAAGGGACGAGGCCACGGATTTTTGCGCCTGCTCCTGCGAGACCGCCGCCTCGGGGATGTCCCGGTCGGTGTGGGCGCTGATATAGCCCTGGGCGTCGTAGCTGGCGAGGGCGCCGCTGTCCAGCGCCACGCCCACCTTGACCAGGTCCGGATAGCAGCGCACGCCGTCCTGCTCGTGCTCGAAATTCACCAGCAGCACACCGTCGGACACAGTGTGATAGCTCTCCTCCAGGCCGTCGAGGCCCCAGCCGGACACCAGGTCCCGGGCCACGGCCAGGCCCTGCTTGACGGAATAGCTCTGCTCCCCCACGGGCCGGGCACTCAGCGCGCTCAATACCTCCCCGCCCTGCTTCGTCACGGACACGGTGTACTCTCCGCCGCCCGTCCGGCCCGTATACACCCAGCAGGGCACGTCGCCGCCGCACTCGCCGGCGGCCTTCAGCGCGCTCTCCTCCGCGCCCAGGAATTTGGCCGCCTTTTTCAGGCCGTCGGCCTGGCTCACCTGGGCCTTCCCCTGCAAAAAGAGGGGCTTCACATGGGTCTTGGACTCGGAGAAGGGGCCGTCGTAGATCAGCGACGGCAGCTCGGGGAACTCCTGCTCGATGGTCTGAAAGACCGTGCCCGCCAGGGGCGGCTGGCCCTCCCCGCCCTCTGCGGCATCGCTCTGCCGGTACACGTCCTCGATGCTCAGTTGGCCGGAGGCCACCCGGTCCTGCATGTCCTGCAGGTTGAGCTTCATCACCGAGGCGGTCTCCGCCAGGCTTTGGAGGTTTTTCAGCTCCTCCCGGGAATAACCGCCGTTGGCGCCCACGGACCGGGCCAGGGCCCCGGCGTAGTCCCCCACCTTGGCAACGAAGCTGGCGGTCTGCTCCAGCTCCTGGGAGGCGTAGGGCAGCACGCCCACGGCCATCTGGGCCGTCATGGCCCGGCCGAAGATCTGGGCGCACAGGGCGCTCTCCAGGGCCGGGTCGGACAGATACTGGCACTTCTCCAGGGCGTTGGACAGCTCGCTGACGCTGGTCACCAGCTCGTCGAAGGCGTGCTGGGTATTGGCCCGGGCGTACAGCTCCAGCCGGTCGGCCCTCCGGGTGTTCCGGACGGCGAATATGCCCGCCACCAGCACGGCGGCGGATAAAAAGGTAATGACACGAATGGTGGTTCGTTTGCGCATATGCATAAAAATACACCTCATCCCGTATTTTGTCCGGGATGAGGCGTATATTTGATATCAATTTTTGGATGACAGCCGTTCGATGCCGTCCCGCAGGCGGCGGAGGGTCTCCTCCCGGCCCAGGATGCGGCAGATCTCCACCGCGCCGCCGGGGGTGACGGCCGTGCCGGTGACGGCGATGCGCACGGGCCACATGAGCTTGGCGTTTTTGACCTCCAGCTTTTCCGCCAGACCCGTCAGCGCGTCGTGGATGTGCTCGTCGTCCCAGGCGTCCAGCGCCTCCAGAGCCGGCAGGGCCGCCCGGAGCATTTCCAGGGAAATGGCCTCGTCGGTCTTGGACTTTTTGTGGATGTAAAGGGCCGTGTCATACTCCGGCAGGGCGTCGAAGAACCCCAGCTTGCCGGGGATGTCGGTCAGCACCTCCGTGCGCTGCTGCAAAAGCCCCGCGACGGCGGCGGCGTCGATGGCCGGATTTTTCACCGCCTGGCGGATGTAGGGCTCCGCCGCCTTGGCGAACTCCGCCGGGTCCATGGCCCGGATGTACTCGGCGTTGAAGTAGGTGAGCTTGTCGATGTCGAAAATGGCCTGGCTCTTGGAGATGCCGGAAAGCTGGAAAGCCTCTGCCAGCTCCCGTATGGAATAGATCTCCCGCTCTCCGCCGGGGGCCCAGCCCAGCAGGGCCACATAGTTCACGATGGCGGCCCGCAGATACCCCCTCTCCACCAGGTCCTCGTAGGAGGGGTCCCCGTGGCGCTTGGACATCTTGTTGTGGGCGTCCCGCATGACCGGCGAGCAGTGGACATACTTGGGGATGGGCCAGCCGAAGCCCTCGTAAAGCAGGTTATACTTGGGGGCGCTGGCCAGATACTCCGAGCCCCGGACCACATGGGTGATGCCCATCAGGTGGTCGTCGATGACGTTGGCAAAGTTATAGGTGGGCAGCCCGTCCCGCTTGATGAGCACCTGGTCGTCCAGGTCCTTATTGGGGGCAGTCACGTCCCCGAAGATCTCATCGTGGAAGGTGGTGGAGCCCTCTCTGGGGATCTTCTGGCGGATGACATAGGGCATGCCGGCTGCCAGACGGCGCTGCACCTCTTCTTCCGGCAGCTCCCGGCAGGGGTCCTCGGTCCGGGCGAAGGCGCTGTCTCCGCCCTCCTCCGCCTCGGCCTTGTCGCAGAAGCAGTAATAGGCGTGGCCCCGCTGCACCAGCCGCTGGGCAAAGGGCAGATACAGCCCCCGGCGCTCCGTCTGCACATAGGGCCCCACGGGACCGCCCTTGTCCGGGCCCTCGTCCCAGTCCAGGCCGCAGTCCGTCAGGGTCCGGTAGATCACGTCCACCGCGCCCTCCACCAGCCGGTTCTGGTCGGTGTCCTCGATGCGCAGCAGGAATTTGCCCCCGTTGTGCCGGGCGATGCACCAGGTGTACAGCGCCGTGCGCAGGTTGCCCACATGCATATAGCCCGTGGGGCTGGGGGCGAAGCGGGTCCGCACCTCCCCCCGGGGGATGCGGCTTTCCAGTTCCTCAAAAAACTTCTCGTCCATAGCGTTTTCCTCGTTCATTCAAACTCCCATTAGCATATTTTATTCTGACCCGCTTGTCAAGAGATAATCGGTTGTGCTATTATACCAATTGGTAAAGGAGCGTTTCCGATCGGAAAACGTATCGTTGCGGCATCGCCGCGGAAAGCGTGTTTGATATGGACGAGAAGAAAAAAGTGATGCTCTCCGGCATCAAGCCCTCCGGAGACCTGACCCTGGGCTCCTATCTGGGGGCCATCAAGAACTGGGCGGAGCGGGCCGAGACCTTTGACTGCTACTACTTCATGGCGGACCTGCACGCGCTGACCACCCGGCAGAATCCGGCGGATCTGCGGCGGCGGACATTGGAGCAGCTGGCCCAGTACGTGGCCTGCGGCCTGGACCCGGAGAAGAACACCCTGTTCATCCAGTCCCATGTGCCCGAGCACGCCCAGCTGGGCTGGGTGCTGCAGTGCTACACCATGTTCGGGGAGCTGAGCCGCATGACCCAGTTCAAGGATAAATCCGCCAAAAACGCCGACAACATCAACGGCGGCCTGTTTGCCTATCCCTCCCTCATGGCGGCGG
>CANPXZ010000093.1 GCA_947587485.1 uncultured Oscillospiraceae bacterium | reverse complement strand
GGCTCATGAACCGGATGATGATATGGGGCATGCCGAAATAGCCGATGCCCCAGCCCAGGCCGGAGACGATGTCCTGCCATGTGGTGAAGGGATTCATATACCCCTCCGGCAGCGTGGAGGCCGCGCCGGGGTCCAGCATGGAGGCGGCGAAGATGGGGGCGATCAGCAGCGCGCCCAGCATCAGCAGGCCCTGGAAGAAGTCGGTCCAGCACACGGCAGAGAAGCCGCCCAGGAAGGTGTAGCTGATGATGATAAAGGCCGCCAGGTACATGGCCGTGGTCTCCCGGATGCCCACCACGGTGCTGAACAGGGTCCCGCAGGCCTTTACGCTGGAGGCGGCGTAGATGGTGTACGCCACCAGGAAGATGACCGCGCAGACGATCTGCAGCGCCTTGGACTTGGACAGGAACCGGCGGGTCAGGTACTGGGGGATGGTGATGGAGTCGTCCGCCACGATGGAGAACTTCCGCAGCCGGGGCGCCTCAAAGATCCAGCTCAGGGTATAGCCGATGGCCAGGCCGATGGGTATCCAGGTCTGCCCCAGGCCCAGGGCGTAGATGCTGGTAGGCATGCCCATGAGCACCCAGGCGCTCATGTCGGACGCGCCGGCGCTGAGAGCCGTGACCCAGGGGCCCATCTGACGGCCTCCCAGGAAGTAGCCCTTCTCGCCGCCGGCACGGTTCCTGAAGAAGAACCACAGGCCGATGGCGATCATGAACACGAGATAGGCGATAAAAACGACGACTTCGGAAATGATCATGGGAAACACCTCAATAAGCGCTCGCCCCCGGACCTCCCGGGGGCGGGTTTTGTTGTATCATATCAAGCTTTAGTGAATTAGTCAACTAACAATTTACTTAAGTTTATTCCCGTCGGAGAAGTACTCTTTGGTGGTCTTGATGATGACGCCGGACAGGGCCAGCAGGGCCACCAGGTTGGGGAAGGCCATCATGCCGTTGAGGGCGTCGGCCAGGTCCCACACCACGCCGATCTTCAGCGTGGCGCCAACAGGCAGCAGCACCAGGAAGATGATCTTGTAGAACACGCTCAGCTTGGTGCCCAGCTTCTTGCCGCACAGGTACTCAAAGCACCGGGAGCCGTACAGGGACCAGCTGATGATGGTGGAGAGCGCGAACAGGCTCAGGCCCACGGCCACCACCAGCGCGCCCAGCTTGCCGCCCACGATGGAGCCCATGGCCGCCTGGATCAGGGTGGCGTCGCCGTCGCCGCCCCAGGCGATGCCCAGGCCGTCGCCCAGCCGGCAGTAGCTGGTCAGCAGCACCAGGCTGGTCATGGTGCAGATGACGATGGTGTCCATGAACACCTCGAAGATGCCGTACAGGCCCTGCTTGACGGGCTCGGTCTCGGAGGTGGCCGCGTGGGCCATGGGCGCGGAGCCCATACCGGCCTCGTTGGAGAACACGCCCCGTCCGACGCCCTTCTGGATGGTGTCCATGATCATGATGCCGAAGGCACCGCCCAGAGCCGCCTCCGCGTTGAACGCGCCCTTGAAGATCAAGGCGAAGGTCCGGGGGATGAACTTCACGTTGGCGAAGATGACCACCAGGGAGAACACGATGTAGATGACGGCCATGACGGGCACCAGCTTCTCGGTCACGGAGCCGATACGCTTGATGCCGCCGAACAGCACCAGACCCACGATCACGGCCACCACGATGCCGAAGATCAGGCTGGTCAGAGGCACGGCCGCGCCGAACAGGACCACGGTCTTGGACGCGGCGTCGCCGCCGAAGGCGTTGATAGCGCCGTTCAGGGCGCCGGCGATGGAGTTGACCTGGGTCATGTTGCCGATGCCGAAGGCCGCCAGGGCGCCGAACAGGCAGAACAGAACGCTCAGCCAGGTCCAGTTCCTGCCCAGGCCGTTCTTGATGTAGTACATGGGGCCGCCGACCCAGTCGCCCTTGTCGTTGCGCTCGCGGTACTTGACCGCCAGCAGCACCTCGGAGTACTTGGTGCACATCCCGAACAGGGCGCACAGCCACATCCAGAACACCGCGCCGGGACCGCCGGCCACGATGGCGCCGGTGACGCCGGCGATGTTGCCGGTGCCCACGGTGGCGGCCAGAGCGGTGGTCACCGCCTGGAAGGGCGTGACCTCACCCTCGCCGGCCGCCTGTTTGGAGAACATCTTGCCGATGGTGTTCTTCATGGCGTAACCGAACCTGCGGAACTGGGGGAAGCCCATCCGGATGCTCAGGTACACGCCCGTGCCGGCCAGCAGGACCAGCAGTACCGGACCCCATACCCAGCCGTCCACCGATTTGATGATGGCAGCGATCGTTTCCATTTGTCACTCTCTCCTTGTGTTACAGTTTAAATCTTTAACAGGCCAAACACCCATGTTAAACAAAATGAGCTTACCAAATGGTACGCTCAAGCAATCGGACAAATACCCCTACTTCCAAACGGGCCCATCTTCTGTCCTTTTGCCTGAGAGTTTGAGCGCTCACGCGCCTTGCCCCTTCGGCCCCCGCATCGGATGCGGGCTTCTCCAGAATCCCATCCACCGCCAGTTCCGGCTGTCCGGTCCTGAAGGCTTCACACGGTCATATTGAATTTATTACAGAATTTTTATGTTTTCTTATAATATATCCGATTTTTGCTTATTTTTCAAGTATGGGTATTTGACATTTTATTGCGTTTGACCCATTGATTCTTGTGCAAAATCACCGCATTTCCCCTCCATCCGGGCCAGATCGCGGCGGATGCGCCCGTTTTCCGGCTCCAGGGCCAGGGCCCGGCGGGCGCAGTTGAGAGCCCACTCCCGCTGCCCCTGGCGCCAGCAGGCTTCACTGAGAAGCTCCCATGGCAGCGCCCCCCACGCCTCCGGCTCGGTGGTGTAGGAAAGGTCCCGTTCGGTGATATCCAGAGCCCGGCGGCAGTACCGCTCGCACTCCCGCCACCGGCCCTGGTCGGCCATGAGCCGGGCCAGGTCCACCAATGCCTCCCGCCGGTCCGACGCCTCGAATACCGCCCGCAGCAGCCACAGCTCCGCCGCCTCATCCTCCCCCTTGGCCCGCAGGCACCGGGCGAGAAAACGCATGGAGGCCGCCCGCTCCGGCGGCCAGACCGCGCCGGGCATGGCAAGATGGGCCTTCAGCGTCTCGATGGCGTCGTCCCACCGGCCCCGGAACATGTACTCCCGGCCCAGGTAGTGCCGGTTCCGGTCGTCCTCCGGCGACTCCGCCACGCTCAGCTCCAGCAGCCGCAGGTAATCCGCCCGGCTCTTGCCCGGGTCCGGGTGATGCTCCAGCCGCATGCCCGGCACGTGGCAGTAAACCTGGGGCACGCTGTAGGAGAGCACCTCGTGGACCGGGTGGGTCCAGCGGCATACCCCGGGGGCGTGGACCTTCTCGTAGAGGAACTTCACCCCGTCGGACCCGTCCGCGTTGAAGCTCCACACATATTCATACCGGGCCGTGGTGCATCCTGGGCCCCAGGCCGCCTCCAGGGCCGCCCGCCAGCCGGGCAGCAGCACCTCGTCCAGGTCCGTGCAGACCAGGATGTCCGCGTCCGCCGGGACCAGGTCCATGGACCGGTTCCGGGCAACGTCGAACCGCCAGGGCCGCACCTGCTCCTGCGTCACATGGGCCCCCAGGGTCCGCAGCCGCGCCGCCGTACCGTCGGCGCTTCCCGTGTCCAGCACGTATACCCCGTCCGCCTCGGCCATGGAGGCCATCCATCGGGCGGCAAATTTTTCCTCGTTCTTCGCAATGGCATAGACATAGATCTTCATAGCGCATCCCTCCCCTCCATCCTATGCGGCGGAAAAGGTACGAATTAAGAATGATTTAAGACTGCGTTCAAAATCATTTAAATCATTTCGACCTTTTTCCCGGTATGAATAAGCAGAGACAGAAAGCGGGTACCCCATGAGCGACGACGAACTGATCAACCGAATACGGCAGGGCGACGAGACCGCCGCGGAGGAACTGATCCGCCGGTGGTATCCGCCCATTCTGCGCTATTGCCGGTGGCGCTGCGGGAGCGTGGACGCGCCGGACCTGACCCAGGAGACGTTCCTGCGGCTGTTCCGGTCCCTGGCCTGCTACCGGGAGAACGGGAGCTTCAAGGGATACCTGTTCTCCATCGCCAACCGGCTGTGCATCGACGAGAGCCAGCGGACGCCGCTGTATCCTCTGGAGGATGACGGACAGGCCGACGCCCGGGACCCCTTCGGCCAGGTGGAGGACCGGGACGAGCTAAGGGGGCTTCTGGCGGACCTGCCTCCGGAGCAGCGGGAGGCGGTGCTGCTGCGCTTTGGCCAGCGGCTCAGCTACCGGGACATCGCCCGGGCCACCGGCTGCAACGCGAGAACGGCGCAGAGCCGGGTGCGGTACGCGCTCAGCGCCATGAGGAAGAGGAAGCGGCATGAATAACAGGCAGTTGAAAAAGCGCCTGACGGCGTATCTGGACCAGCCGGCGCCGGCAGACAGCGACGAACAAATAAAGGAGACCATCGGCCTTTGCGTCGCCATCATGGGGGAGCGGCCGGCCCTTCCCCCGGAGCCCAGACAGAGCTTTTGGCGGTTTTTGTCGGACGTGTTCCACTTTGAGGGCATCCCCATCCTGCTGTCCCAGCTGGCCGTACTGGCCGCCGCGTGCCTGGTGGCCTGGTCCTCGCCCATGGCCCCCTATGAGCTGCCCATGTATATGCCCCTGTTCATCCTGACCGTCATGCCCGTCTTTTTCCGGGGGCAGCGCCACCACGTGAGCGAGACAGAGGCGGCCACCCGCACCTCCGGTCCCCTGCTGGCCCTGGCCAGACTGGTGCTGGCGGGCATGTCCGCGCTGGCGTGCGTCACGTTCCTGCTGGCGCTGGAGGTCTGGCTGCGCCGGACCTGGGAGGACCTGGGCCGGATGGTCGTCTACTGCCTGGTGCCCTACCTGACCTGCGTGACCGCCATGCTGGCGCTGCTGCGCAAAAGACGGAGGGACAGCGCGGGGCTCTGCGCGGCCTTTGCCCTGGGCTCGGTGGTGTTCTGGCGGTTCTCCGGCCGCCTGTTCCCCTGGCTTTACGAGGCGTCCGCCCTGGGGATATGGGCCGCCGCCGTGCTGGTATACGCCTGGCTCTTCGCCAAGGAGGTGGCGTTCATCCTCCGCGCCGCAAAACAGATCGACATGTACGGGATCGCCGGGTGAACACACCCCTTCCCTCAGACAGGAGAACTTTCACCATGCATCTGATCGTCAACGAGGGCAAGTCCCTCACCGTCCGGACCGGCGGCGGCCAGTACGCCCGCTACGCCGTCCAGACCCATTTCGTCCGCGTGGGCGAGAGCTACATAGACCTGATCGAGGGGTATGTCAAGCCCTTCTGGCGGCCGGGGGACATCCTGTCCTCCAGCGAGAAGGTCATCGCCCTGTGCCAGGGCCGGATCGTCACGGAGGACCAGGTCCGCCCCGGCTTCTGGGCCAGGCTCCTGTCCCGCTTCGTCCACCAGACGGCGGCGGGGCCGGGGATGGGCCTGCCGGTGAAGATGCAGTTCGCCATCAACACCTGCGGCCTGGGCCCGGTGCTGAGGGCGGCGGTCCGGGCGGGGCTGGACAAGCTCCGGGGCGTCCACGGCACCTTTTATAATCTGCTGGACCCGGAGGTCCGGGGCCTGGACGGCTTTTTCGGCCGGGACATCCCGGAGTACGCCCACATGGGCATCCGCATCCCGGCCGACCCGGACGGGGTCTGCGACGAGGTTTATGAAAAGACCGGCGTCGAGATGATGATCGTGGACGCCAACGACCTGACATGCGAGCTTCTGGGCCGGTGCAGGTCCCTGCGGGACCGGCCGGAGGCGGAGCTTCTGGCCCTGATCGCGGACAATCCCGCCGGGCAGGACCGGCAGCTGACCCCGTTCATCCTCATCCGCCGGCTCGGCTGAAGCAGCAAACCTTTTCAAACACACCCAAGGAGGGCATAGCATGAGCACTTCACGCAATGGCCGCGACACCCGCAGAGGACCGGGCCCCGGACGCCGGTCCGCGCCCTGGCGGGCGGAGCGGGACAGCCGGAGTCCCTGGAAACCGGCCGTTTTGACGGCGCTTCTCGGGGCGGCGGCGCTGGTCCTGGTCTTTTTCGTCGTCGACAAAAACGCCGCCAAAGTATCGGCCCCCTACGCCGGGCCCACGCCGGAGAGCGTCCCGTCCCCCATGCAGGAGGGCGCGGCCCCGGAGGCCCCGGCGACCCCAGACATGTCCGACGCGACGGTCTTCCGGCGGCTGGAGTGGAAGGAGGGTCAGTTCGTCCTGGTGGAGTACGGTCCGGAGAGCTCCACGTATCTTGACGTGAGCGGATTTACCGACCCCGCCACGAAAAACAGCCGCGATCTGGTCGCATGGGCCGAGATGGCCTGGGAGAACCAGTGGGGCTACGTCTGGGGCACCTTCGGCTATGTCCTGACGGAGGAGCAGCTGGCGGGCAAGCTGGCGCAGTACCCGGACGCCCTGAGCGAATACGAGGACCTGATCCGGGAGAAGTGGATGGGCCGGAGGGTGGTGGACTGCGTGGGGCTCATCAAGAGCTACGGCTGGTACGACCCGGATACCGGCGGCATCGAGTACGGCTCCGGCGACATGCCGGACACCGGCACGGAGGGCATGTGGGACGCCGCCCGGGTCAAGGGCAGCATCGACACCATGCCGGACGAGCCGGGCATCCTGGTATACTCCACCGCAGGACACATCGGCGTCTACGTCGGCGATGGCGTCGCCATCGAGGCCATCTCCCACGAGGGCGGGGTCGTGAAGACCAAGGTGGCCGACCGGCCATGGACCGGCTGGCTCCAGTGCCCTTATATCCGCTACGACTCCTGACGGGCGGCAGACCACATGACAAGGAGGGATCGCCATGGAGCTTTCCATCAACTGCCTGACGAAGCTGTTTGGCAGGAAGCTGGCCGTGGACTGCGTCAGCGCCAAGCTGGGGCCGGGGCTGTACGGCCTGCTGGGGGCCAACGGCGCTGGCAAGACCACCCTGATCCGGATGCTGTGCGCCATTTTGGAGCCCACCTGCGGGGAGGCGGAGTTCAACGGCCGGGAGATTGCCGCCATGGGCGAGGCCTACCGGGACGCGCTGGGCTATCTGCCCCAGAGCTTCGGCTGCTATCCCAGCTATACCGCCGCCGGGTTTCTGGCCTACATGGCGGCGCTGAAGGGCATCCCCCGGGACAGGGCGGCCAGACGCGTAAGCGAGCTTTTGGACGCGCTGGACCTGGGAGCCGTGGCGGACAAGAAACTGCGCACCTTCTCCGGTGGCATGAAGCAGCGGGTGGGCGTGGCCCAGGCCCTTTTGAACGACCCCCGGGTGCTGATCCTGGACGAGCCCACCGCCGGCCTGGACCCCGGGGAGCGGGTCCGGCTGCGGAACCTCCTGTCCGAGTACGCCAGGGACAGGATCGTGATCTTGTCCACCCACATCGTGTCGGACGTGGAGGCCATCGCGGACCGGGTGTTCGTGATGGACGCGGGCAAGTTCGTCATGAGCGGCACGGTCCCGGAGCTGGCGGACCAGGTCCGGGGCAAGGTCTGGGAGATGACCGTCCCCCGGGAGCAGGCCCGCCAGTGGCAGGAGCGGGTCACCGTGGCCGGCTGCCGCCGGGAGGGCGGGCAGGCGGCGCTGCGTATCGTGGCGGACGGGCGGCCCTCGGACCGGGCCGCGCCCTGCGAGCCCACCCTGGACGACGCGTACCTATACTATTTCGGCGGCGCGGAGGCGCGGCGATGATATGGAACTGTTCGCATTGGAACATAGAAAACTGTGGCGCGCGGCCGGCACGCGGCTCTGCGTGCTGCTGTGCTTTGCGTACTTCGTGCTGTACGGGGGTCTGCTGGGCAATCAGTGGTTCGTCTACGGCAGCGAGGGCGGCGACCCTACCCGCACGTACAACCATAATTTCGACGGCTATGCCGCCATCCACAGCTACCGGGAGCTGGCGGACAGCTACGGGGGCTATTGGACGGACGATACGCTCCCCCGGATGGTGCGG
This sequence comes from uncultured Oscillospiraceae bacterium, assembly GCA_947587485.1. Classification (GTDB taxonomy): domain Bacteria; phylum Bacillota; class Clostridia; order Oscillospirales; family Oscillospiraceae; genus CAJOIG01. Next base: position 1,330 of record CANPXZ010000093.1, on the reverse strand, counting down.
GACTACCGGGACCGGGGCTATCCGGGCTTCCAATCCATGGCCGACTGGACCCTGGCCCTGACCTACATCCACCAGCTGTACCCGGAGCTGGAGGACCCGGAGCACCGGTTCATATCGACCATGTACTATGTGGACCCGGGGGACCTGACCGGCTTTTATGAGCGGCGGCAGGCGTATCTGGAGCGGACCCTGGAGACCAGGCGGCAAAACGGAGAGCTCACCGAAGACGACATTGCCATGCTCCTGGACATGGACAGCCGGGCGGAAAAGCCCTGGCGGTACGGATGGGTATCGGGCTGGGACAGCGAGGTCCGCTCCATGGCGGGTCTGGGCGCGCGGCTGGCCCCCTGGCTGGCGGCGGCGCTGGCGTTCACCTTCTCGGGGGAACGCCAGCTCGGCGCGGCCCCGCTGCTGCGCGCGGCCCGGTACGGCCGGCGAAGGCTGGCCCGGGCCAAGGTCCTCAGCGGCCTGGCCTTCGCGGCGGAGCTTTACGCGCTCATTGCGGGAAGTTCCCTGGCGCTGCAGCTGATTTGGCTGGGTCCGGAGGGCTGGGACCTGCCCATCCAGTTCGACAGCCTGCTCGCCGTGGCCCCCTGGAACATGCTCCAGGCGGAGGGGTACGCGCTGGCGTTCTCCTTTCTGAACGCGATCGGGTACGCGGCCCTGGTGCTGCTCCTGTCCTCTCTGACGGGAAGCGGCGTGGTGTCGCTGACCCTAAGCCTGGCGGCCGTCTACGCGCCGGGGCTGCTGGAGGACTATCTGCCCCGCTGGGCCCGGACCGCCCTGCAGCTGCTCCCGCCGGCAAGCGGCGGCTCCGACATCTTCGGCTGCAACGTGTTCCACATCCTCGGCAGGGGCGTCTGGTCCCCCTACGTGCTCATCGCCGTCCCGGCGCTGATCGGCCTTTCCTGCCTGCCCCTGGCCGTCCTGGGCTGGTCCCGCCGGCGCTGAGCTTGAGAAGGCAAAAAATGTCCCCGGCTCGAATGAGCCGGGGACAGAGCTATATTTTGCGGGTTCAGCCGCGTTTTCTCCTCCGGAGCAGGACCGCTCCCAGACCCAGAGCGCACCCCGCCAGCAGCGCGGCCCAGAGGCCAATGTCGGCGTCGTCGCCCGTGTCCGGCGCGCCGGACGGCGTCGTTCCGCTTGGCGTCGCGGTGGGCGCGGCGGTGGGTGCCGCCGTAGGCGCGGCCGTGGGTACTGCCGTGGGTTCGGCGGTGGGTACTGCCGTAGGTTCGGCCGTGGGCTCGGTGGTGGGTACCGCCGTGGGCTCGGTGGTGGGTACCGCCGTGGGCTCGGCCGTGGGTACCGCCGTGGGCTCGGCCGTGGGTAC
>CANPXZ010000092.1 GCA_947587485.1 uncultured Oscillospiraceae bacterium | reverse complement strand
GGTGGAGGTCACCACCCGCAGCGGCGAGGGCGGCACCTACCGCTTCTTCTTCAACGACACCCTCCACGGCAAGACCTTCCCGCTGGACGGCCAGACGGTGTCTCTGGGGCCGATGGAGATGAAGATCCAGGGCGAGGGAGGCGAGTGGCTGTGAATTTCCAGCCGGTGACGGAGTTCCTGGACAGTGTGGAGGCCCGCTGGGGCGTGCCCGCCTGCGAGTGCATCGTGACGGTGGACCACGAGCCGGTATACCGCCACTGGGCGGGCCACATGGGCTGGGGCGCGCCCAGCGAGCCGCTTAAGGGCGGGGAGTGGTACTGGATCTATTCCTGCACCAAGCTCATGACCATGACCGCCGCGCTCCAGCTTTGGGAGCAGGGCAGGCTGGGGCTGGACGACCCGGCGGCGAAATACATCCCGGAGCTGGGTGCGCTTACGGTCCGGGAGGGGGATACCGTCCGGCCCGCCAGGACCACGCTGACCATCCGCCATCTCATGACCATGACGGGTGGCTTTACCTACGACCAGACCACGCCCGCCATCCGGGCCGCCCAGGGGCGGAACGCGCCGACGCTTGACCTGATCCGGGCCCTGGCCGCCGAGCCGCTGGCCTTCGACCCGGGGACCCATTTTTGCTACAGCATGTGCCACGACGTGATGGCCGCGGTGATCGAGACCGTGTCCGGCGAGCGGTTTTCCGACTACATCGCCCGGCATATCACGGAGCCTCTTGGCATCGCGGGCGTGACATTCCGTCCCGGCGAGCGGGAGCTTGCCCGCATGCCTGCCCAGATCTGCTGGCACGACCAGCGGCGGGAATTCTTCCTGGCGGGCAAGGACAACTCACACCAGCTCACGGCGGACTACGACTCCGGCGGCGCGGGCATCTGCTGCCGGGCGGAGGATTACGTGCCCTTCGTGGACGCGCTGGCCTGCGGCGGCGTTGGTGCCAACGGGGCCCGTATCCTCCAGCCGGAGACCATCGAACTGATGCGCGCCAACCAGCTTTCCGGCCAGACCCTGGCGGATTACAACAACACCATGAAGCCCGCCCCGGAGGGCTACGCCCTGGGCATGCGGGTGCACCTGGTAGACGATCGGTTCCCCAAGGGGGAATTCGGCTGGGACGGCGCGGCGGGGGCCCTGGCGCTCATGGAGCCCGCCAGGCGGCTCAGCGTGTTTTACACTCAGCATGTGCTCAACTACCTGCCCAACTATTCCGAGCTGCACCCCGCGCTGATGGAGCGCATCTACGCGGCGGTGGACGGGAAATAAAAGACAAAAAGAAACGCCCCGGCGGGAGAAACCGTTTCTCCCACCGGGGCGGATGTTGTATTCAGAGTTTTTCAAGTGCGCCGGTCAGCGTTTCCAGAAGCCCATCGGATATCCGCCCCGCCTGGGCGAACATACGAAGGGTCATGCCGCTCTCCATGGGGTTGGCCCGGAGATTTTCGACCAGACCGGGGGAGACCGCCTCCATGGCCGATACGCATGCCGGGCAGCTGGCCAGGCGGCGGATGGGGGTGTCCGGCCCGAACCGGTCCGCCGGGGGCAGAGTGCCCGGCTGGGGCTTTCCGTCCAGGGGGAAGTCACCGAAGACGTGGCGGAGGAAGCGCACGCTGTCCGGTATCCAGTCCCGGGTATCCGGCACGGCGTTGTCCGGATTGCCGTTGGCGTGGGCGGCCTTGCCGGTGGAGAAGCCGTGCCCGGCGTGGAGATAGACATGCATCTCAAAAAAGACCGCGTTTTTCGCCAGGGCCTGGGCGAAGCTCAGGCTGTTTTCCACCGGCACGCACCCGTCGTCGGAGCTGGCGAAAAGGAAGCTGGGGGGCGTGGTCCAGTCCGCCCCGGCGCTGGCGTCGGGGATATCCAGGCCCATGGGCGGGCCCATCTCCGGCAGGATGACGGGGTAGCCCAGCACCAGCGCGTCGGGCCGGTCCGCCCCCATGGTCCCCAGACAGGCCGCCAGGTGCCCGCCGGCGGAAAAGCCGACGGCCGCGACCTTGTTGGGGTCCACGTGCAGCGCCCCGGCGTTTTCCCGGATATAGCGCAGCGCCGCCTCGCCGTCCTCATAGGCGCGCTCCCAGCATTGGCAGTTCACGCTGTAGCGCAGCACGAAGGCGTTGAAGCCCTCGGCCAGATAGGCCAGGGCGATGGGCTCCGCCTCCCGGTCCGAGCACATGACGTAGCCGCCGCCGGGGATCACCAGCATGGCCGGCCGGACGGCCGCCGTGGGCATCTCCCAGCTGTTGTGCTGGATGTAACAGGTAAGCTCCGCCCCGTTGGGGGCCAGCTTTTCGGTGAAAACGTTCATACTCATCCTCTGCAAGTCCTCCCGTGGGTTCAAGGTCCGGTCAGCCTCGTTCGAATACGGGCATGTATTCGATGGGGGCGTCCACCGTTACGGTCTGCCCGCCGGCATACTTTTCCCCGGTGGACGTCAGCGTCCAGGTCCCAGCGGGCAGGTAGACCTCCCGCCGGAACTGGTCCAGGCGCAGGATGGGGGCCACCAGGTATTTGCCGCCGAACATGTACTGGTCCGTAAGCTGCCAGCACTTCGGGTCCTGGGGGAACTCGTAGAACATGGTGCGGATCAGGGGCGAGCCGTCGGTGTGGGCCTGTTCGTAGAGGCTCTTGATGTAGTCGTGCATGCCGATGCGGATGTCGTAGTATTTGCGCATGATGCGGTAATTGTCCTCGCCGTAGCTCCAGAGCTCGTTGGGCTGGCCGGTGTGCAGATAACCGCCGCCCCAGTCCCGGTCGTCCAGGGCGGGGATGTCGTAGGGGCCCCGGTCCCCGTGCATCCGCAGCACCGCCGAATAGACGGCGAACTGATACCACCGGATGAGAAGCTGCCGGAAGGCCGGGTCGTTCACGTCGTCGGTCATGAAGCCGCCGATGTCGGTGGTCCACCAGGGTATGCCCGCCAGGCCCATGTTCAGCCCGGCCTGGAGCTGGTCCGCGAAGGCCTCGAAGGTGGAGGGCACATCCCCGGACCAGATCACGTTGCCGTACTTCTGGGACCCGGCCCAGGCGCACCGGAGCAGATTCACCACGGGCCGGCCGGTCTTGCGCATCTCGTCGTAGAAGGCCCGGCTGTACATCTGGGGGTACATATTGCTGACGGCCAGGGCGGGCCCGGCGCAGTACCGGTAGTTCTCAAAGTCGTATACGCCGTAGTCGGGCTCGGAGTTGTCCAGCCAGAAGGCGTCGATGCCAAGATCGTAATAGTTCCTCTTGCACACGTCCCAGACATATTGGCGGGTCTCGGGGTTGAAGGGGTCGATCTCCACGCAGTCGCCCTGGTAGTCATAGGTCTGGGCCGCGCCCCGCTCGGTCCGGATGAGAAGGCCCCGCTCCATCATGGGCTGGAAATTCTCGCTGCGCCGGTCCACCGAGGGCCAGACGGACACGATCACCTTGATGCCCATGCTGTGAAGCTCATCCACCATGGCCTTGGGATCGGGCCAGTAGGCGGGGTCGAATTTCCAGTCGCCCTGGACGGTCCAGTGGAAGAAGTCGATCACGATCTGGTCGATTTGGATGCCCTCGTCCCGGTATTTGCGGGCCACGGAGAGCACCTCTTCCTGGGTCCGGTAGCGCAGCTTGCACTGCCACAGGCCCATCCGGTCCTCCGGGAACATGTCAGCCCGGCCGGTGGCGGCGGTGTAGTTGAAGAGGATGTCCCGGGGCGTATCGGCCACGGTGATGTAGTAGTCCATCTCCCGGGTGGCCCGGGCGATCCACTCGGTGTAGTTTTTGCCGAAGGTGACCCGGCCCACGGCGGGGTTGTTCCACAAAAACCCGTAGCCCAGAGAGGATACGGCAAAGGGCACGGAGATCTGGGAGTTGCGCTGGGCAAGCTCCAGCACGCAGCCCTTCAGGTCCAGGCAGCCGTGCTGATACTGGCCCATGCCGAAGATGCTCTCGCCGGGGTCAGGGTCGAACTTCACGTTGAGCTCGTATTCCGTCCCGCCGATGATGCCCTTCCACTCCCGGTTGATCACCTTCAGGCACCGGCTTCCACGGGAGATGGTCCCGTCGTACATGCGGTAGTACTCCCGAAGGATGAGTTTGTCGTCCCGGTAAAAGGAGATGATGCCCACAAAGTTGACGGTGGCTTTGATCCGGCCGTTGGTAATGACGGCCAGCTCACGCTGGTCAACGGACCCGTCGCCCACCCAGTGGTCCTCCTGCCTGATCTCGACGGAGGGCTCCGTTTTCTCCGGCTGCTCCGTCAGCGCCCAGTCGTTTCCCGTGAACGCGCCCAGCATGGTGCTCCGGACCCGGAGGGAGTCCCGGCCCCAGGCCTCGATCCTGAGCGTCTCGCCGTTGCGGCGGCAGAGAAGCGCGCCGTGGTCGTTTTCAAATCGCATATGTGACACCTCGCTTTTCAAGGATAGGGTCTTTGTAATAGAATAGGGCAAAGCGGGGGCAATGTCAACGCCGAAGTATGCGCGGGCATCTTGATTTTCCGCCGCCTTTGGTAGTATAATACGCACGCGATACTTGAGAAGAAAAGAGGGATCATTATGCTCAACAAAAAGATCGCGGAGCTGCTGAATCAGCAGGTCAACAAGGAGCTTTATTCGGCCTATCTCTATCTGGATTTCGCCAACTATTACGCCGACGAGGGACTGGACGGCTTTGCCCACTGGTATGAGGTCCAGGCCCAGGAGGAGCGGGACCACGCCTTCATGATCCGCCGGTATCTGCTCAACAGCGGCGAGAAGGTGGTGTTCCAGGCCATCGACAAGCCCGACAAGGTGTTCGCGAACCATCTGGCCCCTCTGGAGGCCGGCTATGAGCACGAGCAGTACGTCACGTCGCTGATCACGGCGATCTACCACGAGGCCTTTTCCCAGAAGGACTACAAGACCATGCAGTTTTTGGACTGGTTCATCAAGGAGCAGGGCGAGGAGGAGACCAACGCCGACGATATGGTCAAGAAGATGAAGCTCTTCGGCGGCGACGCAAAGGGCCTGTACGCCCTGAACCAGGAGCTGGCGGCCAGGGTGTATACCCCGTCCGCCACGGGCCCCGCGATGTGATCTGCGTCAGCTATAAAATAACACCTGCGGTGGGCGTTTGCCTGCCGCAGGTGTTTGTATGTATTGAATTTCTGCCGCTCACTATTTCCTTTTCCCCGACGGCAGGGAGAAAATGAGAAAACCGATGAAGGGGAGCGCCAGGCCCGCGATGAACGCCGGCAGAAATAAGCGGCCCAGGGGCACGCACAGTACGGAGCAGACGGTCATATAGGCGAAGGCCAGGGCGAGGAAAAAGCCCATGAGCGCCATCATGATCCGAGCCGTCTCCGCGTTGCGCACAGGGCGGTGGCCCGGCGTGTTCCAAAGGCTCGTCGGCAGCATGCTGACAGAGCAGATAAGGCCGTAGCAGATCGCGCCGAGAATGGGGAGGATAAGGACAGCGGACTTTTTACCCCAGCCGTCGATCTGGCCGGCGGCATCGAAGTGGATGGCGATCACGTTCGGCGTAACGCTCCAGCGCGCGGCGATGAACACGACCGAGCCCAGCAGGATCAGCAGCCCCATTACCAGCAGCCACCGGTGAAACAGTTTCTTGTTCACAGGAACACCTCCCGTCCACTATAAACATACTCCTTTTTTCTTGCGATTGCAAGCGGGATGGTATATGATTATGGGGAAAACGCAATCGGGGGAGTGAGCAAGATGGCGCAGGTGTCGATCGTATCCTGTCCGGCCTATGAGCCGCAAGGCTGCCGGGAGGCGCTTCAAAAGGCGCTGGAGCCGGTGGGGGGACTGGATTTCGTCAAACCGGGCATGCGAGTGGGCATAAAGGCCAATCTGGTGTCCTTCATGAAGCCGGAGTCGGGGGCAACCACCCACCCCGTGCTGCTCTCGGAGCTGACGAGGCTGTTGAAGGAGCGGGGCGCGGCGTCGGTGGTGATCGGGGACAGCCCCGGCGGGCTCTACACCGCCGCCTATGTGAAAAACGTCTACAGGGCCACGGGCATACACCAGACCGAGGCCACCGGGGCGGAGCTCAACATGGACTTCTCCCAGAAGGAGGCCCAGTTCCCTGAGGCCAAGGTGGCCAAGCGCTTCACCTATACCGGCTGGCTGGACGGCTGCGACGCCATCGTGGACTTCTGCAAGCTGAAAAGCCACGGCATGATGGCCATGTCTGCCGCAGCCAAGAATCTGTTCGGGGCCATTCCGGGGACCATGAAGCCGGAGTATCACTACAAATATTCCAACGCCGCCGACTTTGCCCGGATGATCGTGGACCTGGACGAGTATTTTAAGCCCGCCCTGTCCATCGTGGACGGCGTGGTGGGCATGGACGGCAACGGCCCCACCATGGGGGACCCGAAGCCCATGGGCCTTCTGGCGGCGTCCCGGTCGCCCCATGAACTGGATCTTGTGTGCGCGGAGCTCATCGGCCTGAAGCGGGAGGACGTGCCCACCCTGGAGGCGGCATACGAGCGGGGGCTGATCCCGGCCAATTGGAAGGAGCTGGATATCGCCGGGGATGTGGACGATTTCCGGGTCAAGGATTTCAACAACATCGGCACCAAGAACGACGTGGTGTTCTTCGGCGAGATGCTGCTGGGGGAGGGGAACAACCCCTTCAAGCGGGCCTTTGGGAAGGTCATGCAAAAGGCCCTCAGCTCCCGGCCCAGGGTGGCGCCGGGGGAGTGCGTGGGCTGCGGCCAGTGCGCCCAGATCTGCCCCGCCAAGGCTATTGCCATGGAGAACAAGCTGCCCCATATCGACAGGAGTAAGTGCATCCACTGCTTCTGCTGCCAGGAGTTCTGCCCCAAGGGGGCCATGAAGGTGGCCAGAGCTCCCATCGCCCGGCTTTTGAACAAATAGGAGAGGTGACCCATGTATTTTGACACGCACGCCCACTATGACGACGAGTGGTTCGACGCGGACCGGGACGAGCTTTTATCGTCTCTGCCCGGGGCGGGGGTGAGCCTGGTGGTGAACGCCGGCTGCGACGAGACCTCCAGCCGGGCGGCCATGGACCTGGCCCACCGATACGACTTCATCTACGCCGCCGTGGGCTGGCATCCCCATGAGGCCAAGAGCTGGACGGAGGCGTGCGGGGACCTGCTCCGGGCCTGGGCCAAGGACCCCAAAGTGGTGGCCATCGGGGAGATCGGCCTGGACTATCACTACGATCTGGACTGGAAGCAGACCCAGCATGAGGTGCTGGAGGAGCAGCTATGCCTGGCGGAGGAACTGGACCTGCCGGTCATCATCCACGATCGGGAGGCACACGGGGACTGCATGGACATCCTTCGGCGGCACCCGGGCGTCCGGGGAGAGTTTCACTGCTATTCCGGCAGCGCGGAGATGGCGAAGGAGATATTGTCCTGGGGCTGGTACCTGGGCTTCAACGGGGCCATCACCATGCAAGGGGCCAGAAGGGCCCTGGAGGTGCTGGAGAGCATGCCCACGGACCGGATGCTGCTGGAGACGGACTGCCCCTATCTGGCCCCCATGCCCCGGACGGACGGAAAGCGCAACGACTCCCGGAAGCTGCCCCGGGTGGCGGAGGTCATCGCCCGGGCGCGGCATACCACAGCCGAGCTGGTGGCGGAGGTGTGCCTTGAAAACGGCAAACGGTTCTTTGGGATAGAGTAATACTGGCCTCGCAGAGTTCGCCGCCGGAGCGGCGAATAAATTCAGATCATTTTTTCCGAGGACATGTGCCTCGGAAAAAATACTTCTCGGCCCGCAAACGTGAACGCCTCCGCCAGATTATGGCGGAGGCGCTTTGCGCTGCGGCGGGCCGCAACCTTCTCAAAGAAAAAGCAATGCTTTTTCTTTGACTTAATCAAACATTCGTCGTGTATAATACTTTTTGTCCAGCAAGGGGGAGAACTCCGTGAGCACCGTGTTCATGCCCTCGCTGCGGTAGCGGACCGGGGGCGAGTTCATCTGGAGGGTGTCCGTCTGCTTATAAGGGATGGAGATGCGCACGCTGGCGCCCTGGCCGGGGCGGCTCTCCAGGATGAGCGCGCCGCCGTGGCGCTCGGCGATGCCCCGGGCGATGAGCAGGCCCTGGCCCGCGCCGGCGGCGGGGTCGGCGTTGTCCTCGGTGGGAAGGCCGTTGAATAGCCGGGTCATGGTCTCCGGGCTGATGCCGCTGCCCGTGTCCTGGACGGCGATGATGAAGCGGCTCCCCTGGCGGCTCAGGGATACCCGGACCGTGTCTCCGCTCCCGCAGTGGGCCAGGCTGTTGGCCAGCACGTTTGCCAGCATGCTCTCCAAAAGGCCGCTGTCCCCCATGGTCAGATGCAGGCCGAAATCCGCCTCAAAGACGACGGAGATGCCCTGATCCTCAAAAAACCGGCCCACCGTGTCGCACAGCTCCCGGCAGAGGGTGCCCAGGTCCGTCACCCCGGACAGCAGCGGCAGCGTGTCCTGCTGGATGTTCTCCGCCAGCTTCATGTGCTGGCAGACCCGCTGCAGACGGTAATATTCCTGATAGAGCGTCTGCACCGTCCCGCTCAGGGCCTCGTCGTCCTCGGCCTTGGTCCGGCGGATCAGCGCGTCGATGGCCATGCGGGCGGTCATGAGATGGGCGCTCATCTCCTCCAGGGCCTTGCCCTGGGAAGGGTGGGGCGGGTCGCTCCGGGGCAGAGACCAGACGCAGACCCGCACGTCCTCAAGCCGCCGCACGGAGACGTTGGCCCGGCGCTCGCCCACGCGGCAGGAGGCGATGAATTGGTCCGCCGGGTCGCACAGGATGTGCTCCGGCAGTACGCCCGCCGCGCTGTCCCCGGCCCGGACGCCCAACAGGGCGGCGGCCGCCGGATTGGCAAAGACGACGGTCTGATGGGCGTCCACGCCCAGTACAGGTTCCCGGCTCATCTCAAAAAGCGAACCGAGCGTCTCTGGCTGCAAGCTCATATCTTTCCCCATACTCTCTTTTCTATGTGTGCCGCCGGGGGCATATGCCCGGCGGCTGGGGCCATCTCGCACGACATATCATATCAAATCCTTTGGAAAAGAGCAATCCCCGGATGGAAGAAACCGTTATTCTCCGGGCCCGGCTGAAAAATTTTCCGCTTTGGACCGTCTTTTTTTATGAAAAGGCTGGAAAAGCCGGTTGTATTGGTGTATAATGACTGCGCTTGACCTGCGGGAGGTGTTTCCCGCAGGCGCGAGCAGTCAGGAAAGTTCAAAATTACTTTAGGAGGATAAAAACAATGGTAAAAGTTGGTATCAATGGATTCGGGCGCATCGGCTCTCTGGTCTTCAGGGCTGCCATCAAGGCCGACGACATCCAGGTCGTCGCCATCAACGCTCCCGGCCACCCCGCTTCCCAGCTGGCCTACGCGCTGAAGTATGACACCGTCCACGGCCGCTTCAACGGCACCATCGAGGCCGACGACGAGGCCAGCGTGCTGACCGTCGACGGCAAGAAGGTCAAGGTCTTGGCTGACTCCAAGTACCGCGATCCTGCCCAGCTGCCCTGGGGCGAGATGGGTGTCGAGTACGTGCTGGAGTGCACCGGCCGCTTCCTGGACAAGGCCTCCGCGCAGGCCCATATCGACGCCGGCGCTCAGGTCGTCGTCATGTCCGGCCCCGCGAAGGACGACACCCCGATGTTCGTCTGCGGCGTGAACCTGGAGAAGTACACC
>CANPXZ010000091.1 GCA_947587485.1 uncultured Oscillospiraceae bacterium | reverse complement strand
GGGACCACCTGGTCCATGGCCTTGATGAAGTTGATGATGTTGATCATGGCCCGGTAGGGCATGGCGGCGGTGATGTCGCCGGCCACCGCGTCGGGCAGGGTGGGGCGGACGTTGGACCGGTCCAGCTCCTTCTGCCAGGTGCGCTTGCCGTCCAGGATGTCCCCGAAGCGCTGCACCAGGATCTGGCCGTTGGCCAGCATGTTGGTCAGCTCCCCCACCTTCTGGGCGTAGGCGATGGGCTGGTTGAAGGGCACGGAGAAGTTGTGGGAGCACAGGATCGCCAGGTTGGTGTTCTCGCTCTTCAGCTCCTTGTAGGAGTGGCCGTTGACCACCGCCAGGCCGTCGTCATAGTTCTCTTGGGCCACGAAGCCCCCGGGGTTCTGGCAGAAGGTGCGGACCTTGTTCTTGAAGGGCGGGGGATAGCCGATGAGCTTGGACTCGTAAAAGGCCTTGTTCACCGTCTCCATGACCTCGTTGCGCACCTCCACCCGCACGCCGATGTCCACGGTGCTGGGCACGTGGTCGATGCCGTAGGTGGAGCACATGCCCTCCAGCCAGTCCGCCCCCCGGCGGCCCGTGGCCACCACGGTCTCGTCGGCCTGAAGCTCGTGCTCGGCATGGCCGTCGGAGTAGATGACCCCCCGGCAGCGGCCGTTTTCGATGAGAAGGCCCGTGCACTCGGTGTCGAACAATATCTCCACGCCCCGGTCCAGCAGCCAGCGCTCGATGTCCGTATAGATCTGCTGGGCCCGCTCGGTGCCCATGTGGCGGATGGGGCAGGATACCAGCTTCAGCCCCGCCTGGATGGCCCGGGTGCGGATGCGCTTGACCTCCTCGGTCTCCTCCCGGCCCTCCACGTGCCGGTCCGCGCCGAATTCCAGATATATTTTATCGGTGTAGTCGATGGTGTCCTGAGCCAGGCGCTCGCCGATGAGCTGGGGCAGCTCCCCGCCCACCTCGCAGGACAGGCTGAGCTTGCCGTCGGAGAAGGCCCCCGCGCCGGAAAAGCCCGTGGTGATGGCGCAGTAGGGCTTGCAGTTCATGCACCGGCCCGTCTCCGCCTTGGGGCAGTGGCGCTTTTCCACCCGCTTGCCCTTTTCCAGAATGGTGATCTTTTTCGCGCTGCCCCGGCGGAGCATCTCGATGGCCGTAAAAATGCCCGCAGGCCCCGCGCCCACGATGGCGATGTTTGTTTTCAATGGAATCTCCCCGCTGTCTGTGAAAAGTGATGCGCAGCAGCAAAAACTGTGCTATACTGATACTGTTATTAAATCATAGATGATTTCCCCCTGTCAAGAGGACCCACGCTCATGGACCTTTATTTGATCGGACACGACTATAAATACGCCGCGGAGCAGATGCTCCTGACCCTGTATCCCGACCGGCGGCCCGTCTACCCGGACCGTGTCCCGGCCGGTGACCGGGCGGAGATCGCCCTGGACGGCAAGGCGGCGGTCTGCCGCCTGGTCCAGGGGGACAGGACCTTTGAGGGCCGGGCGGAGATACGGCCCTGGGCCAATGAGCGGGAGCGGGTCCGGATGGAGCAGCAGGCGGTGAAGCTGAGCTTTTACCGGGCGGCATTGGCCGCCGGGGTGCCCAAGCCCGTGTGGGGAGCCCTGACCGGCGTCAAGCCCGGCAAGCTCATGGCCCGGTACCTGGCAGAGGGGAAGTCCGCCGCCGATTTCTCCGGGGACTTCGACGTGGACCCGGACCGGGCGGCCCTGTGCGAAAAGACAGCCCGGGCGGCCCTGGCCGCGAAGGCATCCCTGGCCCCCGGGGACGTGGGCCTTTACGTGGGCATTCCCTTTTGCCCTACCCGGTGCGCCTATTGCTCCTTCATCTCCAGCGCGGTGGGGGCCAACGAGAAGCTGGTGGAGCCCTATCTTGCGGCCCTGGCGGCGGAGATACGCCGGACCGGCCGGGCGGTGAAAGAGGCCGGGGAGCGGCCCGTGGCCCTGTATCTGGGGGGCGGCACGCCCACCACATTGTCGGCGGGGCAGCTGGATACGCTGTGCTCCGCGCTGGAGGAAAACTTCGACCTGTCCGCCCTGCGGGAGTACACCGTGGAGGCGGGCCGGCCGGACACGATCACACGGGAGAAGCTGGAGGTCCTCCGGTCCCGTGGGGTGGGCCGGGTGTCGGTCAATCCCCAGACCATGTCGGATGAGGTTTTGGAGGCCATCGGCCGGCGGCATACGGCAAAGGATGTGCTGGACGCCCTGGCCCTGGTGCGGGACGTGGGCGGTCTTGCGGTCAACATGGACCTGATCGCGGGCCTTCCAAAGGACGGGCCGGACACCTTCCGCGAGACGGTGGAGCGGGTCCTGGCCCTGGGGCCGGAGAATGTGACGGTGCATACCCTGGCCATCAAAAACGGCTCCTATCTGGCCCAGTGCCGGGCGGACCTGCCGGACGGGGACGCGGTGGGCGAGATGGTGGACTTCGCCGGCCGGGCGCTTAGAGCGGCGGGGTACGAGCCATACTACCTCTACCGGCAGAAGTACATGTCCGGCGGCTTTGAGAACGTGGGCTGGGCCAAGCCCGGGACGGGCAGCCTTTACAATATCCTGATGATGGAGGAACTGTGCCCCGTGCTGGCCATGGGGGCCGGCGGCTCCACCAAGCGCACCGGCCCGGACGGGTCCGTGGCCCGGCATGTGAACCCCAAATACCCAAAGGAATACATAGAAAGGATGATGGAAGATGGCATTTGACCTGGAGGACATCAACCGCGCCGCCACAGACGATCCGGCGGGCTTTGTCGCGGAGTGCGACGGCATCTACAACGAGCGCATCGCCAAGACGGCGGAGAAGATCATCGCCAACATGGCCCGCAGCCCCATCGTGCTGCTGTCCGGCCCCTCCGGCAGCGGTAAGACCACCACGGCCATGAAGCTCCGGGACGAGCTGAGCCGCCGGGGCATCAACAGCCACAGCATCTCCATGGACAACTACTTCAAGACCGTCCGGCCCGAGACCGTGCCACGAACGGCGGAGGGAGACCCGGACCTGGAGAGTCCCCTGTGCATGGACATGGACCTTCTCAACGAGCACTTCTCCCAGCTCAGCCGGGGCGAGCGTATTTACGTGCCCAAGTACGAATTCGCCCGGCAGATGCGCTCCATCAAGTTCAGCATGAGCCTGCGGCTGGAAAAAAACGAGATCGCCATCTTCGAGGGCATCCACGCGCTCAACAACTCCATCACCGACGTGCACCCGGAGGCATTCAAGCTCTATGTCAGCGCCCGGTCCAACGTGGTGGATGACGCGGGGGAGTACGCCTTCAAGGGTACCTGGCTGCGGCTGACCCGCCGGGTGGTCCGGGACAACCTGTTCCGGGGCTGCGACCCGACGGACACCATGCGCATGTGGGAGAACGTCCGCCACGGGGAGATCCGCAACATCTCGCCGTTCAAAAACAAGGCGGACGTGCAGCTGGACACCGCCTTTGGCTATGAGCCCTGCATCATGCGCCCCATCGCCGAGCCCCTGTTCGCCAAGGCCCCCCGGGACGTCCCCTATCAGGAGCTGCTGCAGGTGGGACCGGCCTTCCAAAACTTCGTGCCCCTGGACCTGAAGTACCTGCCCAGGGACGCCATGCTCCGGGAATTCACCGGCGGCGGGATATACGAATATTGATGGATGCGGTGAATATCGACGGAAATGTCCAAAAATCGGGAATGAATATATGGAGAATATAAGCGAATATTTGTGAAAATACACAATATTTAATGAATAAACAGTCCTTGCGCCGTATGGATAAAGACGTGAGGGCTGTTTTTCGCGTTCGGGTGGCATATGGCCGCTATGCACGAATTTCCCTGGAGGTTTTTGGCGATGTTCCTAAAGATTTCCATCAAAAAAGGGCTTGTAATGCGTGGCTTTCTATTATATTATTGGTATAGGACAGTCAAAGGCGGGATGGGGACCTGTATTTGGGGCGGCTATAAGTTTTTTAAAAATCTTTCGAAAAAACATGAGCCGTTTTTGCAAAAACTACGTCCTTATTTGGTAAGAGGCGGTATGCCTCTGTCCTATGGAAGACCGAAACCCCGCTTTGTGCCACACCGGAAAGGAGACACAACAATGAAGATGAAACGTATACTGTGCCTGCTGTTGGCGCTGCTGATGGCAATGTCCTTGCTGTCTGGATGCACTGAGAAGGTCCAGATAGAGCACTACGCTGTTCCTATGGACGAACTGCCTGAGGGACACGAAGAGCTGGTCGCGGAGCTGGGCGCCGCGCCGGAGGCCGCCGAGGTCCCCGCGACGGAGGAGCCTGTGACGGAGGTCACCGAGGTCCCCGCGACGGAAGAGCCTGTGACGGAGGCCACCGAAGTCCCCGCGACGGAAGAGCCTGTGACGGAGGTCACCGAAGTCCCCGCGACGGAGGAGCCTGTGGTCGAGGCCACCGAGGTCCCTGAGGAAGAGGCCGGGGGAGAGGCTGAGATCAAGGCGGCGGCGCTGGATGAGCCCGTGCCCGTCAGCCCGGAGCAGGATGACGAACAGGAGAAGATCACCGTCAAGCTGGACCCCAACGGCGGTACCTTCCCCTATGAGTTCGACCGGCGCAAGGGCTGCATCGAGGTCGTGCTGGGCGAGAGCGGAACGCTGACGTTCAACGAAGCTAAAGAGCGCGAGCCCAAGCGTGAGGGATATACCTTCAAGGGCTGGTTCACCGAAGAGACCGGCGGCGAGAAGGTGGAGATCAACAGTCAGGTCCCCGAGGGCAAGACCCAACTCTATGCCCAGTGGGAGGCCATTACCCGTACCGTCCTGCTGCATGTCATCAACGGCAATTTCGGGGGCGAATGGGAGGGTAAACCCATCGACGCTGGCGGGACCGCCACCATTGAGGTTACGTTGGAAGGCGACATACTGCCCGAGACGGTGAGAAGCATCACGCCCACCCGGACCCACGGCGAGTTTGACGGCTGGTACACCAAGGCGCCCACCGAGGAACAGAAGAGCGAGAACGGTTACAACTATTGGTGCACCGTGCGCAAAAACGGCGATAAGGTCGAGCCCGGCGATGAGGTCCCCGCAGGCGTCACCACCCTCTACGCTGCGTTTACTAACACAAACACGGTAGGGGATAACGACAAGCTCGTTACTTATAAGCTGAACTGGAACGGCATGTTCGGCAAGACCGCCGCTTTGACCTGCACCCGCAAGTATAGCGAGACGGATGGCGGCCACAAGCTCGATGCCGAGGACCTGCTCGTCAGCGGCCTGAACTGGGATGACTACAGCAAGACGTTTACAGGCCAGGAAGACCTGACGGACTACTGGGAGAACAATACGTTCGGCGGCTACACCTTCAAGGGCTGGGCCACCACTAAGACGGCCGATAGTCCCACTGTCAAGGCTGGCGACACCGTTGTCAAGAACGGCGACGTCCTCTACGCCGTGTGGTCGAAGAACGGCGCGACAAACGTTACGTACTGGGGTGATAAGCCCGAGCCCACGCCCGCCGTTCTGGATGGCTTGCGGATCATGGGTAAAACGAACAAGCTGGACACCGCCAATACCGGCAAGGTCCACGGCAAAGAAGGCGCGAGCTTCTCTCTGGAACTGTTCTGCACCCCCATTAGCGCTGAGGCGACGAATGTCACCTGGACCCTGGAGGTCCGCAAGGGCGTCAACGTGAACGCCGAAGGAGAGGACCTGGCCGCTGTGTTTAAGAAGCCCGTGACCTTGACGGTGAAGGCCGATGTGACGGACGTCACCGCCGAGGGCACCGGTATCACGGCCAAGGCCGAGGGACTTACCCTGACCATCACCAGCAATGGCGATACTTCTTACGGCGTGACCGTCAGCGCCACGGCCACCGGTACCACCGGCAAGGCGGTCTCCAGCAACGCTCCCGCGACGGTCAACTTCTACCACGATTGGAACGATTGGACGGTGACGAAGGCGGCCACCGCCAAGGCGGAAGGGGTCGAGACCCGCAGCTGCATGCTGTGCGGCACGCAGGAGACCAGGCCCATCGCCAAGCTCCCGGCTACCCCCGCGCCCACCGCGACTGCGAAGCCCGCCGCTACACCCAAGTCCCAGACGGGCGCCTCCGGCGTGGGTGGTCCGCAGATGTTCGAAGAGACCGCTCCCCAGTCCCGGTCTGCCAACTCGTCTGAGCCCACGACCACGGCGATCCCCTCCATTCCGGACCCCAGATATGTGACGATCCACTGCCCGGGCGGTTCCTTTTATGGGTACGATACGTTTGTAGTCACCCTGACCGGCGACGGAAAGCTGCCCAAGGGCTTTGACTGGTATCAGCCTACGCGCAGCGGCTATCGTTTCCTGGGCTGGTTTGACAAGCAAGACGGCCAGTCGGACGCTAAAGAGTATAAAATGGGCGATAGTGTCCCAGAGGATGTGAACGATCTCTATGCGCACTGGGTCGGCGTCGTTACCTTGGACGCCGAGCCGGGCAACTTCAAGGATTCCAAGGAGGAGAATAACAACTACACCCGCACCGTGGAACTGGTGGAGGGCAAGCTGCCTGACCTTAGTGGTTATACCCCCGTTTATGACATCAGCACTGAAGATCAGTCCGTCGAGTTCCAGGGCTGGTATACCGGGAAGAGCAAGATAACCAAGGAACAGAAGGACGATTATTCTGAGTGGTCCATCAAGCCTAGCGGCTCTAAGGTTGAGAAAGGCCAGGAGGTCGCCCCCGGCACTACCCTGTACGCCGGATATGAGGGGGCCAGCAAAACCCCGGCAAAGGTCGTCACCTACAAGCTGAACGGGAACGGCATGTTCGGCAAGACAGCCTCTTTGATCTGCTCCCGCACGTATAGCGAGGAAGTTAACGGCTATAAGGTCCAGGCCAAGGATCTGGCCGTCAGCGGCTTGAACTGGGACAGCGTCAATGATCACACCCAAACGTTTAAAAGCCAGGATGAACTGGAGGACTACTGGAAAGATCACCCGATCGACGGCTACACCTTCAAGGGTTGGGCTACGACTGCGACGGACGAGAATCCCAATGTCAAGGCCGGCGAGACTGTGGTCAAGGACGGCGACACACTTTACGCCGTGTGGGTGAAGGGCAACGAAACAAATAAGACTTACAGGGAAAAGCCCGTGCCCACACCCGGTCCGCTGAACGGCGTGCGTATCATGGGCAAAACGAGCAAGCTGAACACCGCCAATACTGGCAAGGTTCACGCCAAGCCGGGCGAGAGCTTCACGCTGGAGCTGTTCTGCACCCCTGTCGGCGTTCAGGTGGATACTGTCACCTGGACCCTGTCGGTCTGCAAGGGCGGCAAAGAGGGAGACAGTCTGTCCTACGTGTTCACCAACAAGCCCGTGACCGTGACCCTGGAAGTGAAGAGCGGTAATACCGCCACCGACGAAAGCACCGGTATCAAAGCTGAGGCCAATGGGCTTACCCTGACCCTCACCTGCAAAGACGATACGCCTTACGGCGTGACCGTCACCGCCAAGGCCACCGGTTCCGGCAGGACGGTCTCCTGCGACGCTGCCGCGACGGTCAACTTCTACCACAATTGGGGCGCTGAAAAGGTAACGAAGAAAGCCACCACCGAGGCGGAAGGGACCATGACCCGTACCTGCACGATGTGCAGCGCGACGGAGACCAGGTCCATCGCTAAGCTCCCGGCTACGCCCGCGCCTACGGCAACGCCCACTGCGAAGCCCACTGAGGCCCCGAAGGCCACGGAGACCCCGAAGCCTGTGGCGCCGGTGATCCCGCAGGCGGCCCCCGGTGTCCCTGAGACCCCCGGGATTGAGGAGCCCACTGAGGCCCCGAAGCCTGCCGAGGCTCCGAAGTCCACGGAGGTCCCCGCCGCGAAGGCCACCGAGGCCCCTGCGGCCCCCGCCGCGAAGTCTGCCGAGGCCCCCAAGCCCACGGCGGCCCCCACGGCGAAGCCTGCCGAGGCTCCGAAGCCCACAGCGGCCCCCACGGCGAAGCCTGCCGAGGCTTCCAAGCCCACCGAGGCCCCCGCCGTGAAGCCTGCCGAGGCTCCCAAGCCTACCGAGGCCCCCGCCGCGAAGCCTGCCGAGGCTCCCAAGCCCACGGCGGCCCCTACGGCGAAGCCTGCCGAGGCTCCTAAGCCTACCGAGGCCCCCACGGCGAAGCCCACCGAGGCTCCCAAGCCCACGGCGACGCCCAAGCCCGAGACCGCTTCCGCCAAGAAGCTGGCTGCGCCCAAGGTGACGATCAGCGTCGCATCCAACGGCATCAAGGTCAGCTGGAACAAGGTGAAAGGCGCTCCCCGGTACATGGTGTATTACCGTGAGAACGGCGGCGGCTGGAAGAGGATCGGCACCACTACCAAGACCAGCTATACCCGCAAGGACGCGGTCTTGAAGTCCGGCGTGAAGTATGAGTTCGCGGTCCGGTGCTGCGCCAACGACAAGACGACCATGCTCAGCGGCTATAAGGCCAGCAACAGCCTGAAATATTACGCCGCGCCCGACGTGACCATTGCCAAGACCTCCGCCGGCATCAAGGTCAGCTGGAACAAGGTGAGCGGTGTTCCCCGGTACATGGTATATTACCGCGAGAACGGCGGCAGCTGGAAGAAGATCGGAACTACCACGGCTACCACCTACACCCGGAAGGCCGCGGTCCTGAAGTCCGGCGTGAAGTACGAGTTCACGGTGCGGTGCTGCGCCAACGACAAGAAGACCATGCTTGGCGGCTATGAGGCCAGCAACGCTCTCAAGTACACGAAGTAAGTCCAACGGATCCGCCCCCGGCTCCATCGAGCCGGGGGCATTTTCAGCGTTCCGGACAGGTTTTCTCTTCCTTTTACAGAGTAGGTGTGTTATAATACATTGATATATTCTGTGATCGCCGAGGGCCTTCCCCGGCGGCGGACCGGCAAAGGAAAGGAAAACAACGATGTTTTTAGATAAGATTTTCGGCTCCCACTCGGCCAGGGAGGTCAAGAAGCTCCAGCCGCTGGTGGACAAGATCGAGGCGCTGGAGGGGCAGTATAAGGCCCTGACGGACGCCCAGCTTCGGGCCAAGACCGACGAATTCAAGGCCCGCCTGGCGGCGGGAGAGACCACGGACGACATCCTGCCGGAGGCCTTTGCCGCCGTGCGGGAGGCGGCGGACCGTGTGCTGGGCATGCGGCCGTTCCGGGTGCAGCTGCTGGGCGGCATCGTGCTGCACCAGGGGCGCATCGCGGAGATGAAGACCGGCGAGGGCAAGACCCTGGTGGCCGTGCTGCCCAGTTACCTGAACGCCCTGGAGGGCCAGGGCGTGCACATCGTCACCGTCAACGACTATCTGGCCCGGCGCGACTCGGAGTGGATGGGCAAGGTCCACCGCTTCATGGGCCTGGAGGTGGGCCTGATCGTCCACGGCCTGAGCCGGGAGGAGCGGCAGAGGGCCTATAACGCCGACATCACCTACGGCACCAACAATGAGATGGGCTTCGACTACCTGCGGGACAATATGGCCCTGTACAAGAAGGACACCGTCCAGCGGGGCCACTTCTTCGCCATCGTGGACGAGGTGGACTCCATCCTCATCGACGAGGCCCGTACGCCGCTGATCATCTCCGGCCAGGGGGACGAGAGCACCGACATGTACCGGCAGGTGGACGATTTCGTGCGCCGTCTGCGCAGGGGCGTGGTGACCGCCGTGGAGGAGAAGGAGGAGATCGAGACCGCCGACGAGAACGCCGACTACCTGGTGGACGAGAAGGCCCGCACCGCCACCCTCACCGCCAACGGCATCGCCAAGGCGGAGCAGTATTTCGGCGTGGAGAACCTGTCCGACCTGGAGAACACCACCCTGACCCACCACATCAACCAGGCCATCAAGGCCCACGGCGTCATGAAGCGGGACATCGACTACGTGGTGAAGGACAACGAGGTCATCATCGTGGACGAGTTCACCGGCCGGCTCATGCTGGGCCGCCGGTACTCCGAGGG
>CANPXZ010000090.1 GCA_947587485.1 uncultured Oscillospiraceae bacterium | reverse complement strand
ATCTTCATCTGCTCCCGGCTGGTGTTCTGGGCCTCGTCCAGGATGATGAAGCTGTCGTCCAGCGTCCGGCCGCGCATGTAGGCCAAGGGGGCCACCTCGATGTCTCCCCGCTCCAGGTATTTGTTATAGGTCTCCGCCCCCAGCATGTCGAAAAGGGCGTCGTACAGGGGCCGCAGGTACGGGTCCACCTTGCTCTGCAGGTCCCCCGGCAGAAAGCCCAGCCGCTCTCCGGCCTCCACCGCCGGGCGGGTCAGCACGATCCGGTTGACCCGCTTTTCCCGGAAGGCCGCCACCGCGCAGGCCACCGCAAGATAGGTCTTGCCCGTGCCGGCCGGGCCGATGCCCAGGGTGACGGTGTTGTTTTTGATGGCGTCCACATAGGTCTTCTGGCCGATGGTCTTGGGCTTGACGGGCCGGCCCTTGGCGGTGATGCAGATGACGCCCCGGGCCACGTCCCCGATCTTGTCCTCCTGGCCCGCCAGGACCATCTTGATGATATAGCGCACGTTCTGCGCGTCGATGGCCTCGCCCCGGGCCGCCAGAGAGAGAAGTCCGTCGATGGCCTTCTCCGCATGCATCACGTTCTCCGCGTCCCCGGATATCTTCAGATGGTCGTCCCGGTTGGTGATGGAAACGCCCAGCTCCGTCTCGATGATGCGCAGATTCTGGTCGAAGGAGCCGAACACGCTGATGACGTTCTCCATGCGATCGATCTGCATTACCTTTTCTGTCATGTATCTCTATTCCTCTGTCTTAGGTATTTTTGCCTGTATCTCCGCCAGGTCCGCGTCCGTGAGGGGCGCCTCTCTTCCGATCTGCTCCCGGCACTCCGCCCGAAGGGTCACGTACAGGGCCCCGTCCTCCTCCGACGCGGAAAACACGGCGGAGACCACCTGGCCCTCCTGGCCCACGATCCGCTCCAGCCGCTCCATGAGCTGGTGCTCCAGCTCCTCCCGCAGCACGGTCCTGGTCTCGGGCCGGGTCTCATAGGGGGTGTACACCGTCTCCTCCAGGGCGACAGGCAGGGCGAACAGCCCCTCGACCCGCAAGGGGTGGTCTACAATGATTTTATCACATCCTGCGGGGCAAATACTACTGTCTTTATAAAAATTTATCCGTGTTTTTCCCAGGATCAACGCCCAGCGGGTGGTTTTCTTCCCATTGGGCGTCTTGACCGCCGCCTCCGCCGGGCTTTTTGCCGTCAGCTCGTACCAGGTCCGGGCCGTGACGGTCCCGATGGCCCTGCCCGGGCCTATGACGCCGTTGCGGCCGGTCACATAGCCGCCGATGAGGGTCTCCCCCGGCAGCACTGCCCTGGTCTCTTCCGTCTCCGCCGTGCCGTGCAGGGCCTGGACATCCTCCACCAGGCCCGCCTTGGCCGCCACGATCTTGCCGGGGACCCGCCGGTCGATCACCGGCGGACGCTCCCACCGCTCCCGGACGATCACCTTTGCGTGGCTGCCCCGCATGGTGACGGTCATCCACCGAAGCTCCGGCACCCGCAGCAGCACTCCGTTTCGGATCTGGTCCTGGGAAAAGCCGGGCCAATAGGCCCCGATGTCCACGCCGCACTCCTGCAGCGCCTGGCGGATGACCCCCTCCGGCACCGTGTCGTTTCCGGTGACGCTGATCTCCCAGACGAAGGCGCTGCCGCCGTACAGAAGCGCCGCCGCCACGCCGATGCAGGCCAAAAGCACATACCGGCGGCGCACCTTCCGAAAGGCCGCCGGCAGGCCGTGGCGGGCCTTGACGACGCACTCGCAGCCGTTGGCCGACGCCAGGGGGCCGATGAGCCTGGCGGCGCTCAGGGGCACCTGGACCGTAAGCCGGTAGTCCCGGGGCGGCGCGGCCCCCCAGAAGGTGATGCCCCGCTCCGCCAGGGCCCGCAGCATCCGCTCCGGCTCCGCGCCGGTGATCTCCGCCGTGACCCAGCCCGTGATGTACCGCGCCCAGCTCATTCCAGCTCCACCGCCCAAAGCCGGCCCGACACCACCATCTCATGCCGGTCCATGGTCACCAGGCCCAGACCCTCCCCTTTGATGAGGATGCGGCAGCCCGGCCCCGCCGCCGCGATCCGGTCCCCGGCGTACTCCAAAAGGCCCCTGTGGCCCTCCACCAGCACCCTGGTGCCGCCGGAAATAATGATCCGGGGCGCGTTCGACGCCGCCTCCTCCGGTATGTCCAGCCGTGTCATCATCCTGTGTGTCAGCGACATTTTATCCGTCACGCTCATCACCCCGGATAATTTATGCGGGGGCGGACGAAAAAAGGACTGCGGGACATACGCCGCCGGTTTTCTCTCATACGCCCTTTGACAGGCTCATATGCTGGGACCATGAAAAAACATCTTCCCGTACTTCTCGTTCTCGGCTTATTTCTCCTGCTGGTGGTCTTCTCGGGCCCGGCGGCGGAGGGGGCCCGGGAGGGGCTGAACGTATGCGCCGCCACGCTGGCGCCGTCGCTGCTGCCCTTTTTCGTGCTGGCAAACCTGCTGTCCGCGCTGGGTCTGCCGGACCTGCTGGGCGGGCTCTTCGGCGGGGCCATGGGAAGGCTCTTCCACGTCTCCCCCGCCGGCGCCCAGGTCTTTTTCCTGGGCCTGTCCGGCGGCTATCCCCTGGGGGCGTCCATGACGGCGGACCTTCGCCGGGAGGGCCGGATCGGCCGGGACGGCGCGGAGCGGCTGCTGGCCTTTTGCAACAACTCCGGCCCCGCCTTCATCATCGGGGCCGCCGGAGGCGTGTTCCAAAGTCCCCGGGCAGGGCTGCTGCTCTACCTGACCCATGTGCTGGCCGCGATGACGGTGGGGCTGCTGTTCCGGGGCCCGGACGACGCCCCGGTCCCGGCCCAAGACAGTACACCCCGGCCCATCCCGCCCTTCGGCAAGGCCCTGACCGCCGCCGTGTCCAAGGCCATCGGCTCCACCGTCACCGTCTGCGGGTACGTGGTCCTGTTCGGGGCCCTGCTGGGGGTATTGGAGCCGTATCTCGCGCTGCCGCCTCTGGCAAACGCGCTGGTGTGCGGCTTTCTGGAGCTGGGCAGCGGCGTGGCGGCGCTGGCGGGCCAGACGCCGGGTCCGGTCCCGCTGGCCGCTGCGGCTCTCATCATCGGCTGGGGCGGGGCCTCCGTCCACTGCCAGACCATGGGCGTGCTGGCCGGCACGGATATAAGCTGCGCCCGGCACCTTGCGGGCCGGGCGCTGTGCGGCCTGTTCGCCGCGGCATATACGTTTTTGGGAGCGCTGGCGCTGTTCTGATCACTCGTCCGCCTGGTAGGGGAACTGGAGCGCCACGCCGCCGTCCCGGAAATAGTCCTCCCCCATCAGGGTCTTCAGGTCGTTGATGCCGTTCACCACCGCGTTGTAGGTCTCCTGGGGGATGTCGTCCTCCTCATAGTAGTCGACGGTCTCCCGGGCGTCCAGCAGACGGTAGCGGCTGCCGGCCTCTCCGTCGGAGGTATAGCTCATGAAAAGCGGCCGGGCGCTGACGCCGCTGATCCAGACGTCGCCGTTGTCCGCGTCCTTGCTGACCTCGATCTGGACCACGGCGGAGATGTTGGTATAGTTGTCCGTGAAGCAGCTCATCAGGTTGGACAGGCTGTAGCACACCACGCAGTTGGCGTTGCCGTCCTCCCGGGCGACGGTGCGTATCTCAATGGGCTGGGGGGACTTCACGCCGCCGCCGATGAGGATGTCCACGCCGCTTTTCAGCAGGTGGTCCGCCACCTCGGTCTGGTTGGCCCGGGGCTCGGTGTAATACTGGGTGTTGTTCCACCAGTATGCGAAGCACACCACAACTTCCGCGCCCGCGTCCCGGATGGCGGCGATGTCGGCGTCGATCTTCGTGTAGTCCACCTGCTCCATGGTGGTCATATAATCGGTGGTCAAAAGATCCAGGCACCAGCTGTTGTCCGCGATGGACACCGGCTGGCTGTCCCCGGTGCTGGTGGCGGTGCTGTAGGTATAGCTCAAAAAGCCCACCTTGACGCCCTGCACGTCCGCCATGAGCAGGGACCGGTTGGCGCTGTCATAGGCGCCCAGCACGCCCAGCCTGCCGCCCCGCAGGATGTTCACAGTCTCCACCAGACCGTCCAGCCCCCGGTCCAGGATGTGGTCCGAGGCGGCGTTGACCAAGTCGAAGCCCACGCCCTTCAGGGCGCTCGCCACGGAGCCCGGCATGGTATAGGCGTCATAGCCGCCGTTGTTCGTAAGAGAGCTCACAAGCGTGCAGGCGGCCAGGTCCGCGTCCTCCACCGAATCCCGGACGCCCTCCAGCTCCTGCGTGAAATCATAGGTGACCGCGCCGTCGTCCCCGTCCCGCTGGGCGTCCGTCGTCAGGCCGGCCTGGCCCACCAGGTCGCCGGCAAAGGCAAGGCGGACCGTATCCCCGCTCCGGTAGGGCACCTGCGTCGCCTCGGGTACGCCGGTGGGCGCGGGGGTCGACGTGGCCGCCGCTTGCTCCAGGGCGGAGGCGATCTCCGCCTGCTGCTCGCGGTTGGCCCTGAAATTGAAGAAAATGAGAAATCCAAGCCCCACCGCCAGGAACACCAGCAGCACATACATAAATCCGGTGGAAAAACCGCCCTTTTTCACGCGCTCACCTCAATCGATCATCATGTCAGTTGTCATAACAACTTGATTTTATCGCAAAATACGGCAAAAGGAAAGCCATTTTGCGGATTTTTTTGCTCAAACGGAACGCCCTGACAGGGGCGTTCCGCTTTGTTCGTTACGCCAGCTCGGAATACCGACGCAGTATGGCGCACACCTCCGCCCGGGTGGCCGACGCGCCGGGCCGGACAGATCCGTCCGTATACCCCTTGATGAGCCCCGCCTTTACCGCCCAGGCCATGGAGTGCTGGGCGTAGCTGTGGATGGAGCCGGCGTCGGTGAAGGAGCTCAGGCTCCCCTCCGCCGAGGGCGAACCCTTCATCCGGTACAGCATGGTCACCAGGTCCTCCCGGGTGATCTTCCCGTCCGGCGTGAAGGTGGACGGGCCGGTGCCGTTGACCACGCCGCTGGAAAAGGCCCAGTTGACGGCGTCCTTGTAATAGTCCTGCCGCAGGTCCGTAAAGCCCGCGTCCTCCGTCGCCTTCGGCTCGCCCTGCAGCCGGTAGATCATGGTGACGACCTGCCCGCGGGTAGCCGTGGTCTGGGGCGAGAACTTGCTGCCGCCCACGCCGCCGGCCACGTTCTTTTCCGTCGCCCACTTCACGTCGCTATAGAACCAGTCCTTCGCCGTCACATCGGTATAGGAGGTCGGCTTCGGCGTAGCCGTGGGAGCCGGTGCGGCCGTAGGGACCGGCGCAGCCGTGGGAGCCGGTGTGGCCGTGGGGTCCGGCACGACCGTGGGGCCGGGCGAGGGCGTGACCGCCTCCGGCTCCTCCGGCGGCGGCAGCGGACCCGTGGGGATCGGATCGTACCAGTAGTCCAGATCCACCGTGTTCGGGATGCCGTCCACCGTGCCCAAGCCGAACTGCCAGTACTCATAGGAGCCCGTATAGGTCGTCTCCTTCGTCCAGTGGGCCAGCCAGACGCGGCCCAGCTGCTCCCGGTACAGGTCCTGACTCAGCATGGACAGGTTGGTGTACACCATGCTCTCATAGCCGGACGAGGACACCTCGTCGCAGAACGCCTTGCAGATATCCGTTTTGAGCTGCCGGTCAAGCTCCGCCATCTTCAGACGGCGGGAACTGACGCTTGTGACCTCCTCATAATCGAACACCAGCGGCAGGTCCACGGTGTAATTGTTGGCGATGGCGACAAGATACCGGGCCTCCTCCCGGGCCTCCTCCGGGGTGACGGCCTGGGAGAAGAAATAAAGCCCCACCTTGATCCCCGCGGCCTGCACGCCACGGATGTTCTGATCGTAGAATCTGTCCTTGGCCAGCCCGCCCTCCCGGGTGCCGCGGTAGCCCACCCGGACGATGGCAAACTCAACGCCGGCCTTGGCAGCTTTCTTCCAGTCTATGTTGTAGGAGCTCTTGTTCGTCACCTGGAATTCGGACACGTCGACGCCCTTGCGCAGGGTCTCGCCGCCCCGCAGCGCACGGGGCTTCACCTCCGAATAGTCCGCCGGGATCGCGGCGATGGTCATGGGGCCCCCATATTTCCAATACAGCGGGTCCTCCGACGCCAGCTCTTCCTCCGGCTCCTCCGATGATTCGGGCACAGCGGGCACTTCCGGCACGGCGGGCTCCTCCGACACAGCGGGCTCCGCCGGCACGACAGGCTCCTCCGGCACGGCGGGCTCCTCCGGCACGGCGGGCTCCTCCGACACGACAGGCTCCGCCGACACGACAGGCTCCGCCGACACGGCGGGCTCCTCCGGTGCAACAGGCTCCTCCGGCACGGCGGGCTCCTCCGGCACGACAGGCTCCTCCGGCTCCGGCGGCAGCATATCCGCCTCCCCGGTCTCTGCTATCACGGCCGGCGGCTCCGCGCCCTCCTGGGCAAAGGCCTCCGCCCCCAGCGCTCCGATCAGAAGTACGCACGCCGTCACAGCGGCCAAAAGCCTCCGGGGTCCCCATTTGAAATCGCTCATTTTGTAACCTCAAAGTAAGATTAGTAACAAAAGTTACGCATATTGTAACACTTTCATCCCCACAACACAACCCTTTTTTTGAAAAAACTCTTGATTTTTCCCCACCATTCCGGAAAAACCGGCCCACTTTCGCCTCCGGTGTGTTACAATGGGGCCATTATGGAGACTGCATTGAAAAAGAACGATATCCTGGAGGGCGAGATCACCGGCTTTACCTCCCAGGGGCTGGGGGTGTGTCGGCTGGCCGGCCGGGCGGTGTTCGTGCCCCGGGCCCTCCCCGGAGAGACCTGGCGGGTGCGGATCGTGAAGGTGACGCGCACGGCCGTCTGGGGCCGGGGCGAGGCTCTGCTCGTCCCCTCGCCCCACCGGACGGAGCCGGTCTGCCCGGTCTACGGCCAGTGCGGCGGCTGCGCCGCCATGCATATGGACTACGCCATGGAGCTGGATTTCAAGCTGGGCCGGGTCAACGACGCCCTGCGGCGCATCGGCGGCCTGGACCTGCGGGCGGAGCGCATCCTGGGCGCGGACAGTCAGGAGGGCTACCGCAACAAGGCCATCTATAACTTCGCCCCCGGCCCCGTCTGCGGGTTTTACGGCCCCCGGAGCCACCGGGTAACAGAGACGAAGCGCTGTCTGCTCCAGCCGGAGGTCTTTGACCGGGCCGCCGGGGCGCTGCTGGGCTGGATGAAGCGGACCGGCGCTCCCGCCTATGACGAGGCCACGGGCCGGGGGCTCGTGCGCCACCTGTTCCTGCGAAAGACTTCCTCCCACTTCGCCGCCTGCATCGTGGCGGCGGGAGAGGTGGACCGGGGCGCGGCGGCCGCCCTGCGCGCCGCCTGTCCGGAGCTGACCGGCGTGCTTGTGTGCGTCAACCGCTCTCCCGGGAACGTGGTGCTGGACGGCCCAGTCCGCACCCTGTGGGGCAGCGATCTGGTGGAGGAAACGGTCTGCGGCGCCCGTCTTATCCTGTCCCCCCTCACCTTCTTCCAGGTGAATACCGCCCAGGCGGAGAAGCTGTACGCCCTGGCGGGGGAATATGCCGAGCCCGCCGGCAAAACGGTGCTGGACCTCTACTGCGGCGCGGGGTCCATCGGCCTGGCCGTGGCCCGGGACGCCGCCCGGCTCATTGGCAGCGACGTGGTCCCCTCCGCCGTGGAGAACGCCCGGGCCAACGCGGCCCGAAACGGCGTCGCCAACGCCCGGTATCTCTGCGGCGACGCGAAAGACGTGGCCAAAAAGCTGGCGGAGGAGGGTCTGCGCCCGGACGTCGTCATCACCGACCCGCCCCGCAAGGGCATGGATGAGGCGGTCATCCAGGCCATCGCTGCCATGGGGCCGGAAAAGCTCGTCTACGTCTCCTGCGACCCTGGCACCCTGGCCCGGGACCTGAAGCGTCTGGCGGAGCTTGGCTTCCGCCCCGCCCGCTGCGCCGCCGTGGATATGTTCCCCAGGACATATCATGTGGAGACTGTTGTTCAACTTTCCAAGGGGGAAATCCAGTCAACAAAGATCAGGGTCGATTTCTCTCTGGAGGATATGGATATGTCCGGTTTCCAGAAAGGCGCGACCTATGGGGAGATCAAGGCGTATGTGAAAGAGCACAGCGGCCTCACAGTCTCTTCCCTCTACATCGCGCAGGTGAAGCAAAAGTTAGGGATTATCGAACGGGAAAATTATAATAAGCCGAAGTCAGAGAACGCCAAGCAGCCCCAATGCCCGCCGGAGAAAGAAAAGGCTATCGTTGAGGCATTGAGATATTTCAGGATGATTAAGGAGAATGCAAAATGAAAACTCTTATTTCCTGTGAGTTCAACCTGGATACCGCATGTGTAGAGCTTATGTACACCGACGGCAGCATGATCTCCATTGATTGCACCGCCGTTGAGAACGAGATTGCAGATAATCTTTACCAGCGGTCGGAGCTTGACTACCTCGTTTATAATGATCCGCGGGCATATGCTGATTTGATTCTCAACGGAGACGCAGAAACCTACTTAAAATCCGTGACAGAGTACATATCTTTAGATTGAGCAAATCCGCCGGTACTTGCATCAAACGATGCTCGTACCGACGGATGCTATTCTCCAAACATCGTGCAATTGGAACTAAAGCCACTCTACTCAAAACATTACTAGTTATCTCCATCTGATTTTTGGATACTAGCCTTTAGAACTTCAATATTCCGTTTCTGTCTTGATAACAGGCGTCAATTTCAGCGTCAATTGATTCTTTAAGCAATTCCAATTCCTGTTTCATAGCTTGCTTATCTGCATCGGGATAGTCGCTTCTATCAACAAGCATTTCACAGAACTTGTGTAGAATATCATTGCCATGCTTTGTCCATTGATTTCCCCTGCCCATTGCCATTGCACATTGCATAGTCACAATATAGGTATTCTTTAGATTGTCAAATTCTGTCATACTCTCACCTCATTTCAACCGTTCACACAATAAAGCCAATCTTCCGGCTTCGCCGCAAACGCTCCCCAGCCTTTCTTTCACAGCTCTCGCATGATCTCCATAAACTGATCCATCGTATAAGCTCCGTCGATGCCAAATTCCCGGTTCTTGAACACCATGAAATAGCGGTAGTTATCGCCAGCTTTCATTTGCCACCAACGTCCGAGCTTCAGTTTTCGCTCACTGTCGCTGTTGTCGCGGTCGTCGCCCTTGTACTCGATCAGGACAAGTTTTCCAGACTTGGTCATAACCATGAAATCGGGATAATGATTGATAAAGCCGTTCAAGCGGAAACCCTTACGTTCAATGATCCGGTGCCACCACTTCACATTGTCAAGGCCAACAATGGCATCGAGCAGTTCATGCTCTCCGCCGTTCATGTCGTCTTTCTCCGCCTCATACAGAGACTTTGGGATAGAATCCGTCGTATCAGCAGGCGTAATGACCTTCGGCAGCATATAACTATCCCGACAGACGATCTTTCCGCTGTCAAGCCACCGTCCAAATTTGTCTTCGCGGTAAGCGTCTTCCAGCGTCTTGATCTTCTCTTCGATTTTTCTGGCATAGGTCGGGATGGCTGTCTCCATGGCAGAAAGCTCATCCTCTGTCATGCCGCCGACAATGCGCCGCACATAGTCGTTGATCTCCGACGCAGCATAGCGGTTATTCCGATTGATCTGGGCGCAGATCATGTTGATACATCTTTGAATTTTCTGTTCCGGGGGGAGCTGTGCCAAGTAACTGCGGATGTACTCGCTGGTCTCAGCGTCGGCCCGCCTGTACTTTGGAACCGCTTCGCCCTTCTCGGCAACGTCCACCCGATACATTTCGCCGGTAGCCAATTCAAATCGTACCCGTGCATCTTGACCGGCCAGGGAAAAACCGTCGGACAAGTTTTCCGGCTCCAGAAGCTCAAACTCACCGCCGAACAAATCGGGCACAGAACGCAGGAAAAACTGCGGTACTCTCAGCCCAGATACCTCGTCGGATAGATACGCTTGTATAGCGTTTTGTGTCAGCATCTCCCCCAGTTCACCCCCGGTAAATCCCATATCGGACGTGTCGTTTAACGCGGCATTATAGCTCTCCGCCTGTGTGGTCGCCTCGCTTACCATAGCTGTGACATCCGATCCTGCCTGTGTTTCGCCAGAGAGAGCACTGTGGACTTCTTCTGTGTTGACATCGCTGAAATCGTCTT